>CAVEBK010000004.1:16592-59666 GCA_963613915.1 uncultured Collinsella sp.
AAATTTAAAATCTGTTGACGCAAAAGACGTTGACGGCGTTACAGGCAGTTTTATCGGAAAAAAATTCTCTGACGAAGTTTTCGGTAACCTCCTTGACCGCATTTATGCCCTTGATTTTTTTGATGAAATAAACCCGGAAGCTCTTCCAGGAGACCCGAAAAAGAATACTGTTTCGATTGTGTTTACAGTTACAGAACGTCCTGTCGTTACAAGAATTACTTTTTCAGGAAACCGCCAGATCCGCACGACGGAGTTAAAAGATGCAACTTCGTTAAAGGAAAAGGATATTTTTGTTGAAAGCAAGATGCTTGTAGATGAACGTGCTGTCCGCGATGTTTATCTTGGAAAAGGTTTTACAAATGCAAAGGTAAGCGCAAGTACAAAAACAACTTCAAAAGGGGTAGAAATAAACTTTAAAGTTGATGAAGGCCGTTCAACAGTAATTACAAAGATTGATTTCCGTGGAAATAAGGTTGTTTCTTCAAAAACATTAAAAGGCAAGCTCACCTTAAAAGAAGCCGGTTTAATCAACAAAGGTGCTTTCCAGGAATCTGAACTCGAAGCAGACAAACAGGCAATTACAGCTTATTACCAGAATCTTGGCTACATTGATGCAGAAGTTTTAGACGTTACAAAAGAAATAAGCATAAACGAAAAGAAAAACCGCGACGAACTTACTGTTACTTTCGTTATTGTCGAAGGTTCGCAGTATACGTTCGGAGGAATTAAGTTTAAGGGAAACGTCATATTTTCGAGTGAAAAACTTAGTTCTTACGTAAAATTAAAGACCGGCGCAGTTTATAACCAGCAGAAATATCAGGAATCTGTAATGGCAATTGCCGACCTTTACTACGAAAACGGATATACTTCAAACCGTTTTCAGCCGGTGCCGGAAAAAGACGTTGCAAATAAAGTAATTTCTTATGTATTCAACATTACAGAAAGCGTCAGAAGCCACGTAGAAAGCATTTCCATTAAAGGAAACACAAGAACAAAAGAAGAAATTATCCGCCGTGAACTTCCGATTGAAACAGGTGACATTTTTTCTAAGGCAAAATTAACTACAGGACTTCGTAACCTTTACAACCTTCAGTATTTTAGTGCAGTTGTTCCGGATGTTGTTCCAGGCTCTGAAGATAACCTTGTTCAGCTTGTTTTTTCTGTTGATGAACAGTCAACTACTTCAATTGAATTTGGTGTAACTTTCTCCGGAGTTTCTGATCCTGACGATCTTCCTTTTGCCCTTTTTGTAAAATGGCAGGATTCAAACTTCAGGGGACTTGGAAAATCAATCAGTGCAAGTTCAACTATTGCAACAGACGAACAGTCGGTTTCTTTGAGTTATGGAGAAAACTGGCTCTTTGGGCTTCCGATTTCTTCTTCAATCAGCACAAGTTTTTCTCATTCCCAGAATTCAGCACTCATGCTTGAATATAGTCCTGACGAAGGATTCAATTCTGACGATTATTACATGGATTATGAACGCTGGGTCTGGAGCCTTGGATTTTCTCTTGGAAGAAGATGGACACCAAACTGGGCAATTCTTTCTCTGTCTGCCGGTATAAACGGAAGCCTTATCAACAATGTTTACGAAGAACAGTTTGACCCGGTTGATTCAACCATCAGCGATTATTCAAATGAATGGGGATTCCAGAATTCTGTATGGTCAGCCTTTTCTGTTGATGACCGCGACATAAACTATGATCCGACAACTGGCTGGTTTGCAAGCCAGAGACTTACCTGGTACGGACTTACCCCGCTTGAAACGGAATTCTTCCTGCGCTCAGATACAAAATTAGAAAAATACTTTACCCTGCTCAATATTCCTGTAACAGAATCATGGAACTGGAAGATGGTTTTTGCAGCATACAGCGGTTTGAGCCTCGAATTCCCGACTCCAGACACAGGAATCGGAAACACAAGCAAACTGTATATCGACGGTATGTTTAATGCCCGCGGCTGGACAAATATTTACAATAAACATCGTGGCCGCGCACTTTGGAGCAATATCCTTGAACTTCGCATGCCGATTGTTCCTGGAGTTCTGGCAATTGACTGGTTTGGCGATGCAGCTGCAATTAAGGAAAGTCCTTATTCTATGTTCAACAACCTTGACATTACAGATTTCTACTTTAGTACAGGTCCGGGGCTCCGCTTCTCAATTCCTCAGTTCCCTCTGCGCCTGCTTTTTGCAAACACGTTTAAAATGGACAAAGATTACAATGTTGAATGGGACAATAAGTGGAAGTTTGTTCTTTCATTCAATATTACAAATAAATAGTTGCTTTAACCTGGAGTTATCATGAAAAAAATAGTTCTTCTTTTTGGTATTTTGTTCTGTGCTGCTGCTTCATCTTTTGCACAGCAGATTACACGTTTTGGTGTTGTTGATACAGCCCGTGTCTATCAGGCATATTTCCGTAATTCTGCTCCAGTTCGCAATTATGAATCTAAAAAAGCAGAATTCCAGAACGAAATTAACCGCAGAACTGAAGAAATTCAGAATTTAAAAAATCAGAAAGTTGAAGCTCAAAAGAACAATAACACAGCAACTGTAAATCGTCTTGATTCAGACATTACTAAAAAAACTGACCTTCTTACAGAATACACAAGCACAAAGAATGTTGAACTTGAATCGTTAAAACGCAACCTGCAGAATTCTGATTCATTCTATAAAAAACTGTACAGCGTTCTTGAAAAAGTTGCCGAAAACGAAGGTTATTCAATGATTATGAGTTTGCAGCAGGCAAATGCAATTTTGTGGTACAGCCCTTCTGTTGATATTACAGAAAAAGTAATTGCGCAGCTTGGAATTTAGTTCAAAATGCCACGTCAAAAAGATAAGGTTGTAGCTGGAAGTGTTCAGCAGAAGTCGGCAGGCACTGAATTAACGCCCCTGATGATTCAGTATCAGAGCATAAAAGATGAATATCAGAATGAAGTGCTCTTTTTCCGTCTCGGAGATTTCTATGAAATGTTTAACGAAGACGCAGTTGAAGTAAGCCGTCTTTTAAATCTTACGCTTACGCACAGGGCTGGTCAGCCTATGTGTGGAATTCCTTATCATGCCGCAAAAATCTACATTGCCCGTCTTCTTCGCCTTGGAAAAAAGATTGCAATCTGTGAACAGGTTGGCGAAATCGGCAAAGGAAAGACAATTACAGAACGCAAGGTAATCGAAGTAATTACTCCAGGAACCGCGATGGAAAGCGAGTATCTCGACGGTGGTGCAAACAATTATCTTGCAAGCTGCGTTGTCCGGAAAAATGATGTCGGCTTTGCTTACATTGATGTAACAACTGCCGACTTTTACGCAACCAGCTGGAACAAAAAAGACATGGCCGACAGTTTTGCAAAGGAACTCGGCCGTTCAAATCCGCGCGAACTTTTATTGCCGGAAAACATGCGTAACGACAAAACTGTCAGTTCTCTTATAGAACAGAATCCGAATATTTCTGTTTCTTATTATCCTGAATGGAATTTTGACAATTCACTTTCGTTTAAGCGGCTTACAAAACAGTTTAACGTACAGAACCTGCGCTCATTTAATTTAACGGAAGACAGTGCAGAAGTCGGCCCGGCAGGATTCCTCCTTGACTATCTTTTAAAGAACGCTTCAACTACAGCTCCTCACGTCAGCGGAATAAAGGTCTACAAAGACAGCGAATATGTCGTAATGGACGATTCTTCCAGACGCAACCTAGAAATTACAGGGAATTTACGCGACGGAAGTGTTCAGTATTCACTTTTAGAATGTGTTTCTCATACTCAGACTGCAATGGGAAAACGCCTTTTAATAAATTACCTTAATTACCCGCTTACGGATTCTAAAAAAATCCAGATAAGACAGGAACACGTTTCTCTTTTTGTAAACAACAGACAGCTTTTAGAAGAAGTGCGGGAGCGTTTCAGTTCGGTTTTAGATATTGAACGCCTTGCCGGAAGAATTGCAATGGAAAGGGCACATGCAAAAGATTTGCAGGCATTAAAGCAAAGTCTTCTTTCCTGGCTTAATGTCCGTGTTTTAATCGAAAATTATGATTTTTCAAGTCTTTCTGCAGAAGAGTCAAAACAGATAATTCAACTTATAGATTCTTCAATTTTGGACGATCCTTCAACTTCCTTAACCGAAGGAAGAATAATTAAAGACGGCTGGTCTGGTGAACTTGACCACTGGCGTAACATTCAGAACAATTTTAATAAAATTCTTGAAGAATACGCAGAAGAAGAAAAACAGAAAACAGGAATTTCAAACCTCCGCATAAAAAACAACAATAATGCGGGCTATTACATAGAAATTACAAAAGGAAAACTGCAGCAGGTCCCGGAGCATTTTATTATGCGCCGCTCGCTTTTAAATGCTGAACGTTATACAACTTCGCGTTTGCAGGAACTTGAACACGAACTCAACGAAGCTTCTTCAAAAATCATTCAGCTTGAACGCGACCTTTTTGTCGAAGTCCGCTCGCAGATTGCCAGATTTGTGCCTTATCTTCTGCAGACTTCACACGAAATTGCACATACAGACGTAAGTGCCTGCCTTGCTTATTCTGCAATTCTTCATAACTGGGTGCGCCCTGTGGTTGATGATTCAAGCGTTTTTGAAGTAAAGAATGCGCGTCATCCTGTTGTTGAATTTCATCTTCCTGCCGGAGAATTTGTTCCAAACGATTTATCAGTCTGCTCTCCTCTGGATTTTTCTAAAGACTGTTCAACTTCTTTTGCCCTTATTACAGGCCCTAACATGGCCGGAAAATCAACATATTTAAGGCAGAATGCCTTGATTGCCCTTCTTGCCCAGACAGGTTCCTTTGTTCCGGCTTCGTCTGCACATATTGGCGTTGTTGACAGAATTTTCTGCCGTGTCGGAGCAAGCGACAATCTTGCCCGCGGAGAATCAACCTTTCTTGTCGAAATGACAGAAACTGCAAACATTCTCCGTTCGGCAACAGAAAAATCCCTCGTAATTATGGACGAAGTTGGCCGTGGAACTTCCACAGAAGACGGACTTTCAATTGCGTGGGCAATCAGCGAATATTTATTGAATACAATAAAATGTAAAACCCTTTTTGCAACTCATTATCACGAACTTACCCGGATGGAACATTCTTCGCTAAAACTTCTGTGCATGGACGTTGCAGAAAATGCCGGCGAAGTTGTATTTTTGCGAAAAATAAAGGAAGGTGCCAGCGAAAATTCCTATGGTCTCCACGTTGCAGAACTTGCGGGAATTCCTCAAAGCGTAATTGCCCGTGCCAGTGAAATCCTTTTGCGCCTGCAGCAGATGGCAGAAGATAAACCAATGCTTCCTTCTGACATTCCGACAGAAAAAACGAGCGAAAAAGAAAAATCTCATTTTAGCACGACCTCTCCAGGACTTTTTTCGGATGAAGAAATGGTTCTCGACGAAATTCTTTCCTGTGATCCGGAAAATCTTACTCCATTGCAGGCTTTGCAGCTTGTTTCCCGCTGGAAATCTTCTCTTTCTGGCCGTTAGTTTTTGTATGCGGGCGCATTTTTGCGTCTGCGCCGCAAAAACCGGGCTATCCGCAGTTCCGCGTCTTGCGCGCTTCATTCTGCTGACATCCTGTCAGGCAACAAATGCTTCGCATTTCTTGCGGTCCTCAGAGTTTTTGTGCCATCCGTGGCACAGTGCACATACGAATTTGCATCTTTACTTTTTAGATGTGATGTCAGCAGAACGCCTCCGGCGCTGCTACTATCCCTTGTGCATCATAAAATAACGTATTTTTATAACAAAAAATGCGTAAAAACTGCAGTTTATCGCCATTTATTATGTAGTGGCAAAAATTCATTTTTTTATAATAAAAAGACGACTGTTCTCTTTTTTTCTTTCAAGCTTAAATCTTTTACGCCGTGCAGAATGTTTTATTCTTGGCGGAGAAGAATGTGTCTGCTGTGGCAGAGAATCTTCCTTTCTGCCGTTATGTCCGCGCTGCATAAAAAAATTAAGCGAAAGTGATTTTCCATTGCGCTGTAAAGTCTGCGGAAAAGAACTTATCAGCGAAATAGACATCTGCTCTTCCTGCCGTAACGAAAAAATCTTACAAAGCGTTGATCTTGCATTTCCTCTTTTTTCCTACCGCCTATGGAAAAAAAATCTTCTCTTTGCCTGGAAAACAGAAGAAAAAAGAGTTTTGTCGCCATTATTTGCTTCTTTTGTTTTTAATAAAATTCAACAGATAGAACTTTTGGAAAAAGAAAAAATTCCAGTTGTGCCGGTTCCTCCCCGCCCTGGAAAAATCCGCAAAAAAGGCTGGGATCAGATAGAAGAACTCTGCTTTTATCTTCGTAACCTGTACGGAGTAAAAACCTTAAATGTCTTAAAACGTCTTACAAGGTTTCAGCAGAAAAAATTAAACCGCATGCACCGGCTTGAACAGATAAAAAAGGCCTTTGTTCTAAAAAAAGAAAAAGAAATTAAAAAGTTTTTAAAATCTCCGCCAGAAAAAGTCATTTTAATTGATGACGTAATGACAACCGGCAGCACAATCGAAGCCTGCGCCGAAGAACTGAAAAAAGGAGGCGTAAAGAAAGTCATCGTAATAACGCTTTTTGTTGTTGATTAAAAATTAACGATGCCTTTTGTTGAGAATATCGTGATTTGATTTTCTCTCAATTTGGCGTTATAATTCTAAATTGATACATCATTGATGTTTAAATAAAAAAATATTTTGAGGTACTTTATATTATGAAGGAAGAAATTCCAGGTTATACTGTTGCAGAAGCTGTTCAGGAAGCACGCCGCTGTCTGAACTGTCCAAAACCACTTTGTCGTACTGGTTGTCCTATCGAAAACGAAATTCCAAAATTTAACCATGCACTTGCACAGGGAAATATTGGAGAAGCATATAGAATCATTTCTGAAAAAAGCAATCTTCCGGCAATCTGTGGCCGCGTTTGTCCGCACGAAAATCAGTGTGAAGGTCATTGTGTACTTGCCAAGTCTGGAAAAGGAATAAAAATCGGTCGTATCGAAAAATTCATCGCAGATTTCTATTCTGAAAATCATCTTACAAACGAAAAACTTGTTCCAAAAACAAAGGGCAAGGTTGCTGTAATCGGTTCAGGTCCTGCAGGCCTTACTGTTGCCGGAGATCTGGCAAGAAAAGGCTACAATGTTGTAGTTTACGAAGCAGAGCAGGAACCGGGCGGAGTGCTTCTTTATGGAATTCCTGATTTCCGCCTGCCAAAAGAAGTTGTTCGCCGCGAAATTAAAAATATCGAAGCTCTTGGTGTAACTTTTGTCTGCAATACCCGCGTCGGCGTTGATGTTTCAATTGATAAAATGCTCGAAGAAGGTTTCGAAGCAGTATTTATCGGTGCAGGAACTGCAGTTGCAAAGGGACTTGGAATTCCTGGCGAAGAGTTAAAAGGCGTAGTTCAGTCTTCATACTTCCTTAGAATGACACGTCTTTATCTTGACGGCAAAGTCGGCCGCTCAGAAGTTCCTGTTGAAGAAGGCGACCGCGTTGTTGTAATTGGTGCTGGAAACGTTGCAATGGATGCATGCCGCACTGCAGTTATGATGAAGGCTTCTTCAGTTACAGACTGTTACAGAAAAACAATCGAGTTTATGAAGGCTGCCCGCGCCGAATACGACGGAGCCGTAAAAGACGGAGTTGAATTCAAATGGGAACACACTCCGATAGAAATCGTTGCAGAAAACGGAAAAGCTGCAGGCTTAAAAGTTCAGACTCCTGAAGGCGAAAAAATTGTTCCTGCAGATAAGATTTTAATTGCTGTAGGTTCAAAACCTGCCGGTGCAATTATTTCTTCAACTACAGGAATCGATGTTGACGAATCCGGCTATGTAATTACAACAAAGGCTCCATACGGAATGACAACTAAAAAAGGTGTTTTTGCCGGCGGAGATATTGTTCATAAGCCTGCAACCGTAGTCCTGGCAATGCGCGAAGCTAAAAAAGTTGCACAGGGAATTGCCGATTATATCGAAGCCTGCAAACTTCTTGGGGTTCAGTCAGGAAGCAATCAGTAAGAGATGGTTTACATAAAAAGAGGTTAAAAAAATGGCAGAAGGAACTCAGATACAGCTTGTAACTTTTCAGCTTGGTGAAGAACTTTATGGCGTAGATATTATGGACGTAAAAGAAATCGTAAAGGTTTGCGAAGTACGTCAAATTCCAAATGCACCATATTATGTTGAAGGAATTTTTAACCTCAGAAGTGAAATTATTCCTGTAATGAATCTTCATAAGCGTTTTCAAATTCAAAAGCTTGCAGATTCTTCAAAAGACGAAGATGACGGTGGTTTTATCATTCTTAACATTGATAACAATAAAATCGGAATTATTATTGATAAAATTTCCCGCGTTGTAACTGTTGATATTGGCGATATAAAGGCTCCTCCTCAGATGATAAGCGGAATCGGAACCGAGTATATCCAGGGTGTTATCAGACAGGACGAACACTATCTTATAATGCTGAATATCCGCAAACTCTTTAATCCGAAGGAACTGCAGAAGATTTTTGATTCTGAATAGTTTTGTGACTTTCGGTAAAAAACCGGAAGTCATTTTTATAAGTAAAACAGTTTCAATAAAAAAATAAATGTAAAAAAAGGTTTATAAGAAAAGATGATTCAAACTTTTAGTTCTACAATCCGCAGAAAAGAAATGGATGCCGTTTTAACCTGTATGGTTGAAGAAAAAACGGGTCCAGGAGAATTAAACGCAAAATTCATTCAATCATTAAAAGAATTTACAGGCTGCGATGGTGCTGTTGCGTTCAGAACTCCTTTGATTGCCCTTTCTTATGCCCTTAAAGCTCTGGATCTTCCTGCAGAAACCCAGATTATGGTCAGTGCCTTAGCTCCGTTCTGGCAGTATGATGCAATAAAAAAATTAGGATTCAAGCCGCTTGTCCTTGACGTTAACGAGCAGACTGGAGTTGTGAGTGCAGAAATAGTCCAGAAAGGAATTGCCCGTGGCGGACGACTTTTGATTTTGCACGAAACAATGGGAATTCTGTCAGAAATTGAAGAAATTATTGCACTTGGAATTCCCGTTATAGAAGATATATCTCATTCTTTTGGGGCAGTTCTCCCTGAAAAAGAAAATTCTGGTGCTAATGAAACTGAACAGCAGCAGAAAAAACAGAACAAAAAAGCCGGTTCTTTTGGAATATTTTCTATTCTTGGGCTTGAAGAATTTGATACAGTTACAGGCGGTGGTGGAGCGGTTTTGCTTTCTCCACAGCGTCGGGACTGGATTGTCCTGAAAAAATATACAGATTGTGCGCCTAAAACAGAAATCCTGCCTGACATTAACAGTGCGCTTGCTTTAGTTCAACTTAAGGAATTTAACAGAAATGAACAGGCCCGCAAAACTCTTTTTGCGGTTTTTCAGCGTGCATTGATGAGTGGAAAAAACAGAACTTTTTTGCGCGAAGCAGACGAAGGTTCAACTGTCTGGTCTTTTCCTGTTGTGTTAAACGGAAGTTTTAAGGATGCAAAACAGTATGCGTCAAGAAAAGAAATAGAAATTCAGGCTGCATATACAGACTGCGTAATCAGTCATCTTGAAGAAGAGCAGATTCAGGAGTTAAAAACAGCAAAGTCCCTTAATTTAAGGACTGTTTTATTTCCTTTGTATCCGCGTCTTGGCTCGGAATCAGCAGCAAAAATTGCAAAAGTTTTAGGGACTTTGCCGTAAAAAGAGAGTGCGTATGGTCAGGTGTTTGATTATCGTTAATACTTACAAAGAAGAATCCAAAAATATGGGAACTGAGATAAAGGAATACCTTTTTAACAAGGGAATTTCTGCAGAAATTTTTTTGTTTAACGGATTTTCTGAGCAGTATCCTTTTATTGGTTTTGACTTTGTAATTACTCTTGGCGGAGACGGAACAGTTCTTTTTGCAGCCCGCGGTTGTGCTCCGGAAGGAATTCCAATTATTCCGATCAATTTTGGAACTTTTGGATTTATTGCTTCTGTTCAAAAAAATGAATGGAAAGAGCAGATTGAAGAATTTTTGAACGGACATTCTGTAATAGTTCAGCGAGGAATGTTAAAAACAGAAATTATTCGTGGCGGAACTAAAAGGTTTTCTACTTCAAGTTTGAACGATACTGTAATCAGCGCAAAAAATTCTGCACATACGATAAAATTTCAGATAAAGTACGGTCAGACAGAACTTGGCCTTTTTGTTGCAGACGGAGTTATTCTGGCAACTTCAACTGGTTCAACAGCGTATTCTGCAAGTGCCGGCGGACCGATTATTGATCCATATGTTGACGTTATGTGCCTTACTTTGATAAATCCATTCAGCCTGTCGAGCAGGCCTGTTGTTTTGAGCCCGGAAAACGAACTTTCAATAGAAATTTTACCGAGCCGTGTAAGCGACGTTATTATAACTGTTGACGGACAGATTCCGATTGACCTGCATGTTGGAGATATAATCAAAATCGGTCAGGCAGAACACAAGGCCCTTCTTGTGGGCTGTACCCAGGAAAAATTCTATAAATCATTACGTCAGAAATTGAACTGGTCAGGAGGACCAAATGCTTGAGGATTTAAAGATTAAAAATTTTGCCCTCATCGACAGCGCATCTGTAGATTTTAAAAACGGATTTACGGTTCTTTCTGGTGAAACTGGTGCGGGAAAATCCCTTTTAATTGGAGCACTTACTTTTCTTTTAGGCGGAAAAGGTGGGGCTGAGCAGATTCGCTCTGGTTGTCAGATGGCACAGGTCAGCGGAACTTTTTATATAAAAGGGCTTTCTGGCAATGTTGACGGCTCAAAAATCAATGAAAACGACATAAAAACTCCTGCACAGTGGCTTTATGTACATGGAATTGAAAGCGAAGACGACAGAATTTTAATCCGCCGTTCTGTGCGAGACAATGGAAAATCTGCAGCCTGGATTGGAGACACTCCTGTAACAAGGGCAGACTTGGCTTCGTTCTGTAATTTTCTTATAGATATTCATGGTCAGCATGAACATCAGTCTTTAATGCGTGTAAGTGAACACCGGAAATTTCTTGATTCTTTTGCTGGAATAAATGAAAAAGTTGAATATTTTACTTCAATTTATTCATCTCTTGTTGAAAAACGGCGCGAACTTTCTCAAATGCTTTCTGATGATAAAACCCGCGCTCAGAAAATTGAAGTTTTGACTTTTGCAGTAAACGAAATTGAAGAAGCAAAACTAAAAAAGAATGAAGATGTTGAACTTGATGAAGAAGAAAAAAGGCTTTCTTCATTTGAAAAACTTTTTGAAGATGTAGATTCAATCTGTCAGACTCTCGAAGGCTCAGAATCTGCGGATGGAGCGGTTGCACTTATAAAGAAAATCCGTTCAACTGCTGAGCATGCAGTTACGTTAGATAAAAAGCTGGAATCTCTTGAAAGCCGTTTGGAAAGTGCTTTTTACGAACTGTCCGACATTGCAAACGAATATTCAGCCTATAAAAATTCTCTTATTTTTGATCCTGAGCGTCTGGCCTTTGTTCAGGAACGTCAGACTTTGATTTACAATCTTAAGAAAAAATATGCTTCGTCGGTTGATTCTCCTCTTTCAGAAGTAATTCAATTTGGAGAAGATGCTCAAAAACGTCTTGAAGAATTAAACGGCGGCGAAAAGAATAAGGATTCCTTAAAACTTGAAATTTCAGAACTTGAAAAAAAAGTTTATACGCTTGCAAAGGAAATTTCAAAAGACAGAAGTCTTGCGGCTCAGAAAATGTCTGCCCAGGTTATGGCCATTTTGCAGACTTTAGGAATGAAGGACACTCGTTTTTCTGTCCAGGTTACAGAAAAAAGCGGATCTGCCCTTGAACAGAAATGCGGTCCTTATGGAATGGACGATATTGAATTCCTTATTGCAGCAAATCCTGGAAATCCGTTGCAAAGTTTGGCAAAAATTGCTTCAGGCGGTGAATTGAGCCGCGTTATGCTTGCCTTAAAAACGGTTCTTGCAGAAAGCGATAGTGTCGGGACCCTTGTTTTTGACGAAATTGATACAGGAATTGGTGGCGA
The DNA here is from genome assembly GCA_963613915.1 of uncultured Collinsella sp. Lineage (GTDB taxonomy): Bacteria > Spirochaetota > Spirochaetia > Treponematales > Treponemataceae > Treponema_D. The sequence continues at coordinate 28,614 of CAVEBK010000004.1, forward strand.
GGTGGCAGTTTCTGTAGGTCAGCATTTAAAGAATCTTGCAAAAAACAGACAGATTTTATGTATTACGCATCTAGCGAGTATTGCAGTTTATGCCGATAATCAACTGAAGATTGCAAAGAGTGTTTGTGACGGAATGACTCACACCGAAGTTACACCGATAGAAGGCGACTGTCGTGTCAGCGAAATTGCCCGTATGCTTTCCGGAGATTCTGCGAGTCAGGAATCACTTGAACACGCAAAAGCAATGCTTTTAAAATTTTCTAGCTGAGTAAAGGGAGATGTAATAAAAACTTTGCCTAAAAGAGCGTCAAAGTTTTTATTTACAAGTTTGCGTTGCAAACTTCCTTATAGACTGCAATTTCTCACGTTGTTGCGAAATTGCGTTAAAAAGCAAAATCGGAAATGGATATTTCCTCATTGACTTTTTATGGGAGAATATTAATGGCTAAAATTTCTGCTGAAAGTCGCGAACTTTTTAATTCAAAAATTGGTCCGTACAAGGATGAAATAAATTCTCGCCTTAACAAGGAAAAAGAAATTCTTGCCCTGATTGCAAAAGATCAGTCTGGTTCCGGCTACAAAAAAATTTTTTTATGCGATGATCAGATTTATATAGCAACGGTCTGGATTGCAATCAATAAACTTTCAGTTGAACTTTTGGACACAAAAAACAACGATGCTCTAAACGATGCCAGAAAATCATTATATAAAGCAATAATCAATCTTGAAGAAATTGTAACAAGCGTTATTAACTGTTCTTATTCTGAAATCGAAGACAAACTTTCTGAAATTTCGAATATTCCATTGGAACGAAGATTCTATCTTGTAAAAAAACTTGGGCTTGCAATTCAACTTTTAATGGACGCTTACGGTGAAAATACAAAATGGAAGTGGTCCTTTGTTGAACTTCAGGGACGGTTCTGCACGGTTGCAAAAAATCTTCTTGATATGAAAAAGGCCTGCAAAGATTATTTTGATCCTTCAGCTTCTGATTATGACAACACAGTTTATTATGTAAGGCTTATTTTAAAACTTCTGGATCAGTCGGCGACTCAATATCGCGATCGTTACGAACTTTCAACTCACAGAATTGACGATATGACAAATGCAATAAATTATCTTATGGCTTTGAGAAGGCTGCAGATTCTGCTTAACATGAAAGATGAGGCTGAAGAATCAAAGAAAAAAGCCCTTGTCTGGAAAGATAAACTCGATGCAGATCACAAGGCAGGTCTTGCCAGCTAAAATGCTCAATAAAAAACTGATTTTAAAATTATTTGAAGGTTTTTCAATTCAACGCTGGAACGATCTGGTCCGGCCTTTTGAACTTGTCGAAATGGATAAGGCTGCAGAGCGGATGGTCGCTGCTTACATAATCGGAAAATATGAAGAGGCAGCCGGAAAGCATGTTGACTGGACCTGGATAATTTATGCTTCACTTTTTGAACTGCTAAAGAAAATCGCCCTTTGCGATATAAAAAGTCCTGTTCAGCAGATGATTCGCCGTCAGTTTCCGCAGGAATATTTAAAGCTCAATGAATGGGTTTTAAAACAGTATAAAGACATTATCGAAGACAAAGATTTTTATTCTGAATTTACACTTTACATTGCCAGAACTGCAGGCAACTTTCCAATGCCAGAAGACTTAAAACTTTCTTTCAGGATTATGCGGGCGGCTCATAAATTTTCAACTTTGCGTGAATTTCAGATGCTTGAATGTGTAAACGAAGAAGAGAGGATTCAGAAAATAAAAAAAGATTTGAATCAGGAAATTCAACAGTATCTTGATTTGCGCGGAATGCAGCTTTTAGTAACAAGACAGCGCCCTTTTGATTTTATGATGATGATTGAACAGCTGCGCTTTCAGACAAGATGGAATCAGACTCCGCGGGTTCCAAAAACCAGCGTTCTCGGACATTGTTATTTTGTTGCTGCCCTTACAGTTTTACTGATGCGTGAAACTAAAATAAAAATGAGCAGCAAACGCCTTTTTAATGACTTTTTTTCTGCTCTTTTTCATGATTTGCCCGAAGCTGTTACCCGTGACATTATTTCTCCTGTAAAGCAGGCAACAGACGAACTTCCAAATATCGTAAAAAAAATTGAAGACGAAATTGTTCGAAGTGAGCTTGTTCCGTTAATGGACGAATCTTATGCGCAGGAAATCCTTTATTTTACAAATGATGAATTTTCAAATCGAATTCAAATAAAAGACAAAAACGATAAATTAACTGTAAAACATGTAGAATGGGACGAATTGAATTCAAAATTCAATTTTGATGAATATAATCCGGTTGACGGAAGAACAGTTCGCCTTGCAGATCATTTAAGTGCGTTAATCGAAGCTGACAGTTCAATAAAATACGGAATTACAAGTGAACACCTGCGCAGCGGAAAAGAACATACTTTAAACGCTTACAAACCAGGGCTCGTAATAAACGGAATAGAAATCCGGCGCATCTTTGAGGAAGTCGTAAGCGAGTAACTGCAGGTTCTGCATATTAAAAAAACTGTAAAAATCTGCTGTTTTCCTTATTTTCAGCTAAAAATATGCCGAAAATAAGAAAGTTATGAAGTGCGCATTCATTAAAAATTTAAGAACATTTGTTTTTGCGGGAACCGTTGCTTTTTTCAGTCCTTTTTATATTCACTCTCAGACAAACCATGTTGTTCAAAAAGGCGAAACCCTTTATTCAATTTCAAAAAAATATAATGTAAGTGTTCAATCAATAAGCGATGCAAATAAAATTTCCGGAACTGACATAAAAGTCGGACAGAGTCTGTTGATTCCAGGCTCAGAGCCTTCAAAAAAAGAGACAAAAGAACAGGCTTCTGCACAAAAATCAGCAAAATCAGAAAATTCAAATAATTCTTCAAATTCAACTGGTGAATACACTGTAAAAAAAGGGGACACCTGGTACGCAATTGCCAGGGCTTATTCTGTAAACGTAAAAACTCTTTACGAGCTTAACGGCACCGACGGAACTGAAGGTTTAAAAGTCGGGCAGAAAGTAAAAGTTCCTGGTGCTGCAAAAACTGCAGGTCAAACTACAGCTGTTGTTAAAACAAACGAAAAGGAAAATTCAACAGATTCGCAGAAAGCAGAAGCTTCAAAAACACCGAATCCGCCTGTAATCGTGGACACTCATTCCTATTCAGGTAAAAAAGGCGATCCAAATCTTGTCTGGCCTGTAGAAAAGCCTGAAGTTACTTATGTAAATGGAAAGGTGAGCGGAGTTACGCTGAGTGCTAAAAAAGATGAAAAAGTTGAAGCAATAAAATCCGGGACTGTTATGTTCAGCGGAAGTTATCGTGGATTTGGAAACGTTGTTTTTATTCAAAGCAAGACAGGACACATTTACGCTTACACCGGACTTGGTAAAGTTTTAGTCAGCAAGGGTGAATACATTGATTTTAAAACCCAGATTGGAACTGCAGGAATTGACAGCTATTCTTCAAAAAGCCAGATAAGCCTTATGGTTTTTCAGAACGGACTTCCAATAGATCCTGCAAAAGCTCCCCGTGGTTAAAGGTCTTCTATTGAATCTTTTTCGATGTCGGAAGCACCGCTTTCTGAGTCGAGGGCAATAAAGCGGACATCGGCTTCTTCCGTAATTTTTTCGCGCACGATTATTTTCAGCTGTTTACACACCAAAGTTGTAATTTTGAGCTGCTGTCCAAAACGGTTTTTGTAAGTTGAATCTTCCTGTGCAATGTCGTTTGTCTTAAAATAGATGTGGAGTTCACCTTTTAAATATTCAGTCATGTCAGAATAGTTTATGCGCTTGTTGAATGACATATCGCGCTGAATAAAATCAATTACTTCAAAACTGGTTAATTCGCTGTTTAATTTTGTTATCATCTGTTTCTCCATTTTTGGGGCAACTTTATTGAAGTGCCAGCGTTGCAAGATTTGCAGCTGTTGCTGAAGGTTCAGCCAGCTTTTTTTTTCTTGATTTTTTCTTTGCCGGCATTTTTACAAGAATTTTAAAAAGTTCAGAACAAACCCTTGCATCGTCAAAGGCTCGGTGGGCGTGGCCTGTATCAATCTGGAACTGAGAAGCTAAAAATGTCTGCTTCCATGATTTATTGTCCGGTAAAACAAGTCTGCTTAAGCGCAGTGTATCGATTGCCTGGTTTGCAAGCGGAAGAAGATTTAGTTTTTCTGATTCTGCATTTGTAAAGCGGAGATCAAACTGTGCATTGTGTGCAACTAAAATCGTTTCTTTACAGAAATTCCTGAAAGCTGGAATTATCTTTGCTGCTGGCGGTGCGTCAAAAAGCATGCTGTCTGTTATTCCAGTAAGATTTTTAATAAAAGGATTTAATGGTTCCTGCAAATTTATTAACGAAGAAAATGTTTCTAAAATTCCGTCTTTATTGAATTTAACGGCACCGATTTCGATTATGCTGCTTGTCAGCGGATTCTGTCCGGAAGTTTCTGTATCAAAGGCACAGAAAACTGCTCCGTCGTTAAAAAGTGAGAGCATTTTTTTTTGCGATGTAATTAAGTGCAGGTTTGCTGACATAAAAAAAGGGCTGCTGGAATTTTTATCCGGCAACCCTTGTATTTTACACGTAAAGATTAGGCTTTTTCAAGAATCTTTTTGATTTCTGCTGAAATTGAATCACAGCTGTCTGCAGATTCCTTTTTAGCTTCTTCGAGAGTTGTCTTAACTTCTGTTCTTGAGTTGATGTAAAACTTGATTTTCGGTTCTGTTCCAGAAGGGCGGGCAGAAACAACTGTTCCTCCTTCGAGCACAAACTGAAGAACGTTTGACTTTGGAAGCGCAATCTTCTGTTTTGCCGACGGATTTTCAGGATTGTAAGAAACGCTTTCCTGAATGTCACGGATTTCTATAACCTTCTTGCCGCCGAGAGTTTTTAATCCTTCTGTGCGGAGTTTTGACATAATTCCTGCCATAACTTCTTTTCCTGCAGAGCCAGGGAAATTCTGAGAAATTGCGCGGTCCTCAAAGAAGCCGAATTCTTTCCAGAGATCGTCAAGGTGTTCAAGAATAGACTTGCCTTTAGAAGCCCAGTACAAAGTCATTTCGGCACACATTGCAGCTGCTGAAACACCATCTTTGTCCATTACTTCTTTTTCAACCTTGTAGCCGTAAGACTCTTCAAGACCGAATACGTAGTTTTCGCTTCCGTCTTTTTCAAATTCGTCTTCTACAGCGGCAATCCATTTAAATCCTGTCAGACATTCGTGCATTTTTACGCCGTATTTTCTGCAGATGTAGTCGCAGAATGGAGAGGTTACGATTGAGCGGATTGCAGCCGGGTTTGAAGGCAGTTTTCCAAGTTCTTTGCGGGAAAGAAGAACGTACTCGCACAAAAGGGCTCCCATCTGGTTTCCTGTAACAAGAACGAATTTTCCGTCTTTTCCAGGGAAGGCTGTGCCGAAGCGGTCTGCGTCAGGGTCGGTCGCCATTACGCAGTCTGCCTTTTCTGCTTCGCCGAGTTCAACAGCAAGCTTTAATGCCGGAGCTTCTTCCGGGTTCGGTTTTTCTACAGTAGGGAATCTTCCGTCCGGTTCTCTCTGCTGTGGAACTGTGATTACTTTTAGTCCCAGGTCGCCGAGAACTTTTTCTACGTGCATTGCACCTGTTCCATGGAGAGGTGTATAGACGATTTTTACTGTTGAAGCCTTTTCTTTGATAAGTTCAGGGCGGAAAAGCTGAGCCTTGCACATTGCCCAGAATTTTTCGTCAATTTCTTTGTCGATTAAAACCAGTTTTCCTGATTTTAAGGCGTCTTCTTTAGAAATTGTCTTTACTTCTTTTACTGCGTTTACTTCGTCAATGATTCCGACATCGTGAGGCTCAATTACCTGAGCTCCGTTGTCCCAGTAAGCCTTGTAGCCGTTATACTGCGGAGGGTTGTGAGAAGCTGTTACGACAACGCCTGTCTGAGCTCCAAGTTCGCGGATTGCAAAAGAAAGTTCTGGAGTAGGGCGGAGACCCGTAAAAAGATAAGCCTTGATTCCGTTTGCAGCAAGAATAAGTGCTGTAGCTTCTGCAAAAACGTCTGAATTTTTGCGGCTGTCATATGCGATAACTGCGCTGAGCGATCCGTCCTTTGCTTTTTGAGGAAATGCCTTAATAACGTAGTTTGCAAGTCCCTGGGTTGCAAGGTTGATTTCGAGAGTGTTCATGCGGTTTGTTCCGCCGCCCATTACTCCGCGAAGTCCGCCTGTTCCAAATTCAAGAGTCTGATAGAATCTGTCTTCAAGCTCTTTCATGTCTTCTTTTTGAACTAATTCTTCAACTTCCTTCCGGAATCTTTCGTCTTTTTCTTCCGCAATGTACTTTTTTGCGCGTTCAAGAATTTCTGATTTTTCCATTTGTTACCTCCGGGGTTTAGCCTCTGGCTTATTTAATATTTTTTAGTTGATTTATTTTAGCAAGTTAAAGGCTGTCGGCCCTTAAAATCATTTTTGTTTCCCATTCAAGAAGTTTTTTTTCTTCTTTCTTTTTGGAACCCTTTACGTCGCACATTACACGGAAAACAGGTTCGGTTCCGCTTCCGCGCATCCAGATGAACGCAAGCGGAGATTTATTTTCGTCATAGAAAATTATTTTTAATCCGCCTTTGCCGCTGGTTGAATAATCTGTAATGTCTTTTTCTTCTTTAGTTCCATTTGTCCTTACTGCGCTGTAAGAGCAGAATCCAAAGAGTGAATGAAGTTCATCTTTGTGGGAATTCCATTGGGATTCAAAAATTTTCTGGAACTTAGCTTTTAAAAGCGCATGATCCGTGGTTTTTATTTTAAGAACAGCCCTTGGTTCACTTACACCGGTTGTCGTGTAAACAGGAAGCGTGTTTATTATGTCCTGCAATGTAAAATTCTGTTTGAATTTATCGAGCTGCCCACTTGCTTCGCACCACAGGTGGAAAAGTCCCTTGTGTTCAATTCCGTTTATTTTTTCATCTTTAAGAACCAGAAGTTTTATCAGGGCAAAAATCGTACAGAGAGGATCTCTTACTGCTGCCGGGTGAGTAATATTACCGCCATTTGAACCTTCGCCTAAGATGCGCACCGTGTATCCTTCTGCCCTTTTTTCGCGGGCAAGATTTACGACATTTGCTTCACCTACTTCTGCACGGAATACTTTTGCATTAAAGGCATTTGCAATTTCTTCAATTCTCATGGAAGTAGGACCGTTTACTGCAACGGCAAGATTTAATCTGTCTGATTTCGTTTCTTCTGCTAAAGGATTGCCCTGTAATAAAAGTTCTGCTTTTTTTGCAAGTCCAAGACCTGTTTCGTCTGAAAACTGTTCCTGATAAACTGAATATGCAAGTTCCGAAAGAACTGAAAGTGCAAATCCCTCCTGAGCCTTTAAAACGCAGGCTTTTTTTTCGACTTCGTTCCAGTAAACAATATTTCCGCGATCGCCGTCGCAGTCAGGCATATAACCTAAAATACAGTTTGTGTCGCCGTTTGCCTGCTGGTTTTCCATTTCTTTTGCACACCAGATTAAATTTTCCGGTTCTGGAATGATTGTGTGTGCAATCTGTCCTGGTGCGTTATTTATGCTGTGGATGGCGATTCCACATTCATTTAAAAAACTTGAATCAATTGACATTGTGCGTGCCGAGCCGTTCATGTCGGCAACTACGTTCAACGGATTTTGAATAAGATGCTGGCGGATTCTTGCAAAAACTGCATTCTGCTTTGAAATGTTTTCTGTTCCGGAAATTACTTCTTTTGCAAAATTTCTGTAGGCATTTGCTGCCGAATGTTTTGAAGCACTAGCTTCTGCAAAGACCCAGTCAAGATCAACTTCTGAGCAGGATCGTGTAAGCTGTCTGGCATATTCTTCTGCGTCTGGTCTGGCGCATTTTTTTTCAAATTCGCTGACGAGTTTTGAATTTTCGCTGCCAGGCAAGACTCCACCGTCGTTAAGGCCAAATTTAATTCCATTGTAGCCGATTGGATTGTGGCTTGCAGAAATGTAGACAAAGGCATCTGCAGTGTGTGCATAAACCATAATTTCCGGGGAAGCAATGATTCCCGTGTAGGAAACTGCAATTTTTTTTGCAGTAAAAACCCTGAGCATTGTGTCGGCGATTGCCGGTCCTGTCGGGCGTGTGTCGATTCCAAGAATTATAAAAGGGGATTCTTTTTTAGAAAGAATGTAATCTGCAAAGGTTTCTGCTGCAAGGGCAGCAATTACACGGTTTGTTTCTCCGATTTCACCGTTTGTATCTTCAGCTTCGCCGGATTCTGCAAAAACTTTACGCCATCCGGAAGCAGATGTAATCATATTATGTTCCATAAGTGAACTTTATTTTATCACTTAAAAAAACAATCCGCAACAAAGGCTAATAAGCGTCAATTGCGTATGTTAACGACTTTTCTTTTCCAAGAATATCTGTAACTGAAACTGTAATTTTTGAGTGTCCCTTTGGAATTGAAATTACGCCTGCCAGCTGTTTTTTAGAATCCGGATAAATTGCAGAAAGCGGATATTTATTGTGAGAATTTGTGCATATTTTTCCGTCTTTGCTGATAAGAGTGTCGTAGGTTATTGAATCTGCAAGAGCTCCGTTTACATAAACTTCTGTTTTGTATGGCATTGCAGTCTGCTGTAACTCCCTGTAAATGCTGTAAGTTCCGCTTGCAAGACGTTTTACTGCTGAAAAGTCGAAGGTTTTTCCTTTTTTGTTTACTGCACTTACGTTTGTAATATAAAGAGGCAGTTCATTGCCAAAGCGGGGCATTAAAACTCTTGGATTTATGAGTGTCTTTGCCTTTAAATCTGCAACCTGAAATTCCAGAAGTGCATTTCCTTCCTGCCAGCCGGAATTTCCGCAGGTGCCGAGTGGAGTTCCGCTTTCGACAGAAGTTAAGGAAAGTCTTTCGTCCTGTTCAGCTGAATTTAAATTTGCATAGACCGTAATCAGACTGTCTTTGTGGGCTACTATAACAGCGTTGCCAAGTGTGCTTTCAAAAAGGGAAGATTCGTCGTGTTCGCTTATTACGGCTGTAACAAGTCCTTCGTCTGCAGTTTTTATTTCGTTACTTCCGCTGAAAACGAGGGAAGGACTGATTACTCCGCCTCTGAGATGAGAAAAATATGTAAAAAATGAGTCAGATTCAATTTCGTTTTGAGGCCAGTCAAAAGCAAAAGCTCCGGAAACTGAAGCAAGCGCAAAAACTAAACTAAGGATTTTTTTTATCATTTATTTTTCCTCTCGTGGCTGTAATAACAGGTTTCTTTTTACCTGAATTCAATATCAATCTTAGAAATAGAACTGTTTTTTCCGACAAAAAGTGAATTTTCTTTTACGGTTATAAATGCATTTTCTGCCGTAAAATTAAAATTTCCTGCATAGATGTCAGATTTCTGGAGAACTGAAACGTAATATCTGTTTTTTTCTTTGCTTAAGACAAATACTGTTCTGCTGTCTTCTGCTTCGTTTATGGAAAGAATATTTCCGCGGATTTTTATGTGTTTTGAAGTTAAGTTTTTTGTGTCTACAACGCCAAGACAGTTTTTGTGGGCAAAATAAACATGACCTGAATCTTTTGAAAATTTTACGAGACACTGACTGCCTGTCTGGGCTTCTAAATATTCATGAAAAGCAATTTTTAAGGATTTTCCTTCTTTTACGGCAAGTACAAACCTCTGTTCTTTCTGGCCGCTGACAGCAGCAATCATCTGTGCGTCCTGAGACACGCCAACCCCTAAAATTACCGGATATTCACTTCCTCCAGGGACAAATTCCTGCTCAAGAGTTCCGTCGCTGGAAAATAACAAAACAGAACCGTCAGCGTAGCCTGCTGCAATTGCCTTTTCGCCTGAATCAAAGGCCGTAATCGGAACGTAATTTTCGTAAGTCCACAAAATTTTTGAATCTCTGGAAAGAAAAGCAAAGCTGTTGCCGCCTGGAAGCATTAAAAATTTTCTGTCTTCCTGAAAATATGGAAATCCGTTTGCTGAAATTTCAGAAACCTTTGTTCCTTCGTTTGAATAGACATTTATTCTGCTGTCGCCTGTTCCGTATGTGCAGTATTCATTCTGGCTGATAGCAGCCTTGTATGGAAATGTAAAAACAGAAAGAATTTGTGCATCTTCTGTAAAATAGCCGGCAGTCTGACCTAGCTTAAACGGAATTTTTTCGGCATCGGTGGAATTTGAAATTTTGGATGAAACCTTGTTTGCATCAATTGTCCATTTTGTTAGAAAGTGAATTTCTTTTGAAAGTGGTTTTACGGCAAAGAAAATATATGCGAGCGAAAAAATTACGCAGATTGAAACGACCAGATTCAGCTTTTTTTTCATAATATCTTTATATTATATTGATTAAAAACCATGGTCAATATTGACTGAAAAATGTTATTTCTTGACAAAATACCGCTCTATATGCAAAATATTCAAAGCTTTTGTAAAGCAGTATTACTTTTGTGCGTATTATGACGTTTTTTTTGTGAAAAACAGTCTGGGAGAAAAATATGGAAGGCGATATTCTTACAATTGAAGAAGTTGCAAAATATCTTCGTGTTTCTGAACGTACAGTTTATGACTGGGCTCAGAAAGGTGAAATTCCTGCAGGAAAAATCGGAACTGTATGGCGCTTTAAAAAGTCAGAAATTGAAAAATGGGTAAATGAGCGCCTGTCTTCAAACGTAAAAAAAGAAGAATCTGCGCCAGAAGTTATCGTAAAAAATATTCTTTCGCCTGAGCGCATTGTTTTTATAAATCATACAACAAAACGAGATGCTCTCGTTGAACTTGCAAACAACCTGAGTACAGCTCCCCAGGTAAAATACCAGGACGAACTTGTAACGGAAATCTTAAAGCGCGAAGAACTCATGTCTACAGCCATTGGACGTGGAATTGCAATTCCTCATGTAAGGCTTTCTTCTGTTACCGACCTTGTAATGAGCGTTGGAATCTGTAAAAAAGACATTATCGACTATCAGTCAATTGACGAAATTCCAGTCCGCATTCTTATTATGATTGCAGCTGCATACAACCAGCACACATATTATCTGCAGACTTTAAGTTTTTTCAGTTCCAGGTTAAAAGAAAAAGAACTGAGAGAAAAACTTTTAAATACAAAAACTCAGGAAGAAGCTTACGAGCTTTTGACAAGAGATTAAGTTCATAAAACGCGCAAGGGATAGAAGCAGCGCCGGAGGCGTTCGTCTGACAGGATGTCAGACGAATGAAGCGCGCAAGACGCGGAACTGCGGATAGCCCGGTCTTTTTAGCATTTTGTTTTACGAAATGCTAAAAAAGATGCGCCCGCTAAAATTTTTATTCATATAATTCAACAGGAATCCATTTTGAACGGTCCTGCATGTCTTCTGCTATCATTCCAAAGGTAAGTTTTTTGGCAGTTGTTTCGCCGAATAAGTATTCTTTACCGTCTATCCTGCAGGTTTGTCCCTGTTTTCCGGGAAGATTTATTCCGACCATTGCGTGGCTGTAGTCAACGCTGATAAACATTACGCTGTCCAGTCCAAGATTTTTATACAAAAGCATTAAAAGCATTGAACGGCTGTCGCAGTCGGAGCCTTTTCCTTCTAAGGTTGCAGGAATATTTGTAAAATCTGCTTTTTCTGCCGTTGCCGACGGTCTTTCGTAAGAAAATTCCTGAACCCAGTTTAACAGTTTTTGTGCAAGAACGTCGTCTGAACATTCAAATGCGTTTGAAATATCAAAAGCTGCCTTTTTTACGCGGGCCATTCCGTCTTTTGCAATCATTCTGTAAAAACGCTGCCAGGCTTCTTTCCAGCAGTCCTGGTTTACAAACAATTTAAATACAGCAAATTCCCTGTCAACAACAAACTGGTTTGCCTGTGCGTCGTCTTTGTCCAGTGTAGTTTCAATTTTTTTACCGTCAATATTGAGCGTTATTTTTTTAGTTCCGGCTTTAGGAAATGCAAATGCCGTAATTATTCCGTTTTCCGTAAAACTTCCGCGGTCAACCATTACGCTGTCTAAAACAGAGAGAATAAACTGTTCGCAGTCGTAAGCCTTTTCCTCTGGCGCAAACGAAAGAACCGTTAAAAAGTCGTTTGACTGAATCAGAGGAATGCAGACTGCCCAGCCGCTCATTTTTTCGCCCAGGGCCTTTTCGCTTAGTTCAATCTGGCTTACGGCGCAGTTTCTGTTTCTCCATTTTAAGGTGGCAATTTCGCCGGTGGCTGTGAGTTTTTCCTGCGTTTTCTGGAGGGCTTCTTTGCTGTCCTTAAAGTTTTCCTGTGACCACACGCGTATTACGGTTTGAACCGGCAGCAGTCTGTGCCTGAATAAAACTGAGCGTTCGTCCTGTGAACAGTCGGTCAGTTCAGACATTTCCGGAAGGTCAATCTGATAGTTAAAAATGCTGCTTGAAACAAGTTCTGCATTTGCCTTTAATGCAAAAAAACTGAAAAAAATACAGAAAATAAAAATCTTTGTAGTCTTAAAAAATCGTTTCATTAAAAATCCTTTGTGTTTTTTTTTTGTTCTGGCAGCGCATTTTACAGTCCGCGCCCGCTTTTCGCCCTTCCGCCTGCGGCTGCATTTGAGCCGTAAAAACGGCTCAAACTTACGGGGCTGCAATCGGGGCTGCATTTGTCAGCCGTAAAAACATTCTGCAGTCCGCGCACGCGCTTACGCGCAGTTTTTTGCTTTGTGCGTATTACAAAAGTTAATTTTGCGCTATATTAAAAATCGGATGAAAAACGTTGAGATTGTATACGAAAATGAAGAAATTCTTCTTATAAATAAGGAAGCCGGACTAAGCGTGCAGGGCGGAGCTGGAATTGCCCATCCGTTAGACGAAGAACTTTCAAAGCAGGTCGGATATAAAATATTTCTTGTTCACCGCCTGGACAAAGAAACTTCCGGGCTTATGATTGTTGCAAAATCGCCGCAGGCGGCAAATAAATGGATTTCTTTAATTGCCGGTAAGCAGGTAAAAAAAGAATATACTGCCGTTTGTTTTGGTCTGCCTCAGGTTAACGGCAAAACCGTAATGTCCGGCACCTTACGCGACAGCGTTACAAAGGCCGGGCGGGAAATGTCTGCCGTTACGAATTTTAATGTACTTGCCTTTAAAGAAATTAGCTTACCAAAACCTGCGGAAACTATAGAAAACGATTTACCGGACGAAAAAATTGTTCTGTCGCTAGTTCATCTGACGCTTGGAACCGGAAGAATGCATCAGATCCGCATTCATCTGGCAAAGGCACTTGCTCCGATTGTCCAGGACGACAGACACGGAAACTTTAAATTAAATAAAAAGGTTCGCCGGCTTGGATTAAAAAAACTCTGCCTTGCTTCTACTAAGATTACGATTCCGCTGAATGGAAAAACGGCTGTATTTACAATAGAAGAACCTGAGCACATTCAAAATGCACTGCGTTTTATTGACACAATTCAAAAAAAAATATAGTATCCTAGCAACATTTTAATAGTAATATTTTAATGGATCCGCACAAACGGGTCCATTTTTGTTTTAAGAGGACAAGGTTAAAATGGAATACATTGCTTTGGATTCTTATCCACATTACAAAGAATGCGAAGCCGTTGCAGGCGCACTCGGCTACCACCTCGTTGAATTAAAATTTTCAAAGCAGGGCAGTACAACTCACATTCTTGCTGTAATTACCGGAGACGATCCTTCTGTAAATATCGGTGTTAATGACTGTTCAAAGGTGCACCATGCGCTGCTTCCAAAGATTGAAGAAATTCTTGGAACTGATGACACTTACATGGAACTTACGTCGCCTGGAATGGAACGAAATATAAAAAACGCTGCGGAATTTGCTCTTTTTACAGGAAGAGAAGTTCGCGTGTGGGACAAAACCGTAACTGACTGGGTTGGAGGAAAGGTTGTTTCTTCTGACGAAAAGTCAATTACTTTGAGCGTTAAAGATAAAGAAGGCAATGCTGAACAGAAAACTGTTAAATACGAAAACATTGCCAAGGCAAAGTTTATTCACGCATAAAGCGTAAGGGATTGGAGCAGCGCCGGAGGCGTTGTTTTGCGTCAGGTTTGCAAAAACTGACGCAAAACAATGAAGGCGCCTGACGCCGGAACTGCGTAAAGCCCGGCCCGGAGCGCAAGCGAAGGGATACGCCCAAAAAAAAGAGAATAATTTCTAAATGCAGATAGAATAGGAGAAAATTGTATGTCGGAAATGGCAGAGGCGATTCGCCAGCTTATTGAAGAAAAGGGTGTTTCAGAAGAATCTGTAAAACAGACTGTTGAAGCTGCTTTAAAAGCTGCTTACAAAAAAACATTTGGCACTGCAGATAACTGCGAAGTTCAGTTTGCAGATGATATGTCTGATGTTTCTGTTTATTCTCGCAAGGTAATTGTTGACGGAGTTTACGACCCTGTAACAGAAATTGAACTTGAAGACGCTCTTAAAATGAGTGATGAATGCGAAGTTGGAGATGAAATTCTTATTCTCGTTGATCCAAAAAGCTTTGAACGTTCTGCAGTTTCTACAGGAAAGCAGGCTGCTCACCAGGGATTGAGCGAAAGTTTTAAAAACAACCTTCTTGCAGAAAATAAAGACAAGATCGGCGAAGTAATTATCGGTTACTATCAGCGCGAATACAATGGAAACATTTACGTTGACCTTGGAAAGGTTGAAGGCGTTCTTCCTAAAAAATATCAGAGCCCGCGCGAAATTTACCAGAAAAACGACAGGATTAAGGCTATCGTTGTTGACGTAAAGGCAACTTCGTCTGGAGTTCAGCTTGTTTTGAGCCGCACAGATCCTAAGTTTGTTCAGTCAATCATTGCTCTTGAAGTTCCAGAACTCGAAGACAAGACTGTAGAAATATTTAAAGTTGTCCGCGAAGCCGGTTACCGCACAAAGATTGCTGTTTTCTCTAATAAAGAAGATGTTGACCCGGTCGGTGCATGTGTCGGATTAAAAGGCGTTCGTATTCAGAATGTAATCCGTGAACTTGAAGGCGAAAAAATTGATGTTTTGCGCTATGACACAAATCCTGTTGAATTTATTAAAAACGCACTTTCTCCTGCAGAAGTAGAAAAAGTATTTATAACTGACGAAGAAAAGAAACAGGCTCTTGCAATTGTAAAAGATGATCAGTTCTCTCTTGCAATCGGCAAAATGGGAATGAACGTTCGTCTTGCAAACCGTCTTTGCGACTGGTCAATTGACGTTAAGACAGAAGAACAGGCTGCTGACCTGGATCTTTCACAGTTCTCTACACGCAAGGCTGCTGAAGATCTCTTTAATAATTCAACTGACGGAAATGCAGAAGCTGCAGAAAGCGAACCGATTTCAACAATTTCTGAACTTCCTGGCGTAAACAAAGAAGTTGCACAGAAACTTAAGGATGCCGGCTTTGACGATATCCAGGCCTTTGTTGATGCATTTGAAAATGATTCAATCAAGGTTGAAGGCGTAAGTCAGGAAGACCTCGAAGCTGTTAATTCAATTGTTCACGAAGTAGTTGAATTTGTTGAAGAAGACGGAACAGAAAACGCTGCTGAAGAAGAGACGGCACAGGAAGAGGAAGAAGAATATTTCTGTCCTGAATGTGGCGCAAAAATTACACTTGATATGACAAAGTGTCCTAAGTGTGGCGTTGAATTTGAATTTGAATAATAAAAAACGGTAGAATAAGACCGCAAAAATAAGAAAAGCAGTACGAGAAATCAATTAAGAGGAAAAACAAGAAAATATGGCTGAAGAAACAGACAAAAAGCCCGGATTTGTATTAAACAAGAAAAAAGCAGAAAACACTGAAAATAAAATTTCAGCAAATGCTCAATCTTCATCTTCAAATTCTCCGGAAAAGAAAAAGATTGTAGTCGTAAAGAGAAAGGCTCCTGCTCAGGAAACAGCTGCAGACAGTACAGAAACAAAAAAACGTCCTGTTCCAGTTGTAAAAAAGGCTCCTGCACCAGCTCCTGCTACAACCGCTGCTGCAACTGGCAGTGCAACAAATGCTGCACCTTCCGCTTCTGCAGCAACTGCACCTTCATCTCCTCGTCCACAGCAGGCAAGACCTGCCGGACAAACTCGTACTACATTCGAAATTGGTTCTGCCAGACCAAACGTAAAGGCTGGCAATCTTTCTACACCTAACAGACAGCGCAATGGCGGATATAACCGCGGACCAAATGGCGGCGGTTACCAGAATCGCGAAGGTGGATATAACAACGGTTACAGTTCAAACCGTGGCGGTTATGGCAATGGTCAGCGTTCCGGCGGATTTTCCGGAGCCCAGGCCCGCGAAAATTATCAGAACCGTGACCGCAATGGTCAGGGCGGTGGATTTAACCGTCAGGGCGGATTTAATCGTGGTCCAAACCAGGGCGGTGGATTTAACCGTCAGGGCGGCGGATTTAACCGTGGACCTGCTCAGGGCGGATTCAACCGCGGTCCTAACCAGGGCGGAAGACCAGGCTTTGGCGGCGGCCGCCCGGGATTCGGTGGCGGAAGACCAGGCTTTGGTGGAGCACCAGTTGCTTCTGCAATCCCTGAACAGAAAGGACCTGCAAAAAAGGCATTTAAAGGCAAAAAGCAGGTTTATAACAACCGCAAAGACAAAGAAGAATTATTTGACGAAGAAGAACTTTACAAGAAGAAGGCTTCAACTCCTGCAAGCGTAGTTCCTAAGTCAATTGATATTATGGAATCCGTTTCAATTTCTGACCTTGCTAAAAAGATGAACCTTAAGGCAAGCGAAATTATCGGAAAACTCATGTCGATGGGAATGATGGTTACAATTAACCAGAGCATTGATTCTGATACTGCAACCCTTCTTGCTGGTGAATACGGATGCGATGTTCATCTTGTTTCCCTCTACGACGAAACTGTCATCGAAAGCGACAAGGGTGAAGAAGGCGGTGAACTTCCTCGTCCTCCGATCGTTACTGTCATGGGACACGTTGACCATGGTAAGACAAAAACTCTTGATGCAATCAGAAAGACAAATGTTGCTGCCGGCGAAGCTGGTGGAATTACACAGAAGATTGGTGCTTATCAGGTAAAGACGGAAAAGGGAGTTATTACATTCCTCGATACTCCAGGTCACGAAGCTTTTACAATGATGCGTGCCCGTGGTGCCCAGCTTACAGATGTCTGCGTTCTTGTTGTTGCAGCTGATGACGGCGTAATGCCACAGACTCTCGAAGCTTTGAGCCATGCAAAGGATGCAAAGGTTCCTATTATTGTTGCTGTAAACAAAATTGATAAGCCTGATGCAAATCCGGATCGCGTAATGACACAGCTTTCTGAAAAGGGGCTTACTCCGGAAGAATGGGGTGGAGACACTCAGTATGTAAAAATTTCTGCGCTTAAGGGTGAAGGAATTAACGAACTGCTCGATGCAATCCTTCTCCAGGCAGAAATGCTTGAATTAAAATCTCATTGGGACACTCGTGCAGAAGGAAAGGTAATCGAATCTCACGTTGACCAGGGACGCGGTGTTGTTGCTGACGTAATGGTTCAGAGCGGTACACTTAAAATCGGAGATCCGTTTGTTGCAGGAATTTATTCAGGAAAAGTCCGTGCAATGTTCAATGACCGCGGCGAAAAGGTAAAGGAAGCAACACCTTCTATGCCGGTTGAAGTTCTTGGTCTTGACGAAATGCCGAATGCCGGAGATCCGTTCCAGGTTACAGAAACTGAACGCGATGCCCGCGATATTTCCAATAAACGTCAGGAACTTAAACGTTTTGAAGCTGCAAAAGCAGTTAAAAAGGTTACTCTTGACAACCTTGTTTCTACAATTGAAGCTAGTGAAGTTAAGGAACTCAAGGTTATTATCAAGGCAGACCTCCAGGGTTCAGCAGAAGCCCTCAAACAGTCTCTCGAAAAGCTTTCAACTGCAGAAATCCGCCTGAATGTAATTCATTCTTCGGCTGGTGCAATCAACGAAAGCGACGTAACACTTGCTTCTGCAGACGAAAATGCAATCATTATCGGATTCAACGTTCGTCCTACTGCAAAAGCAAAGATGCTCGCTGACGAAGAAAAGGTTGAAATCAGAAAATACAACGTTATCTACAAGTGTGTTGAAGAAATTCAGCAGGCTATGGAAGGAATGCTGCGCCCGGATACAATCGAACAGAATATCGGTACTGTCGAAGTACGCAATACATTCCGTGTTCCAAAAGTCGGCGTAATTGCAGGTTGTTCTGTTACAGACGGTCTTGTTAAGAAGATTGCAACTGTTAACCTTATCCGCGACGGAATCGTTAAGTGGACTGGTAAGATTTCTTCCCTCAAACGCTTTAAGGATGATGTAAAAGAAGTAAAAGCCGGCTATGAATGTGGTATCGGCCTTGAAAACTGGCAGGACATTCAGGTTGGAGATCAGCTCGAAGTTATTGAATACGTTGAAGTTGCCCGCAAACTTGGTGAATCCCTCGTAGACGAAAAGGCAGAAGCAGAAGCAAAGGCAAAAGAACGTGCCGCAGCTGCAAAGGCAGAAGCAGAAGCAGAAGCTGCCCGTGCCGCTGCAGAAGAAGCAGAAGCAAAGGCAAAGGGAAAAGCTAAAAAGGCAGCAAAAGAAAGAGCAAATGATTCATTTATTCCGTCAGGAGATGCTGAGTAATGGGTGAATTCAGATTAGCAAAACTCGGTGAACAGATCAGAGGCGAAATTTCAAATTTGATCTGTACACAAAAAGTAAAGGATCCGCGCGTTTCAACATTTTTAACCATTAACCGTGTTGAAATTGCTGCAGATCTTGCATATGCAAAGGTTTATGTTTCCAGTTTTCTGCCGGAAGGACAGATTGTAAAAGGTGTTGCAGGGCTTAACAGCGCAGCAGGCTTTATTCAGTCGTCAATTGCAAAAAAACTTACGATTCGTAAATTTCCAAAATTAACTTTTATCGCAGATAATTCAATAAAGGAAGGCTTTGAGATGGTTAACCGCCTTAATCAGCTCGAAGCTCAGGAAGATGAAATCCGCAGACAGCACTCTCAGGAATAATAACGAAACCTCCGGAATCCTGCTTTTAAGTAAACAGTCCGGAGAAACCAGCTTTGCTTCGTTGTCGGCAGTAAAAAAATCTCTCGGTACAAAAAAGGTTGGCCATACCGGAACTTTAGACAGTTTTGCAGATGGCCTCCTTGTTGTAATGACGGGGCATTTAACAAAGCTTGTTTCGCATATTACAAATTTTGATAAAACATATCTTGCTTTAGTTGAATTTGGCACACAGACGGACACACTTGATCCGACTGGGAACATCATTTCTACAGGAAAGATTCCATGCGAAGAAGAAGTTCGCCTTGCCCTGCAGAAATTTAAAGGGCAGATTGACCAGGTTCCGCCTGAATTCAGTGCACTTCATGTAAACGGTAAACGTGCAAGCGATTTAATGCGTAGCGGCGAAACTGTAGAACTTCCTGCCAGAAAAATTACGGTTTATTCGATTATTCTCCTCGATTTTTTTGAAAAATATGCACTTATCGAAGTTAAGTGTTCAAAAGGTACATATATTCGCTCTCTTGCCCGCGATATTGCCAGAGAATGTGGAACTGTTGCTCATTTAAAGGCTCTAAGAAGAACCAGCGTTGGTCCTTTTTTATTAAAAAACGCAGCTGGTTGTGAACAATTGCCGGATTTTACAATGTCGAGCCTTCTTGGATCAGAAAAAACAGAGCCGGCAGACAGAAAAAATGATCCTCTTTTTGCAGAAAAAATAAAAAAATGTGTCTATCCGATGACTTTTGAAATTGCAGAATTGTGCGGATTTTCTCCTGTAATTTTGTCAGATGCGTACTGTCAGGATTTTGCAAGCGGAAGGTTTTTAAGAAGAGAATCTTTTTATTATCAGTTGAATGAAAAAACTGAAGAATCTAAAGAACTTGCAGTTTTTTACCCGGATTTAACTTTTGCAGGCGTTGTAAAAAAGGACGGAAGAAAATTCAATTATGGATTTGTAATTCCTCCTGAAAAACAGAAAATAAAGATTTTTTCGTGGGAACAGATTGTAAATTCAAAATTTTCAAAGGAATTTTTTGACAAAGGAACTGCCTTAAGCATTGGAAGTTTTGACGGAACTCATATCGGCCACGATGCAATTTTTGATTCAATTCTTGCTAAAAAGGAATTTATTCCTGGAATCGTTACTTTCCGCCATTCAACAAGGCTTGAAAAAGCAGGCAGTGAGTTTAACGGGGAAGTTCAGACTTTGTCGCAGCGGCTGGAATTCTTTATAGACAAAGGATTTAGCTTTGTTGTTGTAATTGACTTTTCTGACGATTTTACTAAAATAGACGGGTACGATTTTTTATCTGTGCTGAAAAATAACTGCAATGTAAAATATCTTGCCGAAGGTGAAGATTTCAGATGCGGTTATAAAGGTTCAACCGATATTCCTGCAATCGAAAAGTTCTGCACAAAAAATAACATTGAACTGAATGTTGTAGATTCTGTTGAATATCTGGATAAAAAAGTCAGTTCTTCAAGAATCCGGCAGGATGTGCTGGATAAAAAGTTTGAAGAAATAAAAATCATGCTTAAATCTCCGTTTACGATTGATTGTGCGGGATTTGAGTGGAAAAAAGAAAATATCGGCGGTCAGAATTATCTGACTGCAAAAAAGCGCGGAATTCAGATTTTTCCGCCAGACGGTGAATACACTGTCGATCTTACTATGGTAATTTCTGGAAGCGAAGAGATTTCCGTGGCAAAAGCTGTAGCTTGTAAATTAAATTCCGGTTTACTTCGCGTGCTGGATTTTGATGGATCGCTCAGAGGTTTTGTACGGGCAATTCAATTTGGTTACCCAGAGAAATAAAATATTTTAAGGAGTAAGTAAAATGCTTACAAAAGAAGAATCAGCTGCAGTAATCAGCAAATTTGGCAAAAACGAAGCCGACACAGGAAACACAAAAGTTCAGATCGCTCTCCTTACTGAACGCATCAAACAGTTAACAGTTCATTGCAAACAGTTCCCAAAGGATACTGGTGCTTCTCGTGGATTGCTTAAAGTAATCGGACAGCGCCGCAAGCTTCTTAAATATCTTCAGAGAAAGGATTTGGAACTTTACCGCCAGCTCATCAAAGAACTTGGCCTCCGCAAATAATTTGGCTTGGAGGTGTAAGTAATGGCAGTAGAAAGAGTAACTTACAAAATTGGTAACGAAGATTTAATCCTCGAAACTGGTAAGATTGGTAAACAGGCTAACGGTTGTGTTTATGCTCAGTACGCAGGAACAGCTGTAATTGCTACTGTTTGTGCATCTTCTGAAGTAAAGGAAGGATTGGATTTCGTTCCGGTTACTGTTGAATACAATGAAAAATACTACGCTGCAGGAAAAATCCCTGGTGGATTTGTAAAGCGCGAAGGTCGTCCAAAGGATAAGGAAATTCTTGTTTCCCGCCTTATTGACCGTCCTATGCGCCCTCTGTTTGAACCGGCTTTTGGCCGTGAAATTCAGATCGTTCCTACATGCGTTTCTGCCGATGGTGTTAATCCGCCGGATATTCTTGCTGTAATTGCAGCTTCTGCTGCAGTTTCTATTTCGGATATTCCATTCCATGGACCAGTTGCAGCAGCTCGTGTTGCTTATATCGACGGTCAGTATGTAATCAATCCGACTTTCCAGCAGCAGGAAAAAGCTCAGCTCGAAATCGTTGTTGCCGGAACTAAAGACGGCTTTACAATGGTAGAAGGCGGTGCAAACGAAGTTAGCGAAGAAGTAATGCTCGGTGCCCTTGAACAGGCTCAGGGCTTTATTACAGCAATGTGTGAATTGCAGGAACAGCTCGTAGCAAAATGCGGAAAAGAAAAACTTCCTCTTGCTCCACTCAATGTTGAACTTGCAAACAAAGATGCAATTATTGCTGAAGCAACTCCACTGCTCGAAAAAGCATGTTTCCAGGACGGAAAAATGAACCGTGGTATTGCAATTGCTGCTGCAAAACAGCAGGTTGCCCAGAACCACGCAGAACAGCTTGAAGACGAAATTCAGAAAAAACTTTTTGATTCATGTTTCGATGACATTCAGTACAATCTTTTAAGAAAGAGTATTCTTGATAAAGGCTTGAGAATTGATGGCCGTAAATGTGATGAAATTCGTCCGATTACCTGCGAAGTAAACGTTCTTCCTCGTCCACATGGTTCAGCTTTGTTTACCCGTGGCGAAACTCAGTCGCTTGCAGTTTGTACACTTGGAACAACTCTCGATGCTCAGGTTTACGATGACATTGATGGCGAAAGAAGTGAAAACTTTATTCTTCATTATAACTTCCCTCCATATTCTGTTGGTGAAGTTGGTCGTTTGACAACCGGTCGCCGCGAAATCGGACACGGAAACCTTGCCCGCCGTTCTCTGGCTGCAATGGTTCCACCTGCTTCAGAATTTCCATATACAGTTCGTGTAGTTTCTGAAATCATGGAATCTAACGGTTCTTCTTCTCAGGCTTCTACCTGCGGTGGATGTCTGGCAATGCTCGCAGCTGGCGTACCAATGAAGAAAATGGTTGCCGGAATTGCAATGGGACTTATTACAGAAGCAGAAGGCGACAATCCATACGGACGTTATAAGATTCTTTCTGATATTCTTGGTGAAGAAGACCATCTCGGTGATATGGACTTTAAAGTAGCCGGAACTAAAGACGGAATTACAGGTTTCCAGATGGACATTAAGATTGCCGGCGTTACAACTCAGATTATGAAAGAAGCTCTTGCCCAGGCAAAAGCTGGACGCCTGCACATTTTGTCAATCATGGAAAAATGCATTGATAAACCACAGCCAATCAGTCCGTTTGCTCCAAAAATCCTGACAATGAAGATTAGTCCGGATAAGATTGGTGCCCTGATCGGACCTGGCGGAAAGAACGTAAAAGCTCTGTGCTCTCAGTATGGTGTAACAATCAACACTGAAGATGACGGAACTGTACAGATTTATGGAAAAACCGGAAAATCAGCCGAAGAAGCTAAACTTGCTGTAAAAGGCATTTGTGAAGATCCTGAGGTTGGAACAATTTACAACGGAACAGTAAAACGCATTATGGATTTTGGTGCTTTCGTTGAAATTCTTCCGGGAAAAGAAGGTTTGTGCCATATTTCTAAGCTTTCAAGACAGAGAGTTGAAAAGGTTAGTGATGTTCTTAAAGAAGGACAGCAGATTCCTGTAAAACTCCTTGAAGTTGACAAAATGGGAAGATTAAATCTTTCTTATATTGACGCTCTTGAAGCTCAGCAGAAATAGTTTTTACTAAAAAAAATCCCTCGCCAGAAGGTGAGGGATTTTTTTTGCTATAATAATGGTTTTATTGATTTTAATACTTCGACGTCTGCAGGAAGCCACTTTACAGATTGAAGTCTGTCGAGTCCAAGCCATGCAGAGTTTTCGTGTTCTAAAAGTGTAAGTTTACCTGAAATAATTGAACACAAAAAACATTCCATTGAAAGATGAAAATCAGGGTAGTCGTATTCAACTGTGCAGAGTTGTGATTCTACTTTTATTTGGGTTGCCAGTTCTTCCTGGATTTCGCGGACGATTGCCTGTTTTCCGCTTTCTCCTGCTTCTATTTTTCCGCCGGGGAATTCCCACCAGTCTTTAAACTCGCCGTAACCGCGTTGAGTTGCAAAAACTTCTTTTGTTTTGTTTTCGTTTGTTCTTAAAATTACTGCTGCTGCTACATGAACTGTTTTTTTTCTGTCTGACATTTTTGCCTTCTTTGTTTATTTTTTTACTTTTTTAAGATAGCAGCTTAAAGTTTTATGTGCAATTGCAAAAGAAACCGCGGACGAGACAGATAATTGCGCTCCAAAAAAAAACGGGCCTTGCGACCCGTTAATTTTTTTGAACTATTTACCAAGACTGTCCATTACGCTTTGTTCGTAGCGGGTCCAGTATTTGTCGTAGCTTTCCATTTTGCCGTCCTGGTCTACTGTGAACATAAGCTTTCCGTCGTTGTTTTCGCCCATTGCATTTTTTGGATGAATGATGCTTGGTGCAAGTTCCGGAATGTTTTTCTTAATTTCTTTTGCAAATTCGCCTGCAACTACAAAGCCTCCGAGCTTATTGTTGTGAGTTGAGTCGCCAGGGAACATAAGTTCTTTTGCTTCGATATTGTTGCCACAGTCGGCATATGCTTTTTCGTAGAGGGATTTTGTAATTTCAAATCCGTCTAAGAGCAGAATGTTTTTTTCTTTTGCAAGCTGGCGGACTGCTTCTACGTAAGCATTGTTGCGGGTAATCTGTGTTTTTGTCGAAGTTTCTTTTGAGTCGTGGTGAGGAGTAATTCTTCCTTTGCCGTCAAAATACATACGGCTTACAGGAGTTACAAGGACTGGGGTTGCTCCGGCTTCGAGTGCAACATTTACGTACTGCATTAAATACCATTTGTATGTTCCGCCGCAGTCGTATGAATAGAAATTATTTCCGTATTTTTCGTAATAACTGTCCGGGGTGCGTACTTTTTTGCCTTCGTTAATCGGGTAAATGCCTTTTTTGTTTGGTTCTCCAAGCGGAACGTAGCGGTCTTCGAGATAGCCTGCTCCGTTTGAACAGTCGTTGTGTCCAAACTGAATAAAGAGGTAGTCGCCCTTGCCAATCTGCTGCCTGATTTTTTCGAGTGAACCTTCGTTTATAAAGTTGCGGCTTGAACGACCTCCATTAGCGTAGTTTTGAACTTCTACTGCTCCGTTAAAGAAGCACTGTAAAAATTCTCCCCAGCCGCCTTCGTTTCTTGTCTGTCCGCCACTCCACATTCCCTGAGCTGAATAATCTTTGCAGGTTGAATCTGAAGCAAGGAATACATTTACTTTTCCTTCTGCACGAGGACGTACTAAAGTTGCTTTTGAAGGAACTGAATAACCTTCATTGATTTTTTTGTCGAGGTTTACAGTAATCTGTTTGCCGTTTTTTCCTCCACGACTGCGGGGCGTAATTACAGCCTTTAAGTTGAATGTGGAATCTGCAGTAGAAATGAGATATGTTTTGTCTGCAAATCCGAGGCTCTGTTTTACGAGTGTGTCTTTTTTGTCCTTTGTGCGGAACCACTGGATTAACGAAAGATCTGTGTCGCTTCCTTTGTATTCGTAGTGCAGGGTTACTGTGTGTCCCGGATAAGGCGTGTTGATGTCGTCATCTGTCGTAAAATTGGCCTTTTTGATTTTTACTTCGCTGTCTTTTGGTAAGGTGTAGAAAACAGGAGTCCAGTCAATAAAGTAATTTGAAGGAGTGTAGGCACTTTCGTCTGCAATCTGTTTGCCGCCGTCGCGATGGCTTACATCTACGCCTGCATTGTTCCACATTGAATTGTATTCAAAGAAATTTGCATTTTCCGGCTTGTTTCCGCTCATGCTTGTCCAGCCCTGCGGATTGATGATTCCGTCGTATGCAAAAACTGTGTTTACAAATGCAACGCTTGCTTTTGGTCCCCATGGGCGGCCAAAGTATCCTGGAGTCTGAAGATTGTTCTGGTCTGAATTGATTACGCAGTTATAGAAAAGATATCCCTTCTGTTTTGCGTTTCTGGCTGCTGTTAAGTATCCGCTGTTTTTTGAATCTGAATATCCTGCCCATACAATCTGGCAGTTTTCAAAAACAATGTCGCCGTCGCCAAAAATAAAGTCTGTGTTGCCTTCAATATAGCAGTTTGAATAATACTGTCTTGTGTCGGCGCCTGTGTAAAGTGTGTCCTGAGAGCCGAGGAAGCGGCAGTTTTTAAATTCGCTTCTGTCTGCTTCTACGCAGATTGCTGCAGAACGTTCTGTTGCTTTTTTTGACTGAACGTCTGAATTGAGTTTGCGTGCAAAGGAAATTGTCGTTCCGTCTGCTTCAACTCCGTCTTTTAATTCTTCTGCTGTAACGTATTTGTTGAATGAAGTTTCGAATGTGATTCCTTCTGCCCTGAAGAAAAGTGCATCTTTTTTTACGTATGTTGCAACTCCCCATTTAGCAACGCTCTTTTTTTCAAATTTGTCGTATGCGCGTTCTGAATCGTAGTAGCCGTTGAGGTCTGCTGAATAGTAGTTGTAGCCGATTCCATAATACCAGGTGAGTTTTACTTCCTGATTTGGAGTGTCGTTTTTTAATGTAATGTAAGGTGTGTCAATTAAAAGCTGTGCGCGGTAAACTCCAGGAGCAATGTGAATTGTAATTCTGTCTGCTTCTGATTTTGGTGCCATTGCGTGTGCTGCTTCAACTGCATCTTTTACAGTTGCGTAGTCTGCTTTTTTTCCTCCAACATAAATGTCTTTTTTAAGAGGAATTTGAATTTCTTTCTTTTCTTTAGGTGACATAAGAATGTCTTTTGTAACATTTGAACCGTCTACTGTTATGTGGTTCATTGTTCTTGTTTTTTCTGTTTCGCAGAGAACTTCGTAGTTTCCGTCGCGGAGTTTTACTCCGTAAATTCCGTTTGCTGCAGCTCCCTGGTATGTGTAACCGTCTTCAACGTTCTTAAAACTGATTGAAGAAGGCATTACAGAAGTGTCTCCGAAGAATTTTCCGTTTACATCGTAAACTTTTTTTAATTCAACCTGAATGTCTTTTGTAAAAGCCTGGGTATTTTCAAAATCTGTTTCGCCGGAAAGAATGTAGTCGTTTGCACCGCTTAAAGCTGCTTTGTAGAAAATTGCCGGTTCAAGTTCACCTTTGTAAGAAAATTCTCCGTTGCTGCCTGTAATTTCAATTTCTACAGGAAGATAGATTGAATCTTCCGGAGGTGTCATTATGAGTTTTGCACCGTTTGAAGAAAAATCTTTTGAAAATCCGTTGATTTTGCCTTCTACAACGTAAGTTTTCATTTCTGCTGTTGAAAGATTTTTTGTGAGCAATGCAGGAGCATCTTTTTCAATTTGAATCTGTTTTGAATCTGCAGAAATTCCCAATCCTTTTATTCCGCTTAAAACTGCAGTTACGGTAAAGCCTGCAGGAAGCCCTGCTGAGTACAAAGAACCGGAAATCTTTGCTGAAATTTCCTGATTTGTTTCTGCAATTACAAATTTTAATTCGCCGTTTCCGTTAATGCCTGAAATTGTTCCGCTTACGTTTACTCCCGGTGTGCGTGTAAGTCTGTAGTAAACCGGTTTTGCGCTGGTTGCTTCTGTGTAAACTTTGTAAGTTCCGTCTTTTAAGGCAACGTAAGACCAGCGTTTTGATTCTCCGTTGAGCCAGGCACTTTCGTCCTGGAAGCCGTCTTTTTCGCCGGAATCATTTACAGACGCAAAGTGAATTTTATCTTCTGAACCGTTGGAAGCCCGTCCGTAGAATGTTACGACATCCCCTGATTTTACATTCTTTAATAAAAGATAGCGTTTTGTTTCGCCAGCCTTACCATTGCAGTAGTAAATTCCGTCGGAAACGTAGCCGTCTTTAAAATCGAAAGAAGCGTAGCCCTGGGTTCCGTAATTTTTTGCTCCGTTATAGTAGGCGCGGTCATTTTTGTCGGTTTTGAGTGTAAGATCCCCGAAAACATATTCTCCGGCTTCAAATTTTCCGTCAGCTGCAAGCCCTGAAAGAGAGTCGAGATCGGAAATTTTAATGTGATTGTTTGCGCCTGCATCTTCAACACCGCCAAAATCCCATACATCGGTTTTTCTGGCCTGTGCACCTGCAGAAACTGTTGCAGCAAAGGCTAAAAGCGTTGCCACAAACTTAAATGATTTTTTCATAATTTCTCCCAATTTTTTTGATCTGGCAGCTGAAAACTGCGTAAAAATAACAGATCAATTATAACGACATTTTTATTAAAATTGTAGAGAAAAATGGAGATTTTTATCATTTGAAAGAATTTTTGCTAACTAGCACTTATTCTGCAAAAACAGATCGCATAAAGAAATTGCTGTCATTGCTTCTATTACGGGAACTATGCGCGGGCAGAGGCAGACGTCGTGGCGGCCTTCTATTTTTAGCGTTGTGTCGTGGAATTTTCCTTCTTTGTCGGCGCAGACAGTTTTTTGTTCCTTAAAAATTGAAGGAACTGGTTTTACTGCAACCCTGAAGAAAATTTCATTGCCGTTTGACATTCCTCCGAGAATGCCGCCTGCGTTGTTTGTAAGAAAGTTTACTTTTGTGTTGTCTTCGCTAGAGCACATTACATCGTTATTTGTGCTTCCCGTTAAATCTGCTGCTTCAAAACCGGCGCCAAATTCAATTCCTTTTACGGCACCAATGCTTAAAACTGCGTGTGCTAAGACTGCATCGAGTTTGTCAAAAACACATTCTCCAAGTCCTGCTGGAACTCCGCTTACCGTGCAGGCAATTATTCCACCTGCAGAATCGCCCTGTTTTCTAAGTTCTTCTATTTTTTCGTTCATTTTTGCGGCTGCTTCGTTATCAGGGGCGCGCAATGGATTCTGTTCAATCTGAGAATAGTCAACTTTATTTATGGAAATTCCTGCTGCCTTTTGTGTGTAGGCTGTAATTTTCAGTTCCGGGCAGAATGAATGTAAAACCTGGAGTGCAATTTCCCCGGCTGCAACCCTTGATGCTGTTTCCCTGCCTGAACTTCTTCCACCGCCGCGATAGTCCCTGAAACCGTATTTTAAGAAATATGTTAAGTCGGCGTGTCCCGGACGGAACGTATTTTCCAGATTTTTGTAGTCTTTTGAATGCTGGCTTTCGTTGCGGATTATAAAACCGATTGAAGTTCCTTCGGTTTTTCCTTCAAAAATTCCGCTTAAGATTTCGATTCTGTCATTTTCTTTTCTTGCTGTTACAGAAGCGTTGTTTTGTCCTGCGTTTGTTTGTCCCGGCTTTCTGCGGTCAAGGGCAGACTGAATTTTATCTGTGTCGATTTTTATTCCTGCCGGAACTCCGTCAATTATGCCTCCAAGAGCCTGCCCGTGGCTTTCTCCAAATGTTGTAACTTTAAAAATCTTGCCAAAAGTATTGCCGGACATAAAAAACTCCTAAAAAATAAGTAGCAGAAGAATATCATATTTATTAACTTTTGCGAATTGTTTTTTTTGCGTGAAGGATTGAAGCACCTGCGAAGCAGTTCCGGAGCGTGAGCGGAGGAATGAGCCGCGCAAGACGGCGAAGTGCGCAAAGCCTGACCCGAAGCCTGTGGCGGAGGGGCACGCCCGGAATTTATGTTTTAAAGGCGATCTTTACCTGAATATTTATAATTTTTTTGAAATTTGTTATAATCGGACTGTTATTTTTACGTTTTAGAGGTTTTTATGAACACTTGCAGAATAGAAATTGTTGCAGAAAATGGAGCAAAAATTCCTTCGTATCAGACGAGCGGAGCAGCTGGAGCAGACATTTGTGCTTTTATTCCTGAAGGAAGTATTGTGTTAAAGCCGATGCAGCGTTTTCTTGTGCCGACCGGGCTTAAAATGGCGATTCCGGAAGGTTTTGAAGTTCAGATCAGACCTCGTTCAGGGCTTGCTGCAAAAAACGGAATTACCTGCCTTAACACTCCTGGAACAATTGACAGCGATTACCGTGGAGAAATAAAAGTAATTTTAATCAATCTTGGAAGCGAAGATTTTACAATTAACAATGGCGACAGAATTGCACAGATGGTTGTTGCCGGCGTAACCCAGGGCGTTTTTGAAAAAGTTGAACTTTTAAACGAAACAGAACGCGGAAGCGGTGGATTCGGACACACTGGAAAATAAAACCTTAAATCCGTAAAAATCCATACAGATGAAGTTTGACAGAATTGAAAAACTGATTGACCGGATAATGAATTTTTTCCGTTCAATTGAATTAAAAATAAAACAGAAAATCTCTGCAAAATATAAAGGCTCCAAGGCACAGAAAAAAATTCTTCATATTGAGTCGCTCAGTTATTATTACTGGCGGATTGCCGTAAACAGTCGTTTTGCAAAGGCTGTAAATTCTTTTTTTAGGGAAAAGGTAAAGCCTTTCTGCCAGAAATTCAATTTTGTAAATTCATTTTTTTATTGTCTTTCGGTTATTACGGGATTTTTTGGTGCAAAAAAGGTAAGTTCGTGGCTTAAAACTGCCATGCAGGAAGAATCCGGGCTTAACCGCCATGTTTTTTACCGTTATCTTTTAAAAGAACTCTTCCTTTATTTTTTTGTAGCTTTTTTGTTTTTCTTTTTTATTTTCTTTGTAAACCAGATTCTTCTGGTAATTCAAAAAATCCTTGAAAAAAAAGTTCCTTTGTTTGATGTCGTAAAACTCATGTTTTATGCACTTCCTGGAATTATTGCCCAGTCTGCACCTTTTGCAACCCTTGTTGGTTTTTTAATGTGTCTTGGCCGGCTTGTAAGCGAAAACGAAGTTCTGATTTTTCGTGCATCAGGACAAAGTTACCGCTCGATATTAACTCCTGTAATTGTACTTGGCGCACTGATTTCGCTTGGTTCCTTTTTTGTAAATGACTATCTTCTTCCGCTTGGAACAATAAAATACAACCGTCTTTACCGTTCAATCCTTGCATCGAATCCAGCTGTTGAACTTGAACCTAATTCCATAAAAAAAACTGTTGATAAAACCCTCGTTATTGGAGATGTTGTCGGCGACTGGGTGAGCGATTTGATTTTTTTTGACAACGGAGATTCGGAGCAGCAGAGAATCATAATTGCAGACAATTCAATTGTGCGTAAGTCAAAGGATCCCGGGGTTTTAATGACCCTCGAAATGAATAAGGCAACTGTCCTTTTGTTTGCCCGCACAAAACGTACTGATTTTGATGTTCTTTCTTCGGATCAGCTGAACCTTAATATTTTTGAATCTTCAATTTCTGCAACTTCCAGCAGGGTAAGTCCCCGCGAAATGACTTCCTACGACCTGCACAAACGCATTAAGCAGATGGAAGAATCTGAAGATTTTTCTAAAAAACAGCTGAATTCTTACCGGCTTGAATACAATAAAAAATTTTCACTTCCTTTTGGTTCAATATTTTTTGCTTTCCTTGCAATTCCGCTTGCCCTGCTTTTTGGAAAGCACAACGGACAGACAATCGGGCTTATTATTGGAATTGTAATCTGCGTTCTTTACTGGACAATGATGATCCTAGGACAGATTTTTGGTAACCGTGGCGGAATAAATGGTTTTTGGGTTATGTGGGCACCGAACATTGCAATTACGGTCGCCGGCAGTTTGTTTTATATAAGGCTGATTGGACGCTGAAAATTAAAAATGACT
>CAVEBK010000004.1:59676-74140 GCA_963613915.1 uncultured Collinsella sp.
AATGACTTTAGTAAAATATATTTTAAAGAAATTCATTCCTCTTTTTGCCGGTTCTCTTTTGTTTTTTGGGTTTGTTCTGGTTCTCGTTGATCTTTTTATGAATCTCTGGAATTTTATTTCTAACGGAGTTCCTGCTTTTACGGTTTTTAAGATAATGCTTTTGTATTTTCCAAAAGCTTTGTGGTATTCAGCACCGCTTTCCATTCTTTTTGCTGTTTCCTACACACTTTCTGACTTTTACGCAAATAATGAACTTGTTGCAATTTTTGCTTCCGGAGTTCCGCTCATAAGTTTTACGGCTCCTCTTTTGATTTTTGCTTTTATAATGAGTTTCGGGCTTTTTTATTTTGAAGACAAGGTTGTTGTTTCTACTTACGCTCAGAAAGTTGAATTGCAGGAAATTTCCCTGCATCGCGAAAAAAGTCTGAATAACGACAAAATCGTAGTAATGTCGAACCATGGCAACGTTGTTTACAAGGCGGATTTTTATGACAATTCCACAATGCGCCTTTATACGCTTTTTATTGTTGTCAGAAATGAAGACAAAACACTGAACTGCGTAATCCGTGCAGATTCAGCTTTGTGGATGGAAGATCACTGGAAGTTAAGCGGTTCAACAAAATACACGCTTAAAGACGGCAAGATTGTAAGCGGAGATGTTGATTCACAGACACTTTCTCTTTTAACCGAAATTCCTGAAACATTCAGAAACAATACAACTTCTGTCGAAACGGTTTCTACAAAAGAGGCGAGGGAATACATTGCCCACTTAAGGAGAATCGGTCTGCCGTTTAATGAACCTTTGAGTGTTTACTATAAAAAGTACGCTTTTCCGTTCATTCTTTTTATTGTAGTATTTCTGTCCATTGGTCTGAGCGGAAAAACACGCAAAAACGTAATGCTCATAAGTCTTGCAAGCTGTATTACGGCTGCCGTTGTTTATTATGTTTTTCAGATGGTTACAATGCTTATGGCACGCTTTGGAGTCCTTTCTCCGTTTATGGGAGCCTGGCTGCCTGTTTTTGTGTTTGTTGTACTCAGCTTTGTTCTGTTAAAACACGCACGCACATAAAAATCTTACAAAAAACTATAAGGAATAAAAATTATGATGAATATTTTTGACATTAAGCACGAATCTGCTGACGGCAAGGCAAGAACAGGAACTCTGCACCTTGCTCACGGAGATGTTCAGACTCCGGTTTTTATGCCTGTCGGAACAAATGCAACCGTAAAAGCCCTTACAAAAGATGATCTTGAAGAAATCGGTTTTGAAATTATTCTTGCAAATACCTATCACCTTTATTTGCGGCCGGGCAGCGATATTATTGAAGAAGCCGGCGGTTTGCATGGATTTTCCGGCTGGAAAAAGAATTTTCTTACGGATTCCGGCGGATTTCAGGTCTGGAGTCTTTCTAAACTTCGTAAAATTACAGAAGAAGGCGCACAGTTTGCTTCTAATATTGACGGAAGCCGCCACCTTTTTACACCGGAAAAAGTTGTAGATGTTCAGGTTCAGTTTAATTCTGACATTCAGATGCAGCTTGATGTCTGTACAGGCTGGGGAATTGATAAAAAAGAAGCACTTCATTCCCTGGAAATTACCGAAAACTGGCTGAAACGGGCAAAAGGTGAATGGTTAAAAAAGAGAGAAGAAGGCTACAAAGGAATTCTTCTTCCAATTGTACAGGGAAACTTTTTTGAAGATTTAAGAATCCGCTCAGCAGAATTTGTTACTTCCATGGAACTTCCTGCAATTGCAATCGGCGGTCTGAGTGTCGGTGAACCGCCTGAAGAATTTGCACGCTGGCTTGATTTTACTGTAAATCATCTTCCAAAAGAAAAGGCAAAATACGTAATGGGAATCGGAACTCCCGATTATATTCTCGAAGCTGTCCACAGCGGAATTGATATGTTTGACTGTGTTCTTCCGACAAGAAATGCACGCAACGGCTCTTATTTTACCCACGACGGAAAACTTTCGATTAAGCAGGAACGCTTTATGCATGATTTTGGACCTGTAGATCCTGAATGCAAGTGCAAGGTTTGCCGTAATTATTCGCGCAGCTATTTGAGGCATCTTTTTAAGGAACAGGAAATTTTAAGCAGCATGCTTGCAAGCTATCATAACCTTTATTTTTTGCATAACATGATGAAAGAAATCCGCCTTGCAATTGAAGAAAACCGTTTTGAAGAATACAGAACAAATTTCTTAAAACGCTATCATGCAGGAAACATAAAATAGTTGGATAAAAAGGTTTTTATGAAGAAGTCAGTTTTTTTTCTTACGGTTTTTGTATTTTCTCAGTTTATTTCTGCTCAGGAGAATCCTGCAGTTGAAGAGTTGAATGTGCAGAGTGAACAAAACGCGCAAGCTTCGCAAAACGAACTGTTAGTGCAGACCGCAGATTTGCAGAACGAAGCAGTAGAAAATGCGCAGGCAGAAGAAAAGGCTCAGGCTGTTTCTGAAAATTCTACCGGGGCAGTTGCAGAAAATTCAAGTGACGAGGCTACAGAAAATTCAACCGAAGAAGACTTTCTTCATAAACCCGGGGAATCGAAAATTCCTGCTAAAAAACGACCTCAAAAGCAGGATGCTGAAAAAATTGAAGCCTTAGACGAAGAATATCCTGATACCCGCAAAGAAAATGCGGACACCCTCAAATATGGAATGGAAGACGACATTGTCGAGCTTTTAAATAATTTTGTAAAGAATGAAGATGTTCGCTTTGTTGATGAAGTTTACGATCTTTTTGAAGAAACAAAAAATTCAACTGTGCGCGAAAAAATCCTTGAATATTTTACAAAACTGAAGGATCCGTGCCTCGAAGATTACGCGCTTACGATTTTAAACGATCCTTATGACGAAAAAAAATCAACTGTTGACTGTGTGTTCCGTTATGTTCAGGCTGTAAAAACTAAAGGTGCAGTTCCCGCTGTACTTACCTTGCTTGAAGGTGAAGACGAAGATTATTTTAACAATGCCCTTACGACACTTGGCGAAATCGGCGGTCCAAAAGAAGCTGTCTTTTTAACGGAATATCTTGACCGCGAAGATTTGACAGTTGCCCAGAAACAGCAGCTAGTAAAGGTTTTAGGAAACATTAAGGCCGTAGAAACTTATGACCGTCTTGTAGAAATGGCTCAGGACGAAGACGAAAATACTTTTGTGCGGATGTATGCAACGGAAGCAATCGGTTCAATGGAAAAAGAAGAAGCAGTTGAAATTATCGTAAAACTGTATGAAGAAAATGACCCTAAACTCCGCTGTTCGGCAGTAAAAGCCCTCTCTAATTTTAAGGAAAATGAATCTGCCAGAAAAACAATTTTGCAGGCTGTCCGCGATGCTCACGTTTCTGTGCGTTTAGAAGCAATTGATGCGTGCAAAAAAAATGAAATAAAAGAAGCTGTTCCTTATCTTATCTATCGCCTCGAAAAAGACAAGGAAGATTCTGTAAAGAAAAAGTGTTATACGGCAATGGCTTTTTTGAATACAAAAGAAGGCAACGATTATCTTGTAAACCTGATTACTGACAAAAAAACTGCCGACACTCCAAAGAGCCGAGCAGCCCAGGCTTTGCTTGAATGCAACAATGCAGGAACTGACGAAATAATTTCCCTTGCCCGCGAAACTTTAACAGATGACCGCCGTAAACCTTTAAGATATGCACTCGGAAAGGAATTTGCAAAATACAAACGAAGTGAATTTGCAGAAATCTGTAAGGAATATATTGCAAGCAGGGATACTTCAACCCAGGGAACAGGACTCGATATTTATTCAAAAGGACGTTATTCCTCTGTAACTCCGGTTGTAAGGCAGCTTGTTCTTGATGCGGCAAAAAATCCTTCAAAAAAGAATTCAATTGCAGAAAAAGCAAAAAAAATTCTTGGTTCAGAGGATTCTGCTGTAGTTGAAGCAAAAAAAATCAGCGAAGAAGCACTTGCAAAAGAAGAAGCAAAGAAAAAGGCTGAAGCAGAAAAGAAGTCATCTGGCGCAAAATAAAAAAGCCCGGGCAGTCAGAAACTGCGGCAATATTTCCTGCAGGTGAGATTCCCGAGCAAGTCCGGAATGACATGAACGTCAGTAATGACACTGTGCCTGTCATGCTGAACTTGGTTAAGCATCTGTTGTCAAAGATTATTCATACATTGAATTTAATACTCTGTATAAAATGTTTACCTTTTCTTTTTGCGCTGCTGTAAGCGTGTTTGTAGCATCGTCGGCAAGGCTTTCTAAAGACGCAAGGCTTTCGTTTAAGGCTGTAACAAAGCCACGGCTTACTTTAAACCAGTAAGTTCCACGGTTGTCGCTAAAAAGAGTTATAAAGCCGTATTCTTTTTGTCTTGATTTTGCCATTGTAAGCTTTAAAACGTACTGCAGGCTGTCTATGAGCTTTTTATTGTTTTCTTCCGTGCCAGGCGTAAGATTCATATTCTTTGGCCATGAGCCCTGAGCAACAACGGAAAGATTTAAATTTTTAAGGACTTTTATAATCAGTTCAAGTTTTTCGCCTGAAAGGGCAGAACCGTCTTTTAGAACGAGTTTTCCGCGTAATGCAGCTGCTGTTGCAAGTTTGTTGTTGTCTTTTTCTGCCTTTACGGCTTTTTTGAATTTTTCAAAAGGAAGAACTGCCAGCTTTTTGCCTTTTACTTTTTCGATTGTAAAGAGTTCGCCACCTAAGCTGAGTGTGTTTTCGTCACGCTTTTTCTTTTCTGCCCTGTCGAGCTTTCCTCCAAAGCGGCTGTCGTCTCTTCCCGGCTTTTCTTTCTGGTCTTTAAAAGTTGTTCCCCTGTATTCAATTGAACCTGTAAGAGTTTTGCCTTTTATTCCACGGGCTGCCTTTAGTTTTTGTTCAAGATTTACGTCAATTTTTGCAAGAAGGAATTTTGTAAGTGGGCTTACGCTCATTGCAAACATCCTGCTTGTGCGCACGATTTCGCCAGCAACGATAAAAAGAGGATCTGAGCGGAACATTCCAGAGCCAGGATGAATTGAAATGTGGTCTGCCGTTAATGAACGGTAATTTTCCCTGCCTTCGCGGATACAGACAAACTGAATCATTCCTGCGGCAATGCAGCAAAGATAGTTGTCCATTGAACCGCCTCCGGTAACTGGAATTCCAAGTTCAGAAATTTCTTCTTCAATCTGCTCTTTTATGCTTGTAATTTCCTTCATTACTTTTTCGTCGAGATAATTGTTCTGGCAGAACCTTGTTTTGTTTTCCATTGATTCATATCGTCTGAACAGTTTTACATAGGAAACAAAGTCGCCCTGCATGTCGCGGAACGCGTGATGAGCGGCTCTGGCGTCCATTTCTTCGCCCGGAGGAAGAACAAAAGGAGACTGTGTGCTTAAAAAGGCTGAAGCAATTACTGTTTCTTCGAGAACGTCCGGATAGTGAATAATGCTTTCTACTAAAATTCTGCTTACGCGTGGTTCAAGCGGGAATTCAACCATGAGTTTACCGATTTTAGAAAGCGTGCGGTCTTCGTTTAAGGCCTTTAGCATGTTTAAGGTTTCGAGGGCCCCGAGAATGTTTTCTTTTTCTGGTTTTGAAATAAAGTCAAAATTTTCAAAATCCGTAATTCCAAGTTCACTCATTCTCAAAAGAACTTCGCTTAAATCTGTGCGGAAAATTTCTTCCGTTGTGTATTCCTGACGGCTTTCAAAATCGCTGCGGCGGTAAAGTCTGTAACAGGTTCCTGCGCAGGTTCTTCCCGCTCTTCCTCTTCTCTGGTTGCAGCTTGCTTTGCTTACCGGAGTTTCGATTAGTGAAGAAGTGAATGTTTTTGGATTGTAAAAATTCAATTTTGCAAGTCCGCAGTCAATAACAGTTGTAATTCCATCGATTGTAACGGAAGTTTCTGCAATATTTGTTGAAATTACGACCTTTTTTTTGCCGAACGGAGCGTTGTTAAAAACTTTTTCCTGTTCTTCTTTTGGAAGGCGTCCGTATAAAGGCACAATATGAATTTTTGAATGGAATGAAGAATAGGTTAAACGCTGTATGCAGTCTTTTATGATTTTTTCGCCCGGAAGAAAGATTAAAATGTCTCCGCTTTCGTGGTTGTCTAAAACTCTGCTGATTGTAGATTCAATTTTTGCAAGAATTGCTTCTGCTCCGGTAACTGTAGAAGTTGTCGGTTTTGTTGCCGGAGGATCGTAAACAAGTGTAACCGGGAAAGTCTGGGTTTCGATTGTAACGACGGGGCAGTCATTAAAATATTTTGAAAAAGCCTGGGCATTCATTGTCGCAGAAGAAACGATTACCTTAAAATCCGGGCGTGCCTGAAGAACTCTTTTTAAAAGTCCGAGACAAAAGTCAATGTTAAGTGAACGCTCGTGAGCTTCGTCAACCATGATTACCGAATACTTACTCATCCACGGATCTAGTTTCATTTCCTGCAGAAGAAGTCCGTCTGTCATGATTTTTATTTTTGTGTCTGCGCTTGTCTTGTCTTCAAAGCGCATCTTGTATCCTACAAGCCCCGGATACGAAGTTTTTAACTGCTTTGCGATAAATTCGCTTACAGAAAGGGCAGCAATTCGCCTTGGCTGGGTAACGGCAATCATTCCGTTTTTTGAATATCCTGCTTCGTGCAGAATTACAGGAATCTGTGTGGTCTTTCCAGAACCCGTAGGGGACTGAACTACAATCACCTGATTTTTTTCGAGCTGATCTAAAATCAGCTGTTTTTGTTCATAAACCGGCAGTTTTTTATAGTCTATTGCCATAAAGAGTTTCCTTGATGTTTTTCATATAGATTTTTTCTTAATTGAACGTAGTCAGCCCACGTAAAAAGTCCTGAGCGGGTCAGACTTTTAATAAAGTCGTCGTCGCAGAGACGGACAACAATCTGCCCCGTCGGGAGAATATAAGACGTAATAAAATGAGGTTCAACTTTTTTTAATTTTACAGCAGTTGAAGTAATTTCTCTCTGAGCCTTTGTTTTTTCGGCTAAAGATTCAATATCTTTTCTTGCCTTTGCAGTTTTTACAGCAGTTGTCTTTGTATTTGTATCCTGTAATTGCCCGGCAGCGTCTAAACTCTGTTTTTCAAAATAAAGTTTTACGATTAAGCCGTCGCCTGTAGAGTCACGGTCTGTGTGCGGCTTTGTCAGGGAAGGTGAAGATCTCTGGCCTGAAATTGTGTTTCCGTTTGCGTACATTATGAATGCAGTTCTGTTTAATTCTGGATTTCCGTCTGCCCGCGGAACATTTACTTCTTCAATTTTTTTATAAACGTGAGGGTGATTTGCCCAGACAACGTCAACTCCACATTCTTTGATTATCTGATGGTAGAATTTTTTATGACTTTCTGAAATTGACTGTTTGTATTCTTCTTCTGAAGTGTGAACGCTTACGACAAAAATATCAGGCTTATTTATGCTGTAAAGTTTTTTGAGCTGGTCGATGAGTGCTTCTCTCTTTTTTGGAGGATAAAAGTCAATCCATTGAGAAGAATCGCTGCTGTTCAGAAGTTCTGTGTAGGCAACAAAAAGAATTTTCCAGCCGTTTTTGCTGATTACCTGGCAGGTAAGCTTTTCTGCCATGTTTGATTTTAAGCCGCAGGCCCACACATCGTTTCTTAAGGAAAAATAAGACTTTGTTGCATTTATGCCGTCCAGTGACCAGTCGTTTGAATGATTGTTTGCAAGTGAAAATACATTAAACCCCGCGTCGATTGCTGCATTTACATATTGCGAGTGCATGTTGAACTGCGGATAAGAGCTCCATTCCATGTCGTCGTTTACCGGAGCTTCTATATTTGCAAAACTTAAATCACCGGAAGAAATTAAAGGTTTTACGTCCTGCCAGATTAAGCTGAAATCTGAATATTTGTAATTGACTGTATGCGCCATAATGTCGCCTGCAAATACAAGACTTATTTTTGGATTGCTGTTTTCTTCTTCTAATGCGTTGTCTGCGGTTGAAGAATCCTGGCTTCCGCTGTTTTTAGAAATTTCTGAAGTTGAAGTGCATGAAAATACAAAAAATAAAGGAATAACAAAAAAAGCAGATGTTAACAGACGCTTAAAATTCATAGAAAAATTATAGTAGAAAAAAGGCATAAAAACAACTTTGATGCGACCTGAACGCCTGTATGCTCATAATTGAACAAAAGTTTTTATCTTTGTAGAATACAACCTATGTTTGATGTAAAAGATACTGACCTTTTTGATCTTGAAGAAGAAGATTTTGATACGATTCTTGCGCCTGATATTACTTTCCATGGAAACATTAAATTTACAAAACCTTTTATGATTCGCGGAAATGTCAGCGGTTCAATTGATGCAACAAGTGACCTTGTAATTGACACTCACGCAACTGTAAATGCGGGAATCAGTGCAACCCGTGTTCTTGTCCGCGGTAAGGTTGAAGGCAATATTGCCGGTCGTGATTTGATTTTTGTTTCTTCGACTGGTTCGGTTAACGGGGACATTCGTGCAAAGCAGGTTGTTCTGGAACCTGGTTCACATTTTTCCGGCAAATGCACTATGACAAATTAAAAAAAGGTATTAAAAAATGAAAAAAGTTTTCTTAAGTTTGATTTTAAGTTCAATATTCTGCTTTTCAATTTTTGCTCAGCAGAGAGAAGATGCACTTGTTCTTTACAGAAACGGAAAATATGCACAGGCAATAAAAATCTGCGAAGTTGAAATTACAGAAGATCCGCAGAACATTGATTCTTACTGTGTTTTGTGCTGGAGTCTTGTCCGCAACAGACAGTATGCAGAAGCTGAACAGCGTGCTGCAGAAGCACGTGCCATCAATTCAACTGATGTTCGTTTGATTGAAATCCAGGCGGAAGCAAAATTCTATCTTGGAAAAAACACTTCGGCTATGGAACTTTTCCAGAATTATCTTTCAAACGTTCCTGCAAACGGAAGCAGAATCGGCAATGCTTATTATTACATGGGCGAAATTTACATTCGTCAGGCAAAATATCAGCATGCAGACATTGCTTTTTCGGCTGCCGTGCACACAGAACCTTTAGTTGATTACTGGTGGACCCGCTGTGGTTATGCCCGCGAAATGGCAAACAGTTATGAAAGTGCGCTCGAAGCTTATACAAAGGCACTTGATTTAAATTCTTCAAATACAGATGCTCAGCGCGGAAAAGACCGTGTTACTGCAAAATTAAGATAAAAATATTCAGATGCAAAAAATAATTCATTTTGAAACTCTAGGCTGCAAACTTAATCAGGTAGAAAGCGAGGGAGCTGCCAGTGTTTTTAAGAATGCAGATTTTGAAATTTCAATGTCTCCTTTTTCTGCTTCAACCCCCGAAAATCCTTCTGTAATTCTTTGTGTTGTAAATACATGTACTGTTACTGCAAAGGCCGAACAGAAGGCAAGGCGGATTATCCGGCTTCTGCTTGCAAAGTGCCCTGTGGCTGCGGTTTTAGTTACCGGCTGCTATGCACAAAACAGCCGCGAAGAAATTCTTTCGATTGGCAGCCGCGTCTGCGTTCTTGGTGGACAGTATAAAGGACATCTTGCTGATATTCCTTCTCTATTAAACGAAAATCCTGAACTTTCTGGAGAAGACCTGGCTGGCTTTATTCAGAAAAAGTTTGAAGCCGTTTATTCTTCTGCCACAA
This sequence comes from uncultured Collinsella sp., assembly GCA_963613915.1. GTDB lineage: Bacteria > Spirochaetota > Spirochaetia > Treponematales > Treponemataceae > Treponema_D. The sequence continues at coordinate 69,280 of CAVEBK010000004.1, forward strand.
AAAATGAAATTCAGGAGCCTTTCCGCCTTGTTCCTGACAATTTTTTTCATCATTCACGTTCTTCTCTAAAAATACAGGACGGCTGTAACTGCGTCTGTACTTACTGTGCAATCCGCCTTGCCCGCGGAAAATCTGTGAGCCTCGACGCTCAGGAAGCTGTTAACCGGGTGCAGGAACTTGAATCGAAAGGGCAGAATGAAGTTGTAATTACGACTGTCAATATTGCCCAGTATCGTGGACGCTATAAAGATTCTTTTGTTGATTTTGCAGGGCTGTTAAAACTTCTGCTGGAAAACACAAAAACTATCCGCTTTAGAATTTCAAGTTTGTATCCGGAAATCGTAAATGAAGAACTTGCTGTCGTTATTGCTGACAGCCGCGTTTGTCCGCATTTTCATATTTCTGTGCAGAGCGGAAGCGACGAAGTTTTAAAGAGAATGAAGCGTCCTTATAAGATTGAAGCCGTTTACAATGCCTGCAGATTGTTAAAAAAAGTAAAGAATTCTCCTTTTTTAGCCTGTGATATTATTGCAGGTTTTCCTGGAGAAACAGACGAAGATTTTGAACTTACCCTGAAAATGCTTAAAGACTGCTGTTTTACTTTTGTTCATGCTTTTCCTTTTAGTGCGCGTCCGGGAACAGAAGCTTATTTAATGCGTCCTATGGTGCCAAATTCCGTTGCCGGAAAAAGAATTTCCATGCTTGAAGAATACAATGCTGCCGCAAAAGAAAACTATATTTCTTCGTTTGCAGGAAAGGTCCTGCCGGCAGTCTGCGAAACAGTTCACCGTCCAAAAATATTTGCAGACAAGGTTGTAGTTCACGCTGTAACGGACAATTTTCTGCATTGCAAGCTTGAATTTTCTAAAAATGAAAAACTCCCTGAGCCTGGCTCTCTTATAAACTTAAAAATCCGCCGCCCGCTTACAAAGGCTGAAATTTCCGGGGAATGCGACACTTTTGCAGAACTTGCAGATTAGCTTTGAGTTTCTGTTTTTGAACTGTCATTATCCGCTGACAGTTCTGTTTTAGACTCTTTTTTAGATTCTTCAGTCTTTACAGAATCTTCGTTTTCTGCTGTTTCTTTTGATTGAGCATCTGCCGGAGTTTCTGAGTTTTCTTCTTCCTTTGAGTCAGCTTTGTTTTCTTTGCCGTTTTTGTCTTTGTCCTGATTTTCTTCAGCGGTTTCTTCGGTTTGTGTATTTTCGCCTTTTTTGTCTTTTAAGAAATCCTGTTCGAGTGTGTAGTCTGTCGTATCCAGCGAAATGTGCATCAGTTCGTTATTCAGCCTTTTTTGAAGTTCTTCGCAAATGTATGTGCGCACATAATTTCTAAAAGCTCCAGGTGTATCCGGAGTAAAAATTAAGGCAGCAAGAATTCCGTTTGGAATTGACTTCATCGTGTGAAATTTTGCATTCACCTTTAACTGTTTGTTTCCAAGAACGAGCGTAAGCCCCTGGATTACAGAATTGATGCGTACAAAACCTGCATATTTTGAAGGAATTACGAGTCCGACTCCAATTGAAGAAATATCGACGAAATTCATTTTGTACATCATGTTTCTGTTGATGAAGTAGGCCTCTGCAGATTTTTCTCCGGCGCATTTTAAGCGGACAAATTTTCTTAAACCTTTTGCGTTCAGCGAATCAAGTTTTGTAATTACGCTGTTCATTATTTCGCCAAAATTCTTGTCGAGGGAAAAAAATCCTGCTTTTAATTTTAATCCCTGTTCAAAGCGAATTCTTACAGAGCCTTTCAGTTTTGCAGAAAAAACTCCAAAGTCGCAGCTGTCGTATTCGGGATCATTTTCGAAAGAAGAAATAATGTTGTACCAGACCTGCGGCTGATGGTGAGAATCGGCATTTATATAAACAATTGAATCGGGTATTTTTTTTAAAAGATTCCTGAGCTGGCGTGGTTCGTCAATTTTGTAAACTTCGTATTCCTGCTCCATAAGACGAAGAATTACGTTTGTGTTGAGGGTAAAAGTAGAGCAGACGAAAAAAATCTTTCGTCCAAAAATCTGCATGTTTTCGTTTGCAATTTCTGCCATTGGTTCTAGCCCTTATTAAGTTTTTCCATTATTGCAGAATTCAAACTTTATTTAAAGGTAATTGGTAATTTTTAATTTATGTGGTTATTTTTGTAAAATTGAAAAATATTAGTACACAATAGAGAAAGTTCACTTTATGCAAACTGTAAAATAGCCGTAGCCGAGGTTCCGACCACAAACTCATTCTGAACGAAGTGAAGCATGAGTCTTGCGGGCGGGTTCTCGGTGATAGGCTATTTGAATTATGTTTATGACTAATCGCTGTTTTATTTTTTTTCAGCTTCTGTTTTTGAAACAAAAATTACTCCGGCAACCGGTGTTTTTGTGTCTGTTTTTGCAGGGCTTACGATTACCCAGTCGCCTTTTGCCAGATCAGCAACAGAAGATTTTGGCGGCGGAAGTTCTTTGGAAGAAGGTTTTTCACCCTCTTTTGGAGCTTTTCTTTCTCCCTGAATGCAGATTTTTGTAAATGGAGTTACTGCAACTGTTAAATCCTTGCCGTCAGTGTTTGTTACTGTAATCTGACTTGTGCCTGGGTTTACAGATTTTACCGTTCCGATTATTTTTTCTTCATCGCTGTCTGTAATGTCAAAACAAGGGCCTCTTCTGCCGTGCTTCTTTTCCTTGTCGAAATTAGGAGCATCTAAGGCTGGTGCATTTGTGTCAGGCTGATTTTCTGACGGTTTAAAATTCTGTGCCATTAAGCCTGAAGAAACTAAGGCAGAAAGCAGAATTCCAGTTGAAATAATTTTTACAGATTTTTTCATAAAAAAATCCTCCCGTAAAAAGTTAAACAGGAAATATCAATTTCCGATTTGGCTTTTTAAAGCAATTTCGCAATAACGTGAGAAATTGCAGCTGATAAGGAAGTTTGCAACGCAAACCTGTGAATAGAAACTTTGACGCTATTTTGTGCAAAGTTCCTATTTCACCTCCTCGTATAAACAAAATGAATTGCCAGAAAAGCTAAAATATTTTTCTGCAGTCCGTTTGTATGTAGAACACATTAAAACTAAAAAAGGTTTCAATCCTTTAAGAAGCCTTAAGTTACGTTAAGAATTTTCTAAAGAAAATATAAGAATTGTCTTATTAAGGTTTCGACGAGAGGCTATTTTAAGTGGTTGTATTAAAAAAATAAAAAAAATCAATTTTTTTTAAAAATTTTCGAATCTGCTGTTGACACGTTTAAGTAAAAATCGTATATTAATTAAGCATTCAGCGATTGAGTGTATGGGCTACTAGCTCAGGTGGTAGAGCACCGCCCTTTTAAGGCGGCTGTCGATGGTTCGAGTCCATCGTAGCTCAGAACGGTCATCATTTTGGTGACCGTTTTTTTTTGCATTTTTTTACAAGAGAACAGTTATGAAAAATAATCAGATTGATATGGTTTCCGGTGCAATATTCCCGAAACTAATGAAGTTTTCTATTCCTCTCATGCTCAGTTCTGTGCTCCAGCTGCTTTTTAATGCTGCGGATATTGTTGTTGTCGGACATTTTGCAGGAGATAATTCTCTTGCTGCAGTTGGTTCAACCAGTTCACTTATAAACTTTCTTGTAAATACGGTTCTTGGAATTTCGATCGGCTGCAACGTTATTGCTGCAAATTTTATGGGATGTTCGGATTCAAAACAGGTGAATGCAACCGTTCATACTTCAATGTTTTTAAGCCTGATCTGTGGAATTCTCATAAGCGTAATTGGAATTTTATTCAGCCGTCAGATTTTAATTTTAATGGCTGCCCCTGAAGATGTTCTTCCTTTGTCGGCTCTGTATCTGCGAATTTATTTTTGCGGAAGCCTTCCTACTGTCATTTACAATTTTGGTTCGGCACTTTTAAGGGCAAAAGGGGACACAAAAAGACCTTTATACATTCTGTTTGCCAGCGGAATTTTAAATGTTATTTTGAATTTAATCTTTGTAATAAAATTCAACCTTGATGTTGCCGGGGTTGCCTGGGCTACTGTTATAAGCCAGGTTCTTTCTGCTGTATGTGTTTTATTCATTCTTTCGAGAGAAACAGATGCCTTCCGTCTGAATTTAAGAAAGATCCGCGCGGATAATGTAATTCTTGCAAAAATCTTAAAGATTGGGCTTCCTGCAGGATTCCAGGGAAGTCTGTTCAGTTTCAGTAATATGGTAATTCAATCAACTGTAAACAGCTTTGGTTCTGTTGCTGTTGCTGGAAGCAGTGTAAGCCAGAGTATTGAAGGTTTTGTCTATATTTCGATGAACAGCATTGCTCAGGGAAGCCTGACTTTTGTAAGTCAGAATGTCGGTGCAAAAAAGTTAGACCGTGTAAAAAAAGTTGTCGTTACGAGTCTTTCTTCCGTCTGCGTTGCGGGGCTTTTAGTCGGCTTTGTCTGTATTCTTTTTAAAAACCAGCTTTTTGCATGTTTTACTGCAAGTCCTCTTGTTATTCAAAAGGCGGGAGAACGCTTTATCGTAATCGGGGCAACTTATTTTACCTGCGGAATTATGGATGTTATGGCAAACAGTCTGCGTGGAATGGGCTGGAGTTTAATTCCTGCGGTAATGACCCTTATTTTTGTCTGCGGAAGCCGCCTCGTCTATCTTTTTACGGTATTTAAGCTTCCTGTTCTTTATAGTTTTCAGAATATCTTCCTCAGTTACCCGATAAGCTGGATTATTACTTTTGCAATGCTTCTGATTGCGTTTATTTTTGTTTTTAATAAAGATAAAAAGAAGTTTTAAGCAGAGTGAACCTCGATTACGGCTATTTGCATTTTTATAAAGTTCGAATGTCGAGTTTCAATAAAAGCATATCAAATAGCCTCTCGTCGAGAACCT
>CAVEBK010000005.1:0-59993 GCA_963613915.1 uncultured Collinsella sp.
CGGTTGCGACAAGCGCAAAGTGCGTTTGTGTCAGAACCTCTCCTACGGCTATTTGATATTTTTCAGAAAATAAACTCGACTTACAGCTGTTTAAATAACTTTCTTTTCCAGCCATTTTTTTCCGCAGAATCTTGCAAAGAACAGTGCGCCTCTGAAAATCCAGTCAATGTACATTCCAAACCACACACCGAACAATGCATAATGCGTGTTTCCAGGATAAACGCTTAAAATCCATTTAGAAATAAGATAGCTTCCTAAAACCCGGAAAAGCCACATACTTACGTTAGAAACAATCATTGTATATTTTGCATCACCTGCCCCACGCAGAATATTCGGCATTGTAAAACTCATCGGCCAGAAAATTACGTTTGCAATCATGCAGCTTCGTATTACTAAAACTGCAAGTGACTGAGCCTGTTCCGTTAAATTGAAAATTCCCGTAACAAGCGGCGCAAAAACAAAAACAAGGCCGGCCGTTATAAACATTCCGCCATAAGACAAAATCATCATCTTGCGGCCATAATTCTTTGCCTGCTGTTTTTCGCCTGCACCAATGCACTGCCCCACAATCGTAACGCTTGCAAGACCAATGGCATTTCCAGGAATGTTAGAAAAACTTGCAACCGTATTGGAAATTGCATTTGCCGCAATCGCCGTTACTCCAAAACCAGACATAAACGAATAAACGAGCGTTTTACCGATATGGAATACAGAATTTTCAATTCCGCTTGGAACAGCAATCTTCAGGATTTTTCCAATCAATTTAAAATCAATTTGAATTTTCCAGATTTTTTCAAGGTAAAGTGGCCATTTTTTCTGAGACAAAACAAAAACCATTACAAAGGCAGCAACTGCACGGCTAAAAAGTGTCGAAATTCCTGCCCCCGCAACTCCAAGTTTTGCTCCGTAAATTAAAACTGCATTGCCGGCAATGTTCATAAAATTCATTATTAAGCTGACTTTTAAGCTTATTTTACTGTTGCCCATTGAACGGCACAGAGCAGCACAACTGTTGTAAATTCCTAAAAGCGGAAAACTGAACAAAATCCACACAAAATATGTAAGGGCAGAGTCCATAATTTCGGCTTCCATTGAACCAAAAATTCCATTCAGAATTACCCGTCTTAAAGGAAGGCAGACTGCAATAAACAAAAGTCCGGCAGCAACGCAGATATTCAACAGCTGTTTTGCAGAATGACGCGCATTTTCTGTATCTTTGCTTCCAAGATACTGGCTTGCAACAACGGCACCGCCAGTAGCAAAAGCCGCAAAAAGCTGAATTACAAGCTGACCTAACTGATCTACAAGACTGACACCGCTGACTCCGGCTTCTCCAACAGAAGAAACCATAACCGTATCGCAGGCACCAATCGTCATAGCCAGAAACTGTTCTGCAACAAGAGGCCATATAAGTTTAGAAAGATAGTTTTTACTGAACATTTTTTATGCCCGCTTTTAACTGGCGTACAAGGTAGCGCAAATGCAACAACCGTTAAAGTTCCCGGCAGATCTGAGGAACCGTGTCGTCGCTCAAAAGCGTAATATCCATTCTGTTGTACGGAATATTTATTTTAGCTTCGTTAAATGCTTTTAATGTATTGATTGCAACATCGCTCTTTGTCTGCAGAAAGTTTTCGCGCTTACACCATACAATAATGTTAAGGTTCATTCCGCTGTCGCCCTGAGTTGTCCATACGGCATTTGGCGCATATTTCGGGTTATCAAGGATTACAGTCGGACAGCGCGCAGGCACAGACTTTGCAACTTCCATTGCCTTGTCATAGTCGCAGTCGTAGTCAACCCAGGTTTCAAAAACATAGCGTCTGTATGGCAGAGCCGAATAATTTGTAAGTTTTGAATCAATTATCGTAGAATTCGGTACACGCACAAGCTGATTGTCCAATGTACGGATTTTAATGGAAATAATTCCGATTGAATCAACAGTTCCGGAAATTCCATCAACTTCAATAAAATCACCGATTTTCATTGCCTTGTCTGTAACAACAAAAAGTCCGGAAATTAAATTACTTACAGAAGTCTGAGCCGCAAAACCAATGGCAACTCCGGCAATTCCTGCAGCTCCCCAGATTGCACTAAGTTTTATTCCAAACAAACCAAGCACATACATTACGATTAAAACATAAAAACAATAACTGATTGCCTTTACAATTATCGAAACTGTTTTCTTCTGCAGTGTCTTAGAAGCCGTCTTTTTTACAAGATGTCGGATAAGGCGGTAAACTGCCCAGAAAATAAGGATTGCAACAACGCTCGTTATAACCTTTGCAAGGTTCCCCCAGGTTAAATACTGGGCAAGACTGTCCAAATGAAACATGCTTTTAATTTCATTTGCAGTTCCAGCTGCAAGTTCTGCAGCACTTTCTGTAATAATGTTTTCGTCCATTTTTTTTCCTCCGTTAATGTTATTATACCGAACTTAATTCAATTCCTGCACTCACAGCCAGGGCACAGATCATTTATAAGGCAGGTTTTGCATTTTGGATTTCTTGCAGTGCAGGTATAGCGTCCGTGCAGCAAAAGCCAGTGATGCGCATTTAACAGATATTCTTCCGGAATATTCTGCATCAGAGAATTTTCTACCTGTTCCGGTGTTTTTCCTTCTGCAAGCCCAATCTTTGGCCCGACCCTTAAAATATGGGTATCAACCGGCATTACAGGCTTTTTAAATATTACATTCAAAATTACGTTCGCAGTTTTTCTTCCAACGCCAGGCAGCGTCATCAGTTTTTCGCGGGTATCAGGCACAACGCCGTCAAAGTCTTTTATCAGCTTCTGGCTCAGTGCAATTACATTTTTAGATTTATTCTGCCAGAGCCCGATCGGTTTTATGTATTCAATCAGTTTTTCCCGCCCAAGCTCAACCATCTTCTGCGGAGAATCAGCAGCTTCATAGAGCGGGCGCGTATAGATATTTACGGATTTGTCCGTTGCCTGTGCGCTCAGAACAACAGACACTAAAAGCGTATACGGATTTTTATATTCAAGCTCGCATTTTGGTTCAGGATTACACGCCTTTAAGCGTTCCATTACTTTAGAAATTTCAAGCCCGGATAAAAGCATTTTTTACGCCTTAACAGTTTCTTTTGGACGTGTATAAAGCAAAATTCCTGCAACCAGAGCCGGAATCAGAACAAGTGTAAAGCAGACATTCCCGATTCTCTGAGACAAAAAGAATCCGCACAGAACACCAAGATTGTAACCAATCAAAGTTGCCCCGTAAAACTGACCTTTTAACAGAAATTCTTTCTTTTTATTGCAGACAACTTCCGTAAAAGCACTGATCATCTGTTTATAATTATTCGTAGAAAAAATCGTCGAAGCCGCAAATCCATAACTTCCGCTAAAACTGCTCCACTGAAAAGACATTGCAACAAAAGTCGGATACAGATAAACAATTTTCGGCCAGTTGTCAGGCATTTTCCACATAAAAAAACCGGCAGCAACATCAACGGCAAGAGCCATATATTTTACGTTAAACTTTTTTCTGTCGTTAGCAATTGTTACAAAAATAATCATTGCCGCATAAATTATTGCTCCGGCAAAATGCAGGGCTGCTTCTGTCCAGTTTTGTCCCAGCAGCGCATGAATACATTCAATAAAATTCATTGTCTGCGAAGAACCAAAACTGTGAACAATAGTTACCAGCGGAAAAATCGTTAAAAATCCACCGCAAAATGCAATTATATAATGAATGTGAGCATCTCTTTTTGATTGCGGTGTAATTCTCGAATCTTTTTCTAAAGCTTTAGTCATTTTTGTTTTTGGGCGTTCCCGCTGACGCGGTCGCTATGTCCAGGATTCCGGCTTTCGCCTCCAATGTGTCAGACAAGTCTGCCACATCGCCTTGCGGCGTCCTTCCCAGCGCTAACGCAAAACCTCTTTCTTTAATTCTTCTGCTTTATCAGTCTTTTCCCACGGAAAACCTTCGCGTCCAAAATGACCGTAAGAAGCAGTTTTTCTGTAAATCGGCTGTTTTAAGTTTAAGGTTTTTACAATTCCAGCCGGAGTGCAGTCAAAAATCTTTTTTACTGCAGCTTCAATTTTAGAGCGTTCAGCTTTTTCTGTTCCAAATGTTTCCACAAGAATAGAAACCGGGAACGGAACTCCAATTGCGTAGGCAAGTTCAACTTCTGCGCGGTCTGCAAGGTCTGCTGCAACAATGTTTTTTGCAATGTAGCGTGCCATGTAAGCTGCTGAGCGGTCAACCTTAGAAGGGTCTTTTCCAGAAAAAGCTCCGCCGCCGTGTCTTCCCATTCCGCCGTAAGTGTCAACGATAATCTTGCGTCCTGTAAGCCCGGAGTCGCCGTCTGGTCCGCCAATTACAAATTTTCCTGTCGGGTTAATAAAGAATTTTGTGTTTTCGTCCAAAAGTCCTGTCGGTTCAAGAACAGGCTTTACAATCTGTTCAATAATTGTGCTGCGGATTGTTTCGTAATCAACTTCCGGATCATGCTGGTGCGAAACTACAACAGTGTCCACGCGGGCCGGTTTGTGGTTTTCGCCGTATTCAATCGTAACCTGGGATTTTGCATCCGGACGCAGCCATTTTATTGTACCGTTGTGGCGCAATTCATTTGCCTTTAACAGAATCTGATGAGAATAATAAATTGGTGCAGGCATTAAAACAGGAGTTTCGTTGCAGGCAAAACCAAACATCATTCCCTGGTCGCCCGCTCCCTGCTGGCCTTCGTATTCATCAAGACCTTTACCGACAACGCCCTGGTTTATATCTGCAGACTGAGCATGCAGGCGGTTCTGGAAAATACAGTTGCGTCCGTCAAGACCAACTTCCGGCGAAGTATAACCAATATCAACTGCAACCTGACGCGCAATACGTTCAATATCTGCGTTAAATTTTTCCTGATCAACCTTATAATTCTGAAAACCTATTTCTCCGCCAACAAGCAGAAAATTAGTAGTAGAAAAAGTTTCGCAGGCAACGTGTGCATCCGGGTCAAGCGAAAGACAATAGTCAAGAACAGCATCCGAAACCTGATCACAGAGTTTATCAGGATGACCTTCTCCAACTGATTCTGATGTAAATAGATAATGATTTTTAACAGACAAAGTGCTCATTATGAGCCTCCTTTTTAGCAAGATTTTGCCAGACTGTAAAAAGCCTGGTCTCCGCTCTGCAATATGGCTAAATCGGCGGAAAGTTATAATCGCAGTCTAATATATAGTTTATTGTAAAATGGCACAATAAGATGTATACTTCTTTTAGATTTATAGCAGATTTTTCTTATTTTGGAACAAATTATTTACGGTTATTTTTTGTAAGGAGAATTTTATGGCATTAAAGAAAGCTTATTCAGCAGACGCAAAAAAGTGCAAGGTTACTTTTATCGTAGAAAAAGAAGCAACTCATGGGGCAGAAACAGTTTCTCTGGCAGGAGATTTTAACAGCTGGAGTTCAACAGAAACTCCTCTCAAAAAAGCAAAAGACGGATCTTTTTCTGTAACAGTTGAACTCGAAGCAGGAAAAGAATATCAGTACAGATATTTAATGGACAGCAAACGCTGGGAAAACGACTGGAAAGCAGACAAATACATTCCGGCACCATTTTCTAACACTGACAACTCAGTTGTTATCTGCATTCCTTCAGAAAATGAATTAAAAAGCACGGAAAAGAAGGCTGCGGCAAAAAAAACAACTGCTAAAAAATCCTGTGCAAAAAAGTAAAATTGCATAAAAACGCCCCTGTCAAATGTCAGGGGCGTTTTTTTATTCATCCCTGCTCAGCCATTGGCCTAAGGCTCTTGCGATTAATTCCGGGTCTGCCATTGCCTGGCTTCTTATATCAGAAGGATTACCTGTTTTAATGAATCCTTCGTGCGGAACATCTCTGTAAATTCCGCGCAGTTCGCCAAATGATTTTAATTCTTCTAAGACAGACAGTTCGCGCTGAACCTGCTGCTGATCTTTTGGATTGTAAACTTTACCGTCGTAGCTTTTTATTTTTTTTGTAGCTGCATTGATTTTTTTTAACTGTTCTGGTGTAAGTTGTAAGTTTTCTAAAACAGCTTCTCTTGCTCCGTTACCAAGTTCTGCAAGTAAGACTGCAATTTTTTCGTATCCGTTCATAAAAAGTCCCTTCCCTGAACACAATTATAAAATAAAAACCGAGACTTTTAAATGTATTGTGAGCCTTACAAACTAGCCCGGATTGTTAGAGCGGCGAAGCCGTGGTGGCTGCAGCCACCATGGAGCGGCAGCGGAACTCTAATAAAGCCGGACGAGACAACTGCATGTGCTCCAAAATCAAAAAAACAAACTCTTACGGAACGTAGATTACTTCGCGCGGTTTTGAACCGTTTTGAGGTCCTACAATTCCACGCTCTTCCATTTCTTCTACAAGACGCGCTGCACGGTTGTAACCAATTTTAAGACGCCGCTGCAGATAAGAAGCACTTGCCTTGCCCGACTGAACTACAACTTCCAGTGCCTGGTCATAAAGCGGATCGTCTCCGTCGCTGAAAAGCCCAGGAGCTCCTTCGTTTTCGTCTTCATCTTCAACAAAAATTTCGTCATCAATGTAATCCGGCTCGCCATACTGCTTTACGTATTCAACAACTTTTTCTACTTCGTCGTCGCTTACTAAAGTTCCCTGGATACGAACCGGGAATGGATCTGTTGCGCTGGCATAAAGCATGTCGCCCTTGCCCAGAAGTTTTTCTGCACCAATCTGGTCAATAATAATGTTTGAATCCGTGCGGCTGGCAACCATAAATGCAATCCGGCTTGGAATATTTGCTTTAATTAAACCTGTAATTACGTTTACAGAAGGCCTCTGGGTTGCAAGTACAAGGTGAATTCCTACGGCGCGGCTCATTGCTGCTAAGCGCGAAACATTTGATTCAAGTTCCTTGCCTGTTGTTGCCATAAGGTCTGCAAATTCGTCAATGATAATTACAATGTACGGAAGTTTTTCCTGCATCAGTTTGCGTTCTTCGATACGGCGGTTGTAGCTTAAAACGTCGCGAACTCCCATATTGTCTAAAAGTGCATAACGGCGTTCCATTTCGCAGATACAATACTGCAGAGACTGCAAGGCTTTTTTAGGCTCAGTAATTACTGGCGTTAAAAGATGAGGAATATCGTTGTAAAGTTTTAATTCAACTACCTTAGGGTCAATTAAAATCAGTTTTACAAGGTTTGGATTGCGCTTATAAAGAATCGAAAGTATAAGCGAATTTACACAAACAGATTTTCCTGAACCTGTGGAACCTGCAATCAGAAGATGCGGGGTTTTTGCAAGGTCGATTATGCGCGGTTCACCGGAAATGTCTTTTCCTAAAATTACAGGAATTGCCATTTTGTCGAATGCAGGATTTTTCTGTTCAATGATTTCCCTGAAACTTACGATTGCGCGGTTTTTGTTTGGAATTTCAATTCCAACTGCTGATTTTCCTGGAATCGGCGAAACAATGCGCACAGAAGTTGCAGCAAGACGCAGGGCAATATTGTCCTGCAGATTGCGGATTTTGTTTACGTTAACGCCCGGTGCCGGGAGAACTTCGAACATTGTAACTACAGGGCCTTTGCGGATTCCTATAACTTTTACTTCAATATTGAATTCTGCAAGTGTCTGCATTAAATCGTTTGCTTTCTTTTTTGTTTCTGCGTCAACAACCCAATATTCGTCGTTTTCGTATTTCTGTAAAATTCCTTCAACGGGAATATTATAATCTGCAATTCGCAGTTTTGGCTGAACTTTAGCCGGTGCCTGTGTTTTTACCTGCGGAAGTTCGCGAGTTGCCGGCTGAACCTGTTTCTTAAAAGGCATTCCGTTGCTGTCTACGACAGGTTCTGCTGTCGGGTCAAATTCGTAATCTTCAAATGGCTGAGCTTCTGCAGTGTCATTGCTGTCAAATTCATCTGCAAAATCTGTTTCGTCTGAGTGCAGTACTTCTTCGGCAACATCTGTGTCTGTGTCACCAAAAGTTGTGTCAAAATCGTCCTGTTCTGCGTCAAAGCCGGCAACATGGGCAGGCTCTTCAAGTGTCTCCACAGCAGGAACATTGTCCTGTTCAGTTTCAGCCGGCGCAGCTGGTTCTGTTACAACTGGCTCTGCCTGTTTTACCGAGTTTGCGGCATCGCGCCCCATTTCTGCAAAAATCGAAGCAAACCGGCTGTTGCGCTGTTCCACAAAGTCTGACAAATCTCCGCCTTCAGGATTGTCTTCTGATTCTTCATCGCCAAAGCCGTCGTCATCGCTTTCTGAAGGCTCTTCCTGTTCGTCGTCCGAAAAATAGTCGCGGGCTTCGTTCAGTTTTTTGTCTTCTGCTTCAACTGGTTCTTCAAAATCCTCATCAGCAAAATCATTGTCAGCTAAAGAATAATCCGTGCCGTCAAAACCTGAATTTTCTTTTTCTGTAAAATCTTCGTAATTTTCCTGGGCTTCCTGAGCAATTGCATCTTCGTTTTCGTCTGCAAAGTCGTCTTCGAGGTCGTCAAAATCTATGTTAGGTACAAAATCAGTGTTTTCCGGAAAATCTTCGATTTCTTCGTTCAAAAAATCGTCAGTTACCGGCAAAGTTGTATCTTCCGGCAAAGCCGTGTCTTCTTCAATTTCTTCTTCCGCATCTTCTTCTTCAACTTCTGCACTATCGCTTAAAACTTCTTCTTCTGCGCTAACGTCAATACTCGGCTCATTGCCATCTTCCTGAAAGTCCTTTTCGCCATCGTTCCAGTCCGACAGTTCTTCGTTTTCATCGTCAGTTTTCCAGTTTTCCCAGGCTTTTTCGTCTTCGTCAGCAGAAGGTGCATTTTCAGAACTTTCAGCATCTTCGCTCTGTTCGCCCCAGTTGTTCCATACCTGTTCGTCGCTTAAAACTGTCTTTTCGTCAGTGTCTGCAAACTGTTCACTTTGTTCAAAGTCTTCGTTTTCTGTCTGTGCGTTTTGAGAGTCTGTCGAGTCCATTGCGTCCGTTGCGTCAACTTCGCCTGCTTCAACAGTTGAATTTTCTGTATCAGCGTCTTTTACTGCTTCGCTTTCAGTTTCTGCAGGAATTTCAACAGCTGGAACAGTCGCATCAACTGGATTTTCAGTTTCTTCCGCCTTGTCCTGTTCATCGAAAATATGCGCAAAAGGATTATCTTCCGGAACAACTTCTGTCTTTTGTTCTTCGCTCCCCTGTTCCGCAAAAGCAGATTTTCCGGAATTTTCTTCATCATTTAAAATGCTTTCAATGTCAAAAGAATCGTTCAGCGCAGCCAGAGATTCATCTTTCTTTGAACTTTCTTCCCTGTTTTTAGTCTTTTTAACACTGCCTTCAACAGCGTCCCCCAGAATCGAAAGCACCAGAAATTCAATTGCCACAACAACTCCACCAGTCAAAGCAGCAATCATAAGCTTCATAATAAGAGAATCGCCGGAATTTTCTGCAATCAGCATCCTGAAAATATGTTCAATTGCATCGAGAGTAAAAAATGGAATAACAGAACCTGCAAGCACAACGCCGTTTCTGACACGCCAGCTCTGCATAAAACACTGAAAAGCAGCCACCAGCAGAAAAGCAGGAATTAAAACCGAACAAACTCCGTAAACTCCCGTAAAAAGTTTTCCAAACTGCCAGATCCACGTTCCATGAACAGAATCAAGACCGCAAAAATCAAAAAGCACAGTTAAAATTGCAATACTAAAAAATGCGGCCACAGCGTAAAGAATAAATCCGACAACTGCCGGAACTTTTATATTTTTATTCATTTAAAAAACTCCAAACGAAAATTTTATCAAATCTACCTTTTAAGTATCGGCTTTCAAAAATTAAAGTTAAGGCTGATTTTTTTCTAAACTTTACGGGCGACCGGGCCAAAGGCCCGCCGGGCTATCCGTGGCTACGGCGTCTACCGCGCCTCCGGTGCTTCGCACCCGCCTTCGGCGGCCACTCCTATCCCTGCCGCTATTTTACCAATCTTATTCATAAATATATAATGTCCCTTAATGAACAGATTTAAATGTCACTTCTGCACAACCTGCAACGGAACCGGCTGCATTGACCAGCTTCCAGGAATGGGCGGTGTAAACAGAAATATAAATTTCCGCCTCAACTGCGACGGCTGGGAAGTTCTTCGAAAAGAAAATCCCCTTACCTTTATCAATTTTATAGAACGCCCGGTTTCTCAAAGGCTCCCAAACATTGCCCTTGCCCCAATGACCGGCGCCGTCGAAAACATAGGTTTTCCTGACGAAAAAGACTATTATTTCCAGATTTTTAGTGCAGTTCATAAATGCGGAGTCGGTTTATGCGCCGGCGACGGATTTCCGGACGAAAAAATAAAGTTCGGGCTGGCTGCAGTTCAAAACATTCAAAAAACAGACATCAATGCAAAAGCAGCATTTTTTATAAAACCGTTCAAAAATCAAAAAATCCTTGAACACATCAATCTCGTTCTTCCGTACGCAGACGCAATTGGAATCGACATTGATTCCCACAACATTGCAACAATGCAGAATCTTGTTTCTCTCGAAAAAAAATCAGCCGACCAGCTTTTACAAATCAGGGACTTTTTAAAATCAAAAAATCTCCCGTTCATTTTAAAAGGCGTTTTTACGCAGGAAGACATCCAGCTCGTAAAGGAAGTAAAACCAGACGTTGCCTATATTTCAAACCACGGCGGAAGAATCCAGACAAGAATCGGTTCAACCGCAGAATTTCTACAGAATCATTGCGAAGAATTAAAACAATATTCACCCAAAATCTGGGTAGACGGAGGAATCCGCACATCTCTCGACGTTGCAACTGCAATGGCATTCGGAGCAGACAAAGTTTTAATCGGCCGCCCCTTTGTTTCTGCATTCTGCAAAGAAGGCGAAAAAGGCATCTGCAAAAAAGCCCTGGAATTCAATCTTTTGCAGTACGCAGGATAAAAAAAAGGCTGACAAAATCTGTCAGCCCTTTAATTCATTTTTTAGAACTTTGCTTTTCTTAAGCGAACTTCTTCAATATTTTCGCAGAACAATTCGCGCAAATCGTTTAAGCCGAGAGCCATGAGTGCCATGCGGTCAATTCCCATTCCCCAGGCAAGAACAGGGCAATCAAGTCCCTGAGCTTCTGTAACTTCCGGACGGAAAATTCCAGCACCACCAAGTTCAAACCAGCCCAGAACAGGGTGTTTAATATGAACTTCTACCGACGGTTCTGTAAACGGGAAGTATCCAGGAACATATTTTACTTCTGTTGCTCCGGCAACTTCCTTTGCAAACATTTCGAGCATTCCTAAAAGAGTGCGCAGGTTTACATCGTTGCCGGCAATAATTCCTTCTGTCTGATAAAAGTCAGAAAGGTGTGTTGCATCAACTTTGTCATAACGGAAACAGCGTACAATTCCAAAGTATTTTCCCGGAACTTTTGCCTTGTGCAGCTGATGAGCAGAAAGAACAGTTCCCTGAGAACGCAAAACTAAACGGCGTGTAAACTCGTGATCAAATTCATAATTCCAGCCACGGCTGCCGGTTTTTCCACCATTTTTATGAGTTGCAGCAACATTAGAAAGCCATGGTTCTTCAATTGCCTTTGCGTGTGTAGGATTTTTAATGCGGTAAACGTCGTGAATATCGCGTGCAGCATGGAACTGCGGCATAAACAAAGCATCACCATTCCAGAACTCTGTTTCTACGAGCGGACCGTCATATTCTTCAAAACCCAAAGAACACAACTTGTCTTTTACATGTTCGAGGAACTGAACATAAGGATTTGTGCGGCCAGGAATAATTCTTGCCGGCGGAATTGCAATATTGTATCCACGGAATGTGCCTTTTTTCCATTCGCCTGATTCAAGCATTTTTGGTGTAAGTTCACCAATTTCGTTTCCTGTAATTCCGGCTTTTTTAAGACCTTCAACAACTTCTTTAAGTCCGTTTGTAAATTTGTAAATTACAGTTTCTCTGTCAATAATCTTAAATGCACTGTCTGCAGCACCACGTTTTTTTGCATAACCTGCAACAGCCTTCAATTCTTCTTCAGAAAGTTTTGAACTTTCAAGCTGTCCGTTTTCTGCTTCTGCTGCTTTTTTAAGCAGTTCGCGTGCAAGTGTAATTCTTGCAGGAATCTGTGCTCCAGTATATTCTGCCTTTTTTTCGGCATTCATTTTTAAAACGCCGTCTTTAGAAAGCGGACCAAAGGCTGAACCAACATCTTTCTGTTCAAGTCCGGTTCCAGCAGCAATTTCCGGCAGGGTTTTTGCACCGTTTTCTTTTACATAAGAAATGATTTTTTCTTCCGGAGTTCCATTTTTTGCGTAATCGCGTCCCAAATCCGTAATTTCGTAAAAAGTATGCGGAGTACGGCGGGCAATGCTGAGAAGATTTTTTCCACCAAGCCAGCTGAATGCCTGGTTTGCGTGGCCTTCTTTATATCCAAGTTCATTCTGAAGTTTTTCTGAACTTAATTCATCTTTTTCTGAATATTTTAAAAGAACTTTTATTTCGAGCGGGTGAAGGTTTTTAATTATGTTCTGAATGTCCATTTTTAATTCCGTGTTTTCCCTTTTCAGCGGGAATTTTTATTTAAGTATCTGTAAAAAAAATTTGAGCCAGCCTCAATCAGAAACCAGCTCAATTTCGTTAAGATTTATTATTTATCTCTGAAATTTTACATAAGACTGGTACATGGCCCATTTAAAGCCTGTCTTTTCGTCTTTGTAATATTTTACACTGTCACGCTTAAGATATTTATAACCATAATACTCGTCATGCTGTTCTTTAAAATCATCAAGAACAGCAATTGCTGTATTCATTGCTTCGCCCTGATCAAAAGCAACTGCATGGCAGGTATAAAACAGGCGGACTTCGTCAGTAAGCGGTGTGTACTGAAGTTCAACCTTTGCAGTTTTATTTGTAACGTGCTGATCTTCCGGAATGATTGTTTCCGTTATATTTGACGGCTCTGGTTTTAATAAATCATCAATATCGTCTGCAAATGCAACGGCAGATAAGCAAAAAACTGCTGCTACAAAAGCAAAAATCTTCTTCATAATAAGTTCCTCCAAACTTTTGGTAGTTTTAGAACGTTTCGTAGTTCACTATTCTATCTGTTTCCATAAAAAAATCAAGCATAACACGGTAGCGCCCGGCGTCAACCCCGATTACAGGGCTTGCACACAGTAAAAGTCTGCTCGAAATTTCCTTTGGTTTGTTTTTTATATAAATGCGCCAGTAATCGCGCACGGCATTTTTCATTGCATCGGCGCATGCATTTTGAATTCCATCAAAACCATCTTCAAGCCTTCCGTAACCAGTTCCACGCACTTTCGGATTAGTTATCGTCTGCCAGGATTTATAAAGATTCATCTGAAAATCGCTTCTGTCAAATTCAACACGGCAATAAAGCCTGTCGTCTTTAAATGCTGAATTTTTATATTGAATTGAATTTAATTCACCTTCCGTCAGTTTTTGAATTTCTTCAACTTCTAAATATTCTTTAACTCCACGCGCTTTATCGTAAGGCGTATATTCAACCTTCCAGCCGTAAAGCATTCCTTCAATAAAGTATGGAGCAATTTTTTTTAACCGGCTTACAGGGAGCGCATAAGGATTTTCTGCTGAATTTTCAAAATCTACAGTATCTTTATTCCATTCAACTCCAGGATAAGCTTCTTTTTCTGCCCAGAGCAAAAGCTGAATTTTCTGTTCCTGGTTTGCATTCTGCGGACAAATAAAATAAATTCCACAAAATAAAAAAACAAATGTAAAAAAAATTAACGGTAAGCGTCTTTCCATACTTTTAACGGATTTATTCCAAATCGGACAACAAAATAAAGCCATGCAAAGGCAAATCCTGCCAGATGAACAGAATGTGCAACTCCATCACGGGAGCCGACAAACTGACTTAAGAATTCAATTATTGCATAAGCCAAGACTAAAACAGGTGCCGGAACAGGAATAATTCCCCAGATAAAAATTCTATTCTGCGGAAAAATTACTGCATAAGCCAGAAGCATTCCATAAATTGCGCCGCTTGCTCCAAGCAGGAAAATTCCATACATACCAAAAACATAATAGACAATAAGCGAAAATATTCCGCCTGCAAATCCAATTAAAAGGTACATAAGGACAAATTCTTTTGTTCCAATCGCCTTTTCTACGCTTAAGCCAAAGCACAAAAGTCCAATCATATTAAAAAAAATGTGCTGAAAACTTCCGTGTGCAAACATATATGTAAAAGGCTGCCAGAACATTCTGTTTCCAATGCAATTTATAACATTGAGCGACAGATACCACGCAAAAGACGGAAAAAGTTTTTCTATTAAAAAAACTGCCGCATTTATAAGAATAATAACCGCCGTTGCATTTTTAAAAGTATATTTAAATGGTTTTCTTATCATCAGAGACATGAATCTATCCGCACAAAATTATTTTTTTTCGATTTTAACTTCAGAAATCAATCTTTCGTCTGCAAAAGTTACACGGTTCCGGCCGCTGCGCTTGGAAACATACAAAGCCTGGTCTGCCTGATCCACAAGCAGTTTTGGCGAAGTTACAAGATTTTTTTCAACATCAAAAACAGTAACGCCAATCGAAATCGTAACTTTTACATGCTGATTTTCGTAGCAAAAATCATATTCTTCAATATGCCGGCGGATTCTTTCGGCAACAGTCATTGCATCGTCTTTGTTTGTGTTGTCGAGCATAACCGTAAATTCTTCACCACCGTAACGGCTTGCCAGATCGCACGAACGTATGCATGAACGGATAATCTTTGCAACTGTCTGCAGGACGTAATCTCCGCAGGCGTGTCCGTATGTGTCGTTAAAGCGCTTAAAATAGTCAATGTCAAACATTATGATTGCAATCGGCTGTCCCTGGGTTACAGCCATATCAAGCTTGTCTGTTAAAACATTGTAAAAGAAATATTTAAGCTTTAAGTGCGTCATCATATCTGTAGAAGAACGCTCAAGCAAAGTTGAATTATAGATTGCAATGGCAGCTAATGAAGAAATCGTTAAAATCAATTCTTTTTCGTAAGATGAATAACCAGTTTCTTCCGGCAAAGAAATTCTGTCACCAAAAATCAAAATTCCGTCGAGATGATTTTTCTGCATAAGAGGCACAATCAGTGAAGGATTCAGGGAAGAAATCGTTTCAAGATTTGTATAAACCGGCACTTCCTGCTTAAGTTCTTCGAGAGTAAAAACCCTGTCAGTTTTAGAAATTACCTTTATAAGAGGATCTGTTGAAGAAATTTTATAAGTAATGCGGGGATCAATATCGAGACCGCTGTAATTTTCGTCCAGGACAAAAGCGTCAGAATCGAGACTTTCAGGAACAAAAATTCCAGCTCCAGTAACGCGGAACTGTCCCATGCAGGTATAGAGAATTGACTCAATCAACTGCGAAAATTCAATTGTAGAACAAAGTGAACGCGAAATTTCGAGCAACTGCTTTAAGTCGTAAATTTTCTTTTCGTACTGGCTTACAACTTCACTATATTCAGAATTAAATTCAGGGTTTGCACCCATTGCTGTTACGTCCTGACTCATTTTCGTTCAACCTCCCCAACTACGGCATAGTTTTTCAGTATATCAAGGAAGATTGCCCATTTATCAAGTTCAACTTCTAATCGACTGGTATTTTCCCTGTTTCTTGAAGAGCCCAATAAAACCTTTATGTTTGAACAAATATCCGGCTTGGCTTTTTTGGAATCAATAAAAAGTTCGTGAATATGCTTATATAATTCAAAAAATTGAGTTGCAGTTTCCTGCACAATTTTAAAGGCCTGTTCATTTATGCCGTCAATCGTTTTTTCGAGTTTTTTAATAAAATCAGCATCGCGGCGACCGTCTCTTATAAAACCTTCAATAATTGCCTGGTCGTTTGTTCCGCCTTTATCAAACGATTTTTCAAAATTCTCCAGAACATTTATATTTTCTGCACATGCATAAACTGCCGAAGAAAATGCAGTTTTTATTGCTGAATTTTCAAAAAATCCTTCAATTACGAGGTCATTCAATAAAGTTTGAATTTCTTCCGTATAAAAAATTTTAATAAAAGTTTTTTCAATCTGCAGCGGCGTAACCCAGATGTAAGATTTTGTACAATTTGAGTGAATAAGATTGCTGTTTTCTGCGTTGTAACCGTTTAATCCTTCAAGAGGAACTTCTTCAAACAATTTCTGAACATCAATTTCAATTGTTCTGTCTTTAATTTCTGCTTTTATTCTTGCTTCGTCAGAAACAAATCTTTCTTTTAAGAAAGTTGCAAATTTCTGTCTTGCATTCGCCTTGTAATTTGCAATCTGCGGATTAAATTCTGGATCATGTTTTGCAAGGCGAATAACTTTCAGCATAACCTCAGGCGTAAGATATTTTGTTAAAACAGAATTAATCTTTTTTAACGCTTCCATATATCTGGCAGAATCTTTATCTGTAAGCGGAGTTCTTCCATGCTGAATCTGCGCAACCGCAACAACCGCCCTTCCAAGCCCCGTCGTTATCTTAAAATGTGCCGTTAAATAGTAAAAATCCTGAAACGAATTCAACATAACATCAGGGACACAGGCAAAAAACACTGGTTTTGTATCTGTAATTACACCAGAATAATTCGGGTCAAAATTGTGAATTATATTTAAAAAGTTGAATTTACAAATGTCTGCAAGCTGCTGCAAACTCGCAATTATTTCATCGATTTTAAAAAATTCCTGGCTGTTAAGTTCTTTCAGAAGGAATTCCATTGTGTGTTTCTGGTTTTCAAAAACACGGGTCATCTGCATGTTTGAATCAATAACTTCCTGTTTGCGGTTTTCTAAATTCAGCTTTTCTAATTTTTCCTGATCAATGTTCGAAAAACCTGTCAGCATCAACTGACTTTCGTAAAAATTGCTGCGTTTTACGTCTGAACCGCAAATCGTCTGCGAAAATAAATCGTCAAGGATTTTTGAATTTTCAAAAAGAATTCTAAAAAGTTCTGCAAAGTTAGGCTGTAAAAATCCGCCCCTGTAAATGCCAGAAGGAAGTGCCTTGAGCTCAGAATCAATTTTATGTAAAGCCTGTTTTTTCTTTACTTCCGGGGACGAGGACATAAAAACTGATTCAAAAATGTCTGTTAAAAACGATAAAATCCCCATGCCGTTCATTCTAAAATTAAAAAAAAGAATTTACAAGAATTCTAAATATCCGGGTGGCTTTTTGCTACGCAAAACCTCTGCCACGCTGATTTAAACAAAATCAGCTTATTTTTAGTTACAGGGCATCTCTACAAAACAAAAGAGCCCAGAACGTTTTTAAATTCTTCCTGCGTTGAACATTGAATTACTTTTAACCGCAATTCTTTTGCACCGTCAAAACCTTTTATATAATTACTGAATCTTCCACGCATCTTCATGCAGGCGGCTTTTTCTCCAATGGAATCAACCAAAAGCTGCATTTCCTTAAATCCCATTTCAAGGCTTTCTTTTACGGAAATTTCAGGAATTTTTCCGGTTGTCAGATATTCATGAACGCGTTTAAAAATAAAGGGATTTCCCTGAGCAGCCCGGCCAATCATAATTCCGTCGCATTTTGTTTCTAAAAACATTCTCTGCGCATCTTCCGGAGTTTTTACATCTCCGTTTCCAAAAACCCTGATTCTTCCGTCAACAAATTCAACCAATTCTTTAATTGCGTTCCAGTCGGCAGTTCCGCCATAGCCCTGAGCCGTTGTTCTTCCGTGCAGGGTAATTGCCTTTGCTCCTGCTTCAATCGCAGCCTGGGCACATTCTTTGTAAGTTATATGAGTTGAATCCCATCCCGTACGAATCTTTACAGTTACAGGAACTTCGCCTTTTATGGAAGGAACAAATCCGTCAAAATCTTTGCGTTCACCTTCGAAATTTTTTACGGCTTCGACAACAGCCTTTGTAATTGAATAAAGTTTTTCCGGTTCGCGGGTTAAAACACTTCCAGCTCCGGTTTTTGTTACTTTTGGAACCGGGCAGCCGCAGTTTATATCAATACATTCACAGGAAGTTTTTTCCAGGACAATTCCCGCTGCCTGAGCCATTGTCTGCGGAGAAGAACCAAAAATCTGAACTGCATAAGATTTTTCGTTTGGAGCGCGCTTCATCATTTCGTAAGTTTTTTGATTATTGCGCACAAGAGCTTCGGAACTTACTAATTCCGTGTAACCAAAATCCATTCCACAGTCGGTGCAGATTCCTCTGTAGCTTGAATCAGAAAAATCCGCCATTGGAGCCAGAAAAATGTTTCCGGCAAGTTTTAGAGAACCAATGGCAACAGGATGATAAAGACAATCCATTATTCTGGCAGGTTAAAGATTTTACAGCTGTTAGTCCAAAGCTGTCTGCTTAAATCTTCAAGAGGAATTTCGAGCATTTCTGCAAGGAATTTAGCAGTTGAAGGCAGATAAGCCGGCATTGTCCGCTTTTTTTCGCGGAATTCTGCAGGAATCATAAACGGACTTTCTGTTTCAATCAGAATTCTGTCAAGA
This sequence comes from uncultured Collinsella sp., assembly GCA_963613915.1. Classification (GTDB taxonomy): domain Bacteria; phylum Spirochaetota; class Spirochaetia; order Treponematales; family Treponemataceae; genus Treponema_D. The sequence continues at coordinate 18,450 of CAVEBK010000005.1, forward strand.
GGAACATTTAAAACAGTTTCGTGCAGGTTGCGTGCATTGCGGTATGTTAAATTTCCAGCAAAAGAAAAATAAACGTTAAATCCTGCATCAAGACATTTTTTTGCATATTTTGCATCTTCGCTGTAACAATGGAAGATTGCTCCCTTAGAAGGAAGACGCTGCTTTAAAACTTCAAAAACATCGTTTCCTGCATCACGGTTGTGGATGATTACAGGCAGATTGTGTTTTTCTGCAATTTCGAGCTGAGTAATAAAAAGTTCCATCTGAGTGCGTTTGTCGCCAAACTGTTTGTAATAATCAAGACCAGTTTCGCCAACTGCAACAACATTCGGGAGCGAAAGACTTTCTTCAATTGTTTTTGCCCAGTCTTTGCCCGGAGTTGTAACTTCTGACGGAGCAACACCAACTGCATGATAAATTCCAGGAAGAGCCTTTAAATTAGGATAAACCTTTTTAAAATCATGGAGAGAATTGTTGATGGACACAATTCTAGTTACACCTGCAAGACGTGCCTGTGTAATTACGCGTAATTGTTCAATAGGATCATCGTAAATAAGCCCGATGTGAGCGTGAGTATCAAAAAACTGCATGGCTGTATTCTTCCGAAATAGAAAATGATATGACAGATTATCTGTAAAAAACATGTAATCTGTAAACAACTTTATTCCGATAGAATATACGAGAAAATCTTTAATGTCAAACTCGCAAACTGCCGTTAAACGTTTCGTTGTTTGACATAGTCTGACTGCTCTGCTAATATTTAGTGTTGTTTAAGTGGGTGGGCTGTCACTGGAGAATAAATGGCTAAAACCAGACATTATAAAAAAATAGAAAAAAACATTGCCTCTTCTTTTTCATCAGCTGCAAAGACAGTCTTTTGTAAGATCGGTCGTTTTTTTGCTGGATTTTTTAAAATCTGCGACAGTAAACTTACAATCATGATTGTTCCTCATTCTCAGAGCAGGGTTGTAAATTTTCAGACAAATGTTTTTGCCCTCTGCTTTGGAATTCTTCTTATTGCAGGAATTATTTCTTCATTCGTATATTTTAATCGTCAGGCTGCCGGTTCAAGCGCAGAAATAAGCCGTCTTATGAACGAAAACCGTCAGACACTTGCAAGCCTCGACGAACTCCGCGACGAAAACAATGCACTTTTACAGACTGCAAAACGCTTTCAGTCTTCACTTTCGCAGTCACTTTCGCTCCTTGGAATCGACAATTCAACTTCTGTTTCCAAAGCTTCAATGAACGATTCAGACCTTTCTTCACTCTTTGACACACAGAGTCAGGTTACAGGTTCAACCAGAGAAGCTGCAGATATCCGCCAGTTGAATTCTTATCTGGAAAATGCTGTTCAACCGATTGAGCAGATTGGAAAAATGCTCGAAAGCCAGGGAACTCTTTTTACAGACATTCCAAACATCTGGCCTATCCGCGGAGGAATCGGTCACGTTTCCATGCCATTTGGTCAGAACAAACACCCGATTACAGGTCAGTGGTACATTCATAAAGGCTTAGACATTTCAACATGGCGCAACGGCGACGCGATTGAAGCAACAGCAAACGGACAGGTTGTTTCTGTTGGTTATGACTTTGCTTTCGGAAACTTTGTAATCATTAAGCATAAACACGGAATCTACACCCGCTACTGCCACATGCAGACAGCCCGCGTTAAAAAAGGTGAATTTGTTTCTCAGCGACAGGTTATCGGAACAATCGGAAACACTGGTATTACGACAGGTCCACACCTGCATTACGAAATCCACATTGGTTCTGATGTTGTAGATCCTGCAAAATACGTAAACGTAAAACTGACAAAATAAAATGGCATTTACTTCTGACGATATTTCAATCAACACACTCATTGGTCCAGGCTCATTCGTTTCTGGAAACATAAAAATCAACGGCTTTATCCGTGTTGACGGCGATATTAACGGAAAAATCGAAACTTCCAGCAACGTAATAATCGGTGACAAAGCAAGAATCAAAGGCGACATAAACGCAAAATCAATTGTAATTGGCGGAATCGTACTTGGCGACGTTACAGCTCCAAAAGGAATAAAGCTTCTTTCAAATTCAATTGTTGTTGGCAATTTAATTACCCAGAGCCTGCAGATTGAAGAAAATGTAATTTTTAACGGACATTGTATTTCGCTTAAAAATGAAGAAGAATTTAAAACTTCTGCACAACAGTTTATTGACCAGCAGGCAATCAGAAGTAAGGTTATTTAAAAAATGGCAGGGGTTGAAGGAGTAAACGGGCAGTCACTTTATTTTGCCGCAGCACAGATTGCAGCACAGCAGCAGGCAAAAGAATCTGCAAAAAACGAAAAATCAGCTTCAACCAGAAAAACAGGTTTTTCAAATTCAATTCAAAAAGCAAAAGAAGAATTTGAACTTGCAAGCAACGGACTTCCAGTTGAACTGGCTGGAATGGAAATGGAAGAAGCTGTTGTCTTCCTTAAAGATGAATTAGACACGGCCGGTGACCAGCTGGCTGCAAATCCAAATATGGAACAAATCGAAAATTACCGAAAAAAACTCGGCAATTTTATGAAATATGTTTCCAAAAACAATTACGAAGTGCTGACCTACGCAAGAAAACGTCGCGGACGTCCGCTTCTGGACAAAAAAACCGGAAAACCTGCTTATTACGTGCAGATACAGGTTATTAACGAAAAACTTGCACAATTAACAAACGACCTTCTCTACAATCACAGCAGGAATTTAAATATTCTTGCGCGGGTTGAAGAACTCAACGGACTGATTGTAGATCTGCTGGCCGCTTAACAATTGAACAGGGCGAGTTTTAATTTTTGCCCACGGAGGAAAATGATGAGCGACATTTTCGAAAACGACATAGACGCCGAAACAGAAGATCTTTCAAGTCTGGAAGATTCAGATACCCGCAAAACTTCCAGCGGAGTTGATGCAAATTTCGTTTATCCAAAACCACTTTATTTAACCAAACTTGAATATTCAAGCGAAGGCGTTTACTGTTCTGTGCCAAAAAAGTTTCCGGAATTAAAAAACGGTGATGCAGTAATCATTCCGACAAGATACGGAAAAGACCTTGCAATGGTTTTAGGAAAGGCAGAACATCCGGTTGCACTAAAACCTTCTGACATTGTTACGATTGAACGCAAAGCAACAGAAGCAGATTTAAAAAAATACGCAGAACTTGCAGAAAAAGAAGAAAGTGCTTTTAAAACATTCCGCGAAAAAGTTGCACTGCACAAACTGGATATGAAATTAGTTGCCGTACACTTTCTTTTGGAAGAAGCAAAGGCTCTTTTCTTTTTTTCCAGCGACAACCGCGTAGACTTCCGTGAACTTGTAAAAGATCTGGTAAGCATTTTTAAGATGCGTATTGAACTGCGCCAGATTGGGGTAAGGGACGAAACAAGAATTACAGGCGGGCTTGGTGTCTGCGGTCGTCCTTGCTGCTGCCACTGCATAAGCGACAAACTTCCGCCGGTTTCCATAAAAATGGCAAAAGAGCAGGGGCTTTCGTTAAACTCAATGAAAATAAGCGGTCAATGCGGCAGACTTTTATGCTGTTTAAGCTACGAGTTCAACTGGTATGCAGAAGCACGAAGAAGCCTGCCGACTGAAGGCGTACACATTTTTTACGACGGAACACAGTTTAAGATTACCGACGTAAACCCGCTTACAAGAATGGTAAAAATGCTCGGCGAAGACGGCAGAATCCTGGAAATTCCTTCCAAACGGTTTGAACGCGAAAGCGGCAACCGCTGGAGAATAAACTAAGGTGCTGACTATGCAGAAATTTCTGCAACTAGAGAGTCCGATTCAGCTGTATATGGGCTTTCTGCAAAACCGCTGAAAAATTCTACATTTGAAAAACCTGCTTCTTTTGCAAACTGTTCAATTTCTGACTTTTGCAAAAGATAAACCGGAGCGTCCTGGGTAACTACAAATTTTTTATCGTTACTGTTTGTAAGAATCTGTTCCATGTAGAATTTTTCGCCACGTTCTTCTATTTGTGTGGTTAAACCTGCGCGAATGCTTTTACGAACCGGAAGTTCAATTTTAGAGTTTTCTGCAAACCTGGCAAAATTCGGCAGAGACAGAATCAATTTTCCTTGCGGCGAAATTAACTGTCTGCAATCATAAAAAAGTTTTGCCATTAAAGTTTTGTCGTGAGTAAAAATTATGCGGTCATCTAAAATAGAAATGATATTATAAAAACCTTTACCCAGAAATCTTGTCATTTCGAGTGAAGACATAAAAAAATAACGCACAGCCATTAACTGTGTACGACGTTTTCTGTTTGCTGATTCAAGAAGTTCCTGCGATGTTTCTATGCCAGTAACGTCAGAGCCTTCCCGTGCAAGATTATGCTCAAATGTTCCGCAGCCGCAGCCAATCCGCAAAAGTTTAGAAGGGCAGGGGAACAAAGCTATTCTTTTTTTGTAAAACACTTTTTGTTCTTCTGTAACTGGATATAACTCATCATAGTATTCTGCTATGTTTTGATTTATTTCCATATATCAATTATAAGGTCGATTTTTAAATTTCGAAAGGAAGATTTTATTAAATTTTGACAACGGATGAGATTCTCTAACTGCAAAGCTGAGACAAAAAAATGTCTGTTTTGTCAGCACAAACTAGCCCGGATTGTAAGAGCGGCGCAGCCGTGGCGGCGGCAAGCCGCCATGGAGCGTCAGCGGAACTCTGGAAAGCCGGACGAGACGGCAGATTGTGCTCCAGAAATTCCTTAATTTTAGCCCTAAACTTCTTCTGCGCTGCTTTTAAAACATGCAATGCCTTCGGCAACGTACTTTTCGCGGAGTTTCTGGCAGATTGCAATTATTTTTTCTGCTTCTGCTTCGTCGCAATAAATTATGTACATTATGTTGAGCTGCGGCCAGATTGCGTCTCCAAGCCGAGGATTTGAATATCCGGCTCCCATTACATTTGCAAGTTTTGTATAGCGTGCGGCAACCTTGTTTTCTTTAAATTCTTCGTTAAAGTCTTCTTCGAGTGCCTGAGATGTAATTACTTCGAGCCGGGTCAGTTTTCCGGCGTGTTTTCGGATGTTTTCAATGTAAGACATTTTTTCATTCTCCATAAAATCTGCCCTCCATAGTTAAAGTATGAACTGCATTTTTTAATTTGTCTGAGCCTGTTTTGCTTCGAGGGCAAGTGCCTTTGCACGTTTTTTTGCTGCCTTTTTAAGACGGCGGTTGTTAAAGATGTAGTAAATCGACGGCATAAGGAAGAGAGTCATTAACGAACCGAATGTCATTCCACCAAATACGGTAAGCGAAATCGGCTGCATTGAAGAAGAACCTTCTCCCGGGAAGAACGCCATTGGAGCAAGCGAAATAACCGTTGTAAGCGTTGACATAAGGATCGGGCGCAGACGGTTGCGTGCTGCCTGAATACAGGCTTCTTCGAGTTCGTAGCCACGTTTGCGCAGAAGGTTAGTGTAGTCTACGAGTACAATACCGTTGTTTACGATTGTTCCTACAAGAACCAGGACACCCATAATTGTTACAACATTGAGCTGGTTTCCGGTAATTGCGTAAATTGTCATTACACCAATAAACGACAGCGGAATTGTAAGAATAACGATGAACGGATCGAGCATGGACTCAAACTGCGAAGCCATTACTACAAATACGAGGAAGGCTGCAAGAATAATTACAAGACCAAAGTTTGTTGCTGCTTCCATCATGTCTTCGAGGTCGCCGGAATAACTGATGATTACGCCGTCTTCCTTTGCAACGTTCTGGTTTATGAGTTTTTCAATTTCTGACTGAACGTCGCCAATCGAAAGTCCTTCTTTTGGTTTTGCAGTTACGTGAATAATGCGCGACTGGTTTTCGCGGTAAATTGTAACCGGAGCTGTTGCTTCTTCGTAATGAGCAAAGCTTGAAAGCGGAATGCGTAAGCCCGACGAAGTTACCATGGAAATTGAATCGAGATCCTGCAGGCGGCCACGGTCTTTGTCAGAAACGCGGACAACAACATCAATATCGTCGCCGTTCTTTGTGTAGCGGCTGGCTGTTTTTCCGTTGATTACACCGGCAATTTCTGAACCGACTGTATAAACGTTTAATCCGAATTCCTGCATGCGGTCGCGGTCAAATATGATGTTTGCCTGAGGAAGTCCGTCCTTTAAGTCTGAGTCAACTTCTGTAACCCAGTCTTTTCCCTGATTTTCGAGAACTGAACGAACCTGGCGTGCTGTTTCCATTACGAGGTTTAAGTCGTCAGATTTTATATCAACAGAAACGCCCGATGAACTTGAAGCACTGTTTGCGTTTGTAGCAAAACTTACATTTGCACCCGGGAACATCGTAAAGTATTTGCGGAGTTTAGCCTTTGCAGATTTTTCGTTGTCGTAGCCTGCAAGACGGTCTTTTGGTTCATAAAGAGTGAACGTAACAGAACCAGTGTTTGTTTCTGATGAAGAAGAAATCATGCTTGTTCCGCCGACCGTAACTGTTGAATATTTTACGCCTGTTAAATCTTCGAGCGCCATTGTTTCAAATTCGCGCAAAAGATCTTCCGTTACGGAAAGTTTTGTTCCCTGAGCAAGTGTAAAGTCAACTTCTACGCTGTTTGCTGCAGAAGAAGGCATAAAGACAAATCCAACATATTTAACTGCAACAATCGAAAGAACAAATAAAGCAACTACTGTCGCAATAAAGCTCTTTCTGTGATGAAGAACGAAGGCAACTCCAGATGCGTATTTTTCGTCAAGTTTGTCAAAGAAGTGTGCAAATGCCTTGTCTACAGAATATGCAAGTCCGCGGCCTTCGTTGCGTTTACCGTTTGCCTTTTTAACGTACATTGCGCACAAAACAGGAACTAAGGCAATTGCAACAACGAGAGAAGACATAAGGGAGAAAATGATTGTGTAAGCAAGGTCGTTGAACATCTGTCCCATCATTCCAAGTTTTTTCTGGAAAATAAGCATTGGAAGGAAGATGCAGACAGAAGTTAAGGTTGAACCCATGATTGAATTTACCATTTCCTGGGAACCTAAGATTGCAGCAACCTTTGGTTTTGCATCTCGCTGAATGTAAGAGAATATGTTTTCGAGAACTACGATTGAGTTATCTACAAGCATACCAATACCGAGCAGAAGTCCGGCCATGGAAATCATGTTAATCGTAATTCCCTTAAGGTACATGCAGACAATTGTAATCATTACGGAAAGTGGAATTGAAAGACCAACAATCAATGTAGATTTTAAGCTTCGAAGGAAGATAAACAGAACCGCAATGGCAAGCAAAGCACCCTGAACTACGGAATTTACAACTTCGTTGATTGTCTGCGAAATAATATCAACTGTGTTTGAAGTTTCTACAATTTCGACATCGTTCGGCAGTTCTGCCTGGAGTTTTACAAGCTGCTTGCGAACATTCTTTGCAGCCTGAACGGAATTCTTTCCAGACTGTTTTGTAAGCATAATCATTACACAAGGGCTGCCGTCGAGGTAGGCGAGGGTTGATTCATCTTTATAACCTTCGTAAACGTCTGCAATGTCGCGTAAACGGATTGTGCGTACTGCTGAATCAGTTCCAACCTTGTACGAAATTACAGTATTCTTTAAATCTTCAATGCTTTTATATTTACCGTCGTTCTTAATTGTGTAGTTAATATCGCCGGAAGTAATTGTTCCACCAGAAGACTGAATGTTCTGAACGCCAATCATTGAAGAAACTGTGCTGATTGTAAGACCGTAAGCTTCGAGGCGGTCACGAGGAATATCAACATTGATTGACTGTTCGCGTCCACCGGAAACAGTTGCAGAAGCAATACCATCGAGCTGTTCAAGACGTGGTTCAATTACATCTTCTGCAAGGCTGCGCAATTCTTCCGGAGTACGGTTACCGCGAAGCGCAAGACTCAAAATCGGCATCATTGAAGGGTCCATCTTGATTGTTACAGGAGAATCCGTATCATCCGGCAAATAACTGCGCACCATATCAATTTTGTCGCGCACATCTCCACCGGCAGAGTCCAGGTTTGTTCCGTAGTTGAATTCAAGAATTACGATCGAAACCCCAGACATAGAACGAGACTGCAGGGTCTTTAAACCAGAAACACCAGAAAGCGAACTTTCCAGGGTTGAAGTAACACTCTGTTCAACTTCTTCAGGACCAGCATTGTCGTAAGATGTATAGACAATCATGTACGGCAAATCCATGTCCGGATACATATCAATCGGAAGCTGAGTAATACAGAAAATTCCAAGAATAATCGACAGAACAAAAACAAGTTGTGTCGTTACGGGTTTATTTACACACTTTTCAGAAAATGTCATATAAATCTCCCTGTTTTAGTTTGCTGTACTGTTTGAAGTAATATTTACCTTTGCACCATCGTTTAAGAGAGACATTCCCTTTGTTACGATTTCGTCGCCAGCCTTGAGCCCCTGAGCAATTTCTGTTTTATTGTCTACAGTAAGACCAACAGTTACAGGCACAAATTTTACGGTTGAACGTTTGTCAGAATGCGGGTCAACAACAAAAATGTAATTCTTTGAATCTCTTGTTACGACTGCTGTAGAAGGAACAACGATTGCGTCTTTTACAGATTCTGTTACGAGTTTTACGCGGCCATACATTCCAACCTTTACACGATCGTCTTTTCTGTCAAAACGGAGCTTTACGCCCATTGTACGGGTTGAAGTGTCGAGAATAGGACTGATTTCAAAAACGTGTGCAGAAAATTCAACACTCGGATAAGCATCAAAAGTAACGGAAGCTTTCTGATTTGCAGAAATTCTGCTGATAAAGCGTTCTGCAATGTTGATTTTAACTTCGAGATCGTCTGTCAAAGCAACAGTTGCAATAGGAGAACTCTGGGCAACAGTTGAACCGACTGTCGTAGGCAGGGAAGTAATTCTTCCTGCAATCGGAGAAGTTACAGGGCTGTCATTGTAAACAGCTCCTGCACGCAAAGGGTTAACATAGGCAATTACCTGACCTTTTTTTACAGTATCGCCTACATTAACAAGAATGTTTGTAATTTTTCCGGCCTGATCCGGCAAAACAGCAACAGAGTTTACGGAACTTATATCGCCGCCAAATTCAAGATAATCGTCGAGATTGCCGGCAACTGTAGTCAATGTGCTGACAGCAAAAACCTGCTCTGCTTCCTGTGCCTGTGCAGCTGAATCATTTTTTTTACCGCCACAGCTAATTACCAGAGGCATTGCCAGGGCAAGTGCGCCGACTGTAAAAATCAATTTTGAACGTTTCATTTTTTTCCTCCAATCCTGCTCAAAACTAGAGCTTTTATTTTGCTACGGCAGCTTCAGTTCCGCCTGTCAATTTAACGTTTAATGTGTTTTCAAGATCCATAAGGGCAGAAATATACTGATATTTCTGATTCAGCTGACCAAGCTTTGCCTGGTTCAAAGAACTTTCTGAATCCCTTAAATCCAGAAGTTCCGTCGTACCGTTGCGGTAAGAACGCAGCTGCATGTCGTAGGCTCTCTGCGCAAGCTGAACTGAACGGTCCATATTTTCTATCTGCTGACGGGCCTGATTTAAAGTGTCCACAGCCTTACGAACCTGAACTTTCTGATTTTCCTTTAATGTTTCTACTGCAAGTTCAAGCTGAACTAACTGCTGCTTGTAATCTTTTACCTGCTGACGGTTGCTTGACCATGGAAGCATGTTTGTAAAATTCCATGCGAGGGTTAAGCTCAAACTGCCGCTGTCATACCATTTTTCGTTTTTTCCCAAATCGCTCAAAAAGCCGAAAGCTTTTGCGTTTTGTGTCGCCAGTCCAAGGCTTGAACCGTCTGTGTACATTGGTGTCCAGCCGTAGCTCAAGGCAAAAGTCGGAACCCAGGTAGAAAGGTCGAGAGCCTTTACACCAAGCTTTGCAGTTTCCATGTTCTTCTTTAAAGCCTTAAGCTGAAGGTCGTTTTCTGCATATTTATTCAATAAATCCTGGGTTTCTACATCAACGTAAGTCGGTTCAATCGGGCTTGTAAGTTGAATTTTTGTTCCAACAGGAAGGCCAAGCAGAAAAGCAAAGGTGTCAAACTGCTGGTTCAGACTCTGAACGGCACTGTCAACGTCTGGCTTTGTGTTTTCGTAGTTTACCTGAGTCTGCAAAAGACTGATTTCCGGCACAAGACCGCTCTTAAAGTTTGCTTCCGCCTGAATCATTCTCTGACGGGCATTTTCGAGAGTCTGCTGCTGAATTTTCAGGCTTTCCTGCTGCAATAAAAGTGCATAATAAAGTTTTTTTATGTTCAGGACAGTTTCGTTCTGGCTCTGTTCCCAGGTGATTTTTCCAGATTCGTAATTAGCCTTTGCAATCTGAATCTGGGCAATGTATGCAGGCGTAAAATTCCAGCTTACAGAAGCTCCGCCAATAACGTCCCAGCGCGATTCTTCATCCGGGTAGTCTGAATACATTCCAGCATACGACGGACTGATTTCGTTTGAACGCATCATTGTTCCGTTCATGGAAACTGCCGGCAAAAAAACATTCCAGCTTACGTCAGATGCACGCTTTTTTATTTCTAAATCAATGTCGTTACTTTTGAGCGTGCGGCTGTTTTTTAAAGCATAATCAACAGCTTCGTCAATCGAAAGAGTAACCGTTTCTTCCTTCCCGGCACTTTGTCCATTCTGTGCAAAAGAAAAAGCTGCCAGAAGTGTTAAACTGAATATAGCGAGTATTTTTTTCATACTTCTAAACCTCCAGTAAAAATTCCTTAAAATTACTTTTTTATATGGGCGGACAAACTAAAAAACTCAACAGACCTTTTTAGTTACCCTAAAAACTTTTTTATCTGCCTTTCAGCTGTTTTCAGCATTTACCCCGTACATTGCAAAATCAAAAAGATAGCGCATGGCCTTAAAGGTTTCTTCAAGCGGCAGAGTTTTTGTTCTCCTTAGAACCATCAGCGAAACCGGCAGAATTCCTGCAACAAAAGTAAAATTTTCCGGTAAAAGCGGAAAATCAAGCTTTATTTTCTTAAAATCTTCAACAGTGCGTATTTCCCAGATATTATTCGGTTTCATACATTCAGTTTTATTTTCATCTTCGCAATAAGGTCTGTCCGAAGTTGACTGCAAAAGCCAGCTGCAGATTGCAATAATTGACTCTCTTACAACAAAATACGAAGTTTCTGTCTTCATGTTTATGTAAATAAATTCTGTAAACGACCTTGCTTCAACAGAATTTTCTGCACACGCCGTCGTTAAAAAAGAAAGTTCCTTATTTACAAGCGACAAAAGCATTTCATTTTTGTTTTCAAAATAGAAATAAAGGCTGCTTTTTGCCATTCCAAGTTCGTCGGCAATGTGTTCAATAGTAACGCCGTTCATTCCGTACTTTTTTATAACTTTTGCAAACGCCGTAAAAATCTTGTCTTCTTCCGGTAAGTCTTCAGGCTTTAACTGGCACAGTTCATCAAGTTCCTGCAAACGCTCTTCAGGAATTTTTGTAATACGTTCATTTTCACCGATTGTCCCGACAATTCCTTTGTACAAAAAGTCGATTACATTATCAGCAAAAACTTCCGCAGAACCTGTTTTTTTATTCTGTTCAAAATAGATTTGACGGATTTTTATATACAGCAAAACCGAAACTGCACAAAAATAAATATGCGACCAGCGCTTTAATTCTGTTTTAAAACCTTTAGATTCAAAAAAATCTTTAATCGAATTTTTTACTCCGCGCGCTTTTAATTCATCGTAAATAATTTTTTCAAAATCGTTAGTCTGAGTGTGCTGTCTTATAAAATAGTTAATGTATTGAGTATTTTCTGTAAAAAATATAATCAGCTGTGCAAACTGCTTTTTAAAAGTCGAAGTTCCGTCAAAAAAGTTTGCATATTGAATGTCTTTTACCTTTTCTGCAAGAACATCAAAAAAACTGCTCCGCATCTGCACAACAAGTTCGTCTTTACTTTTAAAATGACGGTAAATTGCAGGTTTAGAAATTCCAACTTTTTCTGCAAGCTGGCTCATCGAAAAATCATGGAACTGCGGCTGCAGGTAAAAAGAAAATGCTGCTTCTAAAATGAGATCTTTTGTACTTTTTTTTGCTGATTTTATCTCTGTCATATCAAATTACCGAACAATCGGTAACACAAAATATACCGAACATTCGGTAACATATCAATTAACTAACAGAATTTTATATTTTTTTGGGGGGCTTCCCAGACATTCTGTCTGGTCGGGCTTTCCGCAGTTCCGCTGTCCGCTACATTCGGCTGACATCCTGTCAGGCAACAAATGCTACGCATTTCTTGCGGTCAACAGTCTTTTTGTGCCATCCGTGGCACTGTGCACAGAAAAATGAACATCTTTACAATTAAGGGAGACTGTCAGCCGAACGCCTTCGGCGCTGCTACAATCCCTAAGCCGTAAAAAGACTGACAAAAAAAACTGACGTGCTGAATTTAGTTCAGCATCTCCCGCTCATAAGATTCTCCAGACGAGTTCAGAATAACAGAGTTTTCAAGCTCAGAATGACGGACGTTTTAGATTCCGAGACCGTCACCTGAGAACTTATCAGCCAGTTCTGGAAATTTATTCATCAAATATTCCAAATTTTTCTTTTATCTGGTCCAGGTTTTCGCAGTTCAGTTCCAGGGCTTTTGAAAATTCAACCCGGGCTTCGTCTTTCCGGCCGTTTTTAAAATATGCGGCTCCTAAATATGCGTGGATTACGGCAATTTTCGGCGCAAGTTCTGAACCTTTTTTCAGGCTTTCAACAGCTTTTTCAAGGTTCACGCCTTCTTCTAAATACATCATTCCAAGGCTTGCCCAGCCTTCGCCCTTTGTTTTATCCATTTCTATGGCTTTTAAATAATTTTCTTCTGCTTTTGAATAATTTTTTAAAGTCTGGTAGTCCATTCCAAGCGTTACGTAATTACGGTAATCAGGCTTTTTTTCGAGTGATTTTTCGAGCCATAAAGCAGCGTTTTCAAAATCTTCCTGAGCTGCATAAGTGTTAGAAATAAATGCAAAAATAAGTTCGTCAGAATAACGCGTCTGTTTTTCCAGGGCTTCGTTAAAAAGTTCCAGCGCCTGATCGTATTTTCCCGCTCCATAAAAAGTTACAGCCTTTTCAACACTGGAATCTCCCGGCTTTGAACACGAAAACAAAAACAAAGAAAGAAAAACACTTCCAGCAAAAACAAAAATCTTCTTACAACTTTTACAGATATTACGCATAACGGTTTTTAGAATATCAGTTTTGCAAACGTAAAATCAATCAGCGGGTTTTGGGCAATTCAACCTTATAAACAAGTTTTTAAAATTGCCCGTAATTACAAAATTCAAATTACATACTATAATATTTTCAAATGACAAATTTATTACCAATTGCCAGCGGAAAGGGTGGGGTAGGAAAAAGTTCCTTCGCCGTAAACCTTGCCACTGTTCTTGCACAAAAAGGAAAATCCGTAATTCTTGCCGACCTCGACTTTGGAGGCGCAAACTTACATACATTGCTCGGTCTAAAAAACAATCATGCCGGGCTCGGAAACTTTATTTACAAACAGACAGACGATTTTTCTTCACTCCTGCAGGAAACTTCTGTTCCAGGCTTAAAATTTATTGCCGGTGACTGCATGTATCCTGGAACTGCAAACATGGACGCAAGTGCAAAACGCAGAATCGTAAAAGCCTTAACTGCCCAGGATGCCGATTATGTCATTTTAGATCTTGGTGCCGGCACAACTTACAACACGCTCGATTTTTATCTCTTAACTTACAATTCAATTCTTGTAACAACTCCGGAACTTACTTCAATCTTAAACGCTTATTCATTTTTAAAGGCTGCCGCATTCAGATTTTTTATGCGCCAGTTTAAGGCAAAAAGCGAAGAACGCACTTTTATCAACGAATATCTGAAAAATGCTTTAACAGGCAACGATGCCGACTTAGTTGAACTTGTTCAAAAAATAGAAGAACAGTTCCCGGAAACAGTCGCAGACGCAAAGCAGGAACTTTTAAAATACCGCCCACAGGTTGTTATGAACCAGGGACAGAATTCTTCCGACCTGGAAATGGCCAAACGCCTGCGCTCCCTTGTTCAAAAAAAACTTGGAATAAATATGGATTTTGTAGGATTTTTGCCAAAAGACGAGCAGGTCAGCTATTCAATCGCGCTGAGAAAACCACTGGCAATTGCAAATCCCGGTTCGCAGTTTGTAAATGCTGTCGAAACTTCGGCACAAAGAATTATGATTCATTCCTACAATTACAATGAACTTAACAATTTTGAGGCCGATGATATAAGCAAAGACAAAGACCTTAAAATTCTAGAAAAAGAATTCAAAATTCTTTAAAAAGAGGCAGAAAAGATGGACTTAATATCAATTTTAAATTCTGTAAAAGAAATAAGCCGTTTATCAGAAAAATATTTTATGGATTTAGGAAATCTCTTTCCTTCACTTTTAAATAAAGAAATTTCACCTTCACTTAAAAACCTTCAGAACATCGTTGTAACTCTTGGCGACAACAATAAAAAATCCGTAGAAACCGAAAAAGAACTTTTTGACGGAATTGCAGACAAGTATTCTCCGCTTTTTTCTCAGTTGAATAAAAAAATTGAAACTTTAGATGAACTCGACAAATACATTGCAGGCGTAAAAGAAGATTCTGAACAGATGGAACTTATTGCACTCAACGCAATGGTTATTTCAATAAAATCAGGCGAAAAAGGTCAGGCATTCAGCCGCATTACAGAAAACCTTCAGCGCCTTTCTAACGATATGTTCCAGTATTCTGACCAGCTTTTAAGCGAAGAAAAACAGCTTCTTGAACATATTAAAACACTCAAAGACATTTTTAATGGAATTTTAACTTCTCAAAAATCTGTTTCTGAACAGGGCACGGCCGGCACTTCTGGAATTGACGCAATACTCAATTCAATAACAGAGCCGCTTTCTGTAATGGATTCAAGCCTCGGAACAATTTATCCGCCGATTCAAAAAGCAATGGAAAACCTCCAGCTGCAGGACATTATCCGCCAGGGCTTAGACCATATAAAATCATGCCTGGAAGAAGTAAAAATTACGCCGGAAGTTGCAGGCAGCGACGCAGAACTTGATTCAATCTGCTTTAACATTGCACTCTACGAACTTTGTGTTGACGTTCTTAACGACATTTTTGATTATTTTTCAAAAGGTTTTATGGAATTTGACAGAAACTGGGGCAATGTAACTTCAAAGCTTGCAGAAATTCAATCTCAAAAAAGCAGTTTTACAGACCGTTTTTTAAATGCAGACAATCCGGGCCCGGAAAACATTACGGCACGACTCGACGCCGTAATCGGAGAATTCAAAAAATTAATTGCAGAATTCAACAATTATCATCTCGTGCAAAAAGACCTGCTCCACGTTACTCAGAGCATTAACGAAAAAGCGCGCACAATGTACAACGTTTTCGAAAACCTGCGCCCTGTAATGAGCCGCCTGCACCATGTCCGCATCCTTCAGCAGATTGAAGTTGCCAAAAACGAAGCAATCAGGCAGGTAAAAGATTCAGTTACAGACATGGACAACCTGATTAATGCTTCCAATAAATCTCTGGATTTAATGGAAAAACTTCTTTCTGTATTCATTCACGAATCAACAGACCTTCTTTCAGAATTTACGGATTCAATCACTCTCGACAATCAGAAAATGGTTCAACTCCGCAAAGAAAAAACCGCATATTTCGAAGATCTGCAGAATTCACAAAGCACGCTCGCTTCGATTATTTCTAATTTTGAAGTTTTCCCGGAAGGCTTTGAAACAAAATGCAAGATGGTAGACCAGGATCTTTCGGGTTTAAGCGAATTGCAGGAAAAACTTTCTGAATGCCGCGATTCCCTTTCGGCCAAAAAAGATGAACTTTCCGTAAAACGTGCAAAGCTTCTTGAACAGAAAAACCTGACTTCGTGGGACATTAAAAATTCAAAATTCAGTGAAATAATAAATCACTTTACAATTACGGCGCACAAAGAAGCAGCCGGAAAAATCGGTGGGTTTGAAATTGAACACGGCGCAGAACAGGGAGAAATTACGTTCTTTTAATTAAACGCCGATGAACCGCTATTTTGACCTTCACTTTAACAAAAATATCGTCACAATTTATCCGGGAGAATTCTGGTCTTCGACCGGCCCGGAAATGATTTCTACAGTCTTAGGCTCCTGCGTAAGCATTGCGCTCTACGACCCGATTGCAGGCGTCGGCGGAATGAATCATTTTATGCTGGCAAAAGACACAAATTTAGAAATTGACGGCACGGAAGACAGACTTTTAGGCCGCTTTGGAGAATATGCCATCGAAATGCTGATTTCCGACATGGAAAAAAAAGGCGCAGTTTTTTCTCGCTGCACGGCAAAAGTTTTTGGCGGTGGAAACATTTTTAACACGGAAGAACCACAGAGCGGACGCGCCTTAGTTGGAGCGGCAAATATAAAATTCGCCTTTGATTATTTAAAAGCCCACAAAATCGAAGTAAAAAGTTCAGACACCGGCGGAAACCTTCCCCGCAAAATTTTCTTTGACCCGGTTACTTCAAAAGTATTTTTAAAGCACATCGACTCGCGCACTCCGGAAGACGACAATTTTATAAAATCAAAAGAACAGAAATACCTCGACTACCTTGCAGAATTAAACCGCCTTGCCAAGGGCCTGTAAATCAACGGCTTTATCAACTTCGCTTTCTATAAACGAAAGGATTTTTTCCGGACTTAAAATCAAAATAAAATTTTCTCCACGACGGGCAACCATGCTTACAAAATCCTGACCTTCGTTTATTCCATAATCTTTAGAATCCGCCTGAACCAGATTTAAATTACTTACTGCATCAACCTTGTCCGCAACAATTCCAAGCAGAACAGGTTTTTCATTTTTCTGCGGAATTTCCATTATAATAACCTGCGTTCCGGTCAAATCGTCAGAAACTTCAAAATTAAACAGTTTGCGTAAATCAACAATCGAAACAACAACTCCACGAACATTCATTACACCTTTTAAGTAGGGCAGGGCATTTGGAACAGGAGTTAAAGATTCAAATTCAAAAACTTCCTTAACATATTTTACAGGCAGCGAAAACATTTCCTGTCCTAAATTAAAAGAAAAATAAGATTCTGCAGAAGTTTGATTTTCATTCATTGTTTGACGTCTCCAAAAACTGACGATAAAATTATATCTAAATTACTTATTTGGGCGTACCCCTTTGTGCTTTGCCCAAAGGGTCGGGCTTTGCGCAGTTCCGCTGTCCGCTTCATTCTTAAATGCTGCGCATTTAAGAACCGCTTCGCGGCTGCTACAATCCCTTACGCTTTAGCGTAAGGCCGTGCGCAATTTTGCGCACAGTAAATAAAAGAGTTTGCAACGCAAACTCTCAGCGTAGCAGTCGTTAGACTGATACGCAAAAATCCCTTACGCTTTAGCGTAAGGCCGTGCGCAATTTTGCGCACAGTAAATAAAAGAGTTTGCAACGCAAACTCTCAGCGTAGCAGTCGTTAGACTGATACGCAAAAATCCCTTACGCTTTAGCGCAGTCATCAGGCACAACCGCCAGCTCAAAAAAGTATATAACAACTCTGGTTAAAAATAAAATTGAGGATAAAATTTTGGCAGCAAAAAATTCAACAGACGAACAGACAGTAAAATGGACAGGCACTGCCGGAATCGAATCCGCCGACAAACTTCAAAAAGAACTTTTTAAAGCATTAAATTCAACTTCCAGACTTTTTCTTGACCTTGCAGAAGTTGAAGACATCGACTTAACAGGAATTCAGCTTATTCTTGCAGCACAAAAAGAAGCAGACTCTCAAAAAAAAGAATTTTTTGTAAAAGACACAGTTCCGCCGGCAATTTCCGAATATGTTTCCGGCTGTGGAATTGACCTTAACTCTCTGATTCAAAAAACAACAACGGGAGCGCAATAAATCATGCTAGAACAAATCAGCTCAGTCTTTCTTGAAGAAGCAAACGAACTTTTAGACAATCTCGAAGAACAGCTTTTAACTCTCGAAGAAAATCCCGGCGACATGGAAACAATCGGCGCTGTTTTCCGTGCAATGCATACAATAAAAGGTTCGTCGGCAATGTTCGGCTTTAATGCAATTTCAGAATTTACGCACGAAGCAGAATCTGCAATGGATCAGGTGCGTAACGGCATTGTTCCTGTTACAAACGAACTTATAGATTTAATGCTAAAATCCCGCGATCACATCCGCTTTATGCTCGACGCAGGGCAGAACATTACCCCGGAAATAAATCAGACTTCGCAAACTTTAATCCTTGCTTTTAAAACTTATGTTGCCCGAAACGGTGGCGCAAGTTCAGAAAGTGAAAATTCAATTCCTCAGAACCCAAAAACCGAAGAAGTTCAAAAAAAAGAAGAAATTTCTTCAACCTACCGTATAAAATTCCGGCCAAGCAAAAAAATAATGCAGAACGGAACCCGCCCGGAACTTTTAGTAAAAGAACTTTCGGAAATGGGCAATGCTTCTGTTGTTGCTTTTTACGATGAACTTCCACAACTTTCAAAAATGAACGCGGAAGAATGTTATTTTTCGTGGGACGTAATTCTTACAACAACAAAAACAAAAAATGACATTCAGGACGTTTTTATCTTCCTCGATAACGAATCAACATTTGCAATAGAAAAAATTGATTTATCTCCAGACCAGAATTACCGCATCGGAGAAATTCTCGTTAACCGCAATGATGTTTCAAGGAATCAGATTGATTCAATCATGAATGAGCACAAGCAGCTCGGACAGATTCTCGTAGAAAAACAGCTTGTTTCAGAAAATCAGATTAAATCCGCACTTGCCGAACAGCAGCATTTAAAAAACATCAATTCAGAAAATCCTGGCTCAACGGCAGGCAATGCAGTTCAGTCTTCAATCCGTGTAAGTTCAGAAAAACTCGATTCCCTTGTAGATTTAATCGGCGAACTCGTAACTTTTAACGCACGGCTTGAACAGATTGCAATCGACAAAGATCTTCCGATTTTAAAAACCTTAAGTGAACAAAGTTCCCGTCTTGCAGTTTCTTTGCGCGACACTTCGCTTGAAATCCGTATGCTGCCGATTGGTTCACTTTTTACGCGATTTAAACGCACAGTCCGAGACCTTGCAGAACAGCTTGGCAAACAGATTGAACTTGTAATCGAAGGCGCAGAAACAGAACTCGACAAAACTGTCGTAGACAAACTTAACGATCCTCTTCTTCACCTTGTGCGCAATTCAGTTGACCACGGAATTGAACTCCCGGTAGAAAGAATTGCAAACAAAAAAGATCCGAAAGGAACAATTACACTTTCGGCAAAACATCAGTCGGGGGCGGTTGTAATTACAATTACTGACGACGGCAAAGGTTTAGACAAAGAAGCAATCCGCAGAAAGGCAATCGAAAAAAATCTCATTACAGAAGACGCCGAACTTTCAGAATCAGAAATTTTCCATTTGATTTTTCAGCCGGGATTTTCTACAGCAAAAACAGTTTCCAATATTTCTGGCCGCGGTGTTGGCCTTGATGTTGTTAAAAAGGACATTTTTTCGCTCGGTGGTTCTGTTTCTGTTGAATCAAAACCAGGCCAGGGCTCAAGCTTTATTCTAAAAATTCCACTTACGCTTGCAATCATCGACGGAATGTTAACTCAAATCGGCAATACAAAGTACATTATTCCGGTTAACACAATTTCTGAATGTCTGTTTTTTGAACATTCTGGCAAAAAAAATTCGGAATCGCTTTTTCCGTTTACGCTTGTTCACGGAAAGGAAGTTCCATGCATAGATTTGCGCAAATATTTTAAAACTGAAGAACCTCACAATCCAAAAAAAGAAGTTGTTACAATAAATACTCAGGACGGAGTTGTCGGAATCATCGTAGACAAGATTTTAGGCAGCCATCAGACGGTAATAAAACCGCTCGGCAAACTCTACCGCAACAGCATTGGAATAAGCAATTCAACAATTCTTGGAGACGGCTCGGTTGCACTGATTCTTGACGTTTACAAACTTGCAGATTTAATCAGTGCCAGGGAGAAAAATAAAAAATAATGAGCAGAATTGATTTTTTTTCTCCTCCAGAATTATCTGATTCACAGTTTCAGCATCTGTCAGAATTTATTCACACAAACGTCGGAATAAAAATGCCGGCAGAAAAACGCTTAATGGTTCAGTCAAGGCTTGCAAACCGCTTAAAAGTTCTTGGAATGAACAATTTTGATGATTATTTAAAATTCACTTTTTCCAATACAGCTCAGGGAAGCGAAGAAATTGCCTTAATGATTAACGCAATTACGACAAACCTGACAGTTTTTTTCCGCGAAAATTCTCATTTTGAATATTTATCAAATGTCGTTCTTCCGGAGCTGGCTCAGCAAAACCTTAAAAAAGTTGAATTGTGGTCGGCTGGCTGTTCAAGCGGGCAGGAACCTTACACACTTTCTATTGTTATGCAGGAATTCATCCGGGAGAATCAAAATTCAATTAACGATTATTCAATTCTTGCAACGGATATTTCTTCAAAAGTTCTGGACAAGGCAATCGACGCAGTCTATCCAATGAACGAAGTAGAAAACCTTTCTTACGACATTAAAAAACGCTATTTTTTAAAAAGCAAGAATCAGGAAAATCCGACAGTCCGCGTAAAACCGGAAACAAGACAGAAAGTAAACTTTGCCAGATTGAATTTTATGGATTCAAGCTATCCAAAGACAACTCAAAAAAATGTAATCTTTTGCAGAAACGTTCTGATTTATTTTGACAAAAAGACTCAGGAAAGCGTTGTGCGAAAATTACTGGAACACTTAGCGCCAGGCGGATACCTTTTTCTTGGCCACTCGGAGACGATTTTTGGAATGGATTTGCCGTTAAAAACGGTTGGTCCGACAATATTTAAGAAGATTTAAAAAATAATAATTACAAAATACTTTTACACAGGCAAAAAAATGGCTATTAAGGTTTTAATAATTGATGATTCATCTCTTGTAAGACAGACACTCACGCAGGTTTTAGAAACCGACGAAGAAATAAAAGTTATCGGCACGGCAAGTGACCCGATTATTGCCGTTCACATGCTGCAGGACAACCGCCCCGATGTAATTATTTCTGACATAGAAATGGCAAGAATGGACGGTCTTACTTTTTTGCGGAAAATGAACGAAACAATCGATCCGATTCCAATCGTAATCTGTTCAAGCCTTGTTCATAACGATTCTCCACAGGCAATAAAAGCATACGAACTCGGTGCCTGCGAAGTAATTTTAAAGCCTTCGTTCCAGACAAAAAAGTTTTTGGAAGATTCAAAAATTCTTCTCTGCGATGCCGTAAAATCTGCATTCAGCTGCACAGGAAAAATAAAACAGCTGATTCCTTCTCAGGCACAGCTGCATTCAGGTCAGAATAAAAATGCATCTCTTGAACCTTTAGAAAAACCGCTTCCAGCAACGTTTGAACACAACCAGAACACTTCTGTAATTGAACCAAAACTTTCTGCAGACGTTATAATCGAAAAACCAAATTCAATGTTAGCAAACTCAATGGGGCTTTCCATGCCGGTTGTTGTTGCAGGAGCAAGCACCGGTGGAACGGAAGCATTAAAAGATTTTTTGAGCGCATTGCCACTTGACTGCCCGGGCATTGTAATTGTTCAGCACATGCCGGAACATTTTACAAAAGCATTTGCAGAACGCTTAAACAGACTCTGCCAGATAACAGTAAAAGAAGCTGCAAACGGAGACCTTGTAACTCAGGGAACAGCTTTAATTGCTCCGGGAAATCACCACATGCTTTTAAAACGCATTAACAATTCTTATTGCGTAGAAATAAAAGACGGTCCGCTTGTTGCAAGACACCGGCCTTCTGTTGACGTTCTTTTTCGTTCGGCAGCGCGTTACGCAGGAAAAAATGCAATCGGCGTAATAATGACAGGAATGGGCGACGACGGTTCCCACGGAATGAAAGAAATGCACGATGCAGGAGCATATAATATTGCCCAGGACGAAGTAACAAGCATTGTCTGGGGAATGCCGGGCGAAGCTGTAAAAGCAGGCGCAGTTGATTCAGTGCTGCCACTGGAAAAAATTGCAGAAGCTGTATGTAACCGTGCAAAAATTATGCAGATGAATTTTAATCATTTTGCGCATTTATAACACATTTATAAACAATAAAATAACTGTTATATGATAAAATCAACTGATATTGGGGGAAAGTAAAAATGTCAAAAAAAATTCTTGCTGTTGATGATTCAGTTTCAATCAGAAAAAGCATTTCGTTTATCCTTGGACAGGAAGGATACGAAATAACAGAAGCCGAAGACGGTGTAGACGGACTTGCAAAAGCAAAAGCCGACAAATTCAATCTTGTAATTACAGATATAAATATGCCGAATATGGACGGAATTGAATTTACAAAGGAATTAAGAAAAACAGAAGGATATAAATTCACTCCAATAATCGCCCTTACAACCGAAAACCAGGCAACAAAAATGGAAGAAGGAAAGGCTGCCGGAGCAACCGGCTGGATTGTAAAGCCGTTTACTTCTGAAAAACTGATTGCAGTTGTAAAAAAAATAATCGGATAGAATTTATAAATTTATTGAGAGGTTTTTATGAAAAGCATTCGTCACGCAATAACTGGTTATGTAGCACTTGTATCTTTAATTTTGGGAATTGCATTAACATGGATTTCAATCTTTTTTGCCAGCGATGCCGTTAATACGACTGCTTATCAGGGAATAAGCCCTCTTTTAGACACAGTTTCGCAGCTTGCAGTAAGTAAAATTCAGGGAAACATAAATATTCTTCGTTCTGTTGCAGACCGCAAGGAATTAAAGTCAGACCTTTCCATTAAAGAGAAGGCTATTTTGCTCGACGGAAGCGAAGATGTTTTTAGCGGTGGAAATTACTTTATTCTTGCAGACACTCAGGGCCACGGCTACACATCTCACGGAAACAAATGCGAAATTCAGGGACGCAGTTATTTTGCTCAGGCTGTAAGCGGGTCAAATTCAGTTGAAGGACCGGTTATTGCAAGCACAACAGGAAATGTTTCTATCTATTACGCTGTTCCTTTACGCGACGACAGTGGAAAAATAACAGGCATTCTGGCAATAAACACAGACAGCCAGCTTTTGAACGATTTTACAGAAAAATTGAATTCCATGCAGGGAAACGAATCTTTTGTAATAAACAGCACAACCGGAATAATTCTTGCGAGCACCTTAACAGGTTCTACTTTTGGCGGAACAACTTTTGAATCGCTTGCAATGGATAATCCAACCTTTAAGGGCGTTGCTTCCATTGCAAAAAGAATGATTAATTTTGAAAATAACGTAGAAGAAATCAAATTCAACGGAAAAAAATATTATTCAGCATATACTTCAATTGACAGTGCCGATATTTCAACAAACTGGTCAGTTGCAATCATGGTTCCAAAAAGCACATTCATGGAATCTGTAAACATAATGAAAGTTCTGATGATTATTATTTCAATTGTATTCATCGTAGGTTCTTACATTCTTGCATGGATTTATGCTTCTTCACTTTCAACTCCAATAAACAACATTCGAATTGCTTTAACAAATATTGCAGACGGAAATCTTATAATTACAGAAAAAGAAGTTAAGGATTCCGTAAAAATGAAGCAGCGCAGCGATGAACTCGGAGCAATGGCAAAAGCCCTCGACAAAATGACAAATTCGCTCATAAAAACAATTCAAAATGTACGCGAATCTGCAATGAACGTTCGTGCCGGTGGAGAACAGCTTTCTTCTTCCAGCCAGGCAGTTTCTTCCGGAGCAAGTGAACAGGCAGCTTCTACAGAAGAAATGAGCGCAACAATGGAGCAGATGACAAGCAATATCCGCCAGACAGCAGAAAATGCAACACGAACAAGTCAGATTGCTGTCCAGGCAACAGCAGACGGAGAAGCCGGCGGACTTGCAGTAAACGAGGCAGTTGAAGCAGTAAAGGCAATTTCAGAAAAAATCAACATTATTGAAGACATTGCAGGTCAGACAAATATGCTCGCACTCAACGCCGCAATCGAAGCAGCGCGCGCCGGAGACGCAGGAAAAGGATTTGCAGTCGTTGCAAGCGAAGTTCGTAAACTCGCAGAAAGAACCCAGGCTTCCGCAGCAGAAATCAGTAAAATTTCAACACAGACGCTGGCAACTGCAGAAAATGCCGGCAATATGATTAACGGTGTTGTTCCAAAAATTGAAGAAACTTCAAACCTTATCCAGGAAATTGCATCATCAAGCCGTGAACAGGACAATGGCGCTCAGCAGGTTTCTACGGCAATTATCCAGCTCGACAGCGTTGTTCAGCAGAATGCAAGTGCGGCAGAAGAAATGGCAGCAATGGCAGAAGAACTTAGTTCAGAAGCACAGAAACTTGTTCAGACAATTGCATTCTTTAAAACTCCGGACGAATTCAACCAGAATTTAAAAGAAACAAACGAAATGCTGAAAAAGGCAGAAGAAATTCAACCGGAAAATATTAATGAAGAAACTTCTCCTGCAGTTGAAAAACCGTCTGCAACCCCAGAAGTAAAGGAAGAATCTAAAGAAGTTTCAAAACCAAAAGACAATCCTATTTCTGGAACAGTCGTAAGAAAAACAACCGCAGATCTTATAAAAGATGCTGATTTTGAGGAATTCTAAAAAAGAAAGCGACTGTTAAACGCGGATTTAGCTGTTTTGACAGTCAGTTTTCTTTAATTTAATAAAAAATGAAAAAATCTTTTTTAACTTTTTTACTTGATTCAAATGTTTGTGCCGTAGAAATTTCGAGCGTACTCGAAGTATTGAATTATGGAAATTTTACCGCAATTCCGGGCACAAAAGATTATATCGAAGGCTTAATTTATTCGAGAGGGCAGGGAATTACTGTCATTAACTTAAGAAAAAAATTCGGCTTAAAAAACAAAGAAATTGATAAAAATACTAAAATAATTGTCATTTCTGTTGTAAAAAAAGTTGAAGAAACCGAAAAAACAACACTTTATGGACTTGTTGCAGACAAAGTTCTTGATGTTCAGTCTCTTGAAGAAGACGAACAGGCAAAAACAAAATGCAAAACTTCAATTCCAAAGGAAAATATTTTAAAAATTCTAAAAACAGAGAATTCAAATATTTTTATTCTTGGTCTTGAAGATTTATAATCGAAGGGTAGGGGAAGCCTGACAAAAATTCTTCCCCAATAAAACCGGATACAATATGACGGAGTAAAATTCCTTGACCTTACAAAGTCATTTTTATATCTTTAAAACATATTTATTGGAGGCTATCAAAAAATGGCAAAAGCATTTGAAATGAAAGACTTTGACCTTACTGGCAAAGTTGCTTGGGTTACAGGCGCATCATACGGAATCGGATTTGCAATCGCTAAAGCATTCCACGCTGCTGGAGCAAAAATTGTTTTTAACGACCGCGGACAGGAACAGCTTGACAAGGGCTACGCAAACTACAAAGAAAACGGAATGAACGATGTTCACGGATATATCTGCGACGTTACAAAAGAAGATCAGGTTATCGAAACTGTTAAAAAGATCGAAGCTGAAGTTGGCGTTGTAGACATTCTCGTAAACAATGCTGGAATCATTAAGAGAATCCCAATGACAGAAATGTCAGCAGAAGACTTCCGCGCTGTTGTAGATGTTGACCTTAACGCTCCATTCATCGTATCAAAGGCAGTTCTTCCTTCAATGATTAAGAAGGGACACGGAAAAATCATCAACATCTGTTCAATGATGTCTGAACTCGGACGCGAAACTGTATCTGCTTACGCAGCTGCAAAGGGCGGTCTTAAAATGCTCACAAAGAACATCTGTTCTGAATACGGTGCAGACAACATTCAGTGCAACGGCATTGGACCTGGATACATCGCTACTCCACAGACAGCACCACTGCGCGAAAAACAGGCTGACGGTTCACGCCACCCGTTCGATCAGTTCATCGTAGGACGCACACCAGCAGGACGCTGGCTCGATCCAGAAGAACTCGCAGGACCAGCAGTATTCTTAGCTTCTGATGCTTCTAACGCTGTAAACGGCCACATCCTCTACGTAGACGGCGGTATTTTGGCTTATATTGGTAAACAGCCTAAATAAGACAGCGTACACGGATGTACGCACAAAGACTGTGAGTTTCGTAAGAAACTCTGCACTTTTTGACAAAACACGACGTTTTGGCAGAAAAGTGCGCTTACATTGGTAAACAGCGTACATTAATACGTTAAATCCCTTCAGCAAACAGCTGGAGGGATTTTTTTTGCGTTAGCGATTTTGCGACCTCCTGTCGCGACAAGAAATGCGTAGCATTTGTTGCCTGACAGGATGTCAGCAGAATGAAGCGCGTACTGCGCGGAACCCTGAAAAGCGCGACGGCGACAGCCGTAACGCCCAAAAACCTTTTTAACCAAATCTAAACTTTGATTTTTTCTTTTTTTGTTTCTATTCCCCCTTTTTAGTGATAAACTTATTTTAGATTTAATAATACTTTATGGAGAAAATTTATGATTGGTAACGTAATTGTTGGGCAGTCAGGTGGACCTACTTCAGTAATCAATGCTTCCCTTGCTGGGGTTTTTCAGACAGCAAGAGACCGTGGTTCAAAGAAAATTTATGGAATGCAGCACGGTATTAAGGGTTTGCTCGACCGCCAGTATGTTGATTTGACTCAGAAAATCCGTTCATCTATGGACATTGATCTTTTAAAAAGAACACCTTCTTCTTATCTTGGTTCATGCCGTTTTAAATTGCCGGAAATTGAATCAAATAAAGAAACTTACGAAAAAATCTTTGAAATTTTAAAAGAACTCGAAATTGAATACTTTTTCTACATTGGTGGAAACGATTCAATGGACACAATCGAAAAACTTTCGCGCTATGCAAAGTCAATCAACAGTTCAATCCGCTTTATGGGCGTTCCAAAAACAATCGACAACGACCTTGCAATTACCGATCATACTCCTGGTTTTGGTTCTGCAGCAAAATTCATTGCTTCTACAATGAAAGAAATTATCCGCGACGGTCTTGTTTATGACTATCCGACAGTTACTGTTGTAGAAATCATGGGTCGCAATGCAGGCTGGCTTACAGCAGCTTCGGCACTTGCAAAATCAGAAGACTGCGAAGGCGTTGATTTAATTTATTTACCGGAAAAACCATTCAACATCGACAAATTTATGTCACGCGTTAAAGAAATTGTCAGCAAAGGTAAATCTGTCGTTATTGCAGTTTCTGAAGGAATTAAGCTTGCCGACGGAAGATACGTCTTTGAACTCGGTCAGCACGCAGATTCTGTTGACGCTTTTGGTCACAAGCAGATGTCTGGAACTGCAAGTTTCCTGGCAACAAAACTCCAGGCAGAACTTGGCGTAAAAGCACGCGCAATTGAACTTTCTACTTTGCAGCGTTGTGCAGCCCACATGTCAAGCCGCACAGACATTACAGAAGCATTTAATGTTGGTGGAGCAGCAGTAAAAGCCGCTTTTGAAGGCGAAACAGGAAAGGTTGTAGTTCTTAAACGTGTTTCTGACGATCCATATATGTGCATTACAGAAACTGCCGACGTTAAAGAAATTGCAAACGTAGAAAAGAAAGTCCCGCTTGAATGGATTGACGGCGATGATCAGGTTACAAAAGATTTGATTCATTACATTCACCCTTTAATTCAGGCAGAACTGAGCCCAATCATGGTTGACGGTCTTCCTCGTCACCTTACATTAACTTCAAACTAAGTTAAATTTTTTTACAAAAGGCTGATCTTTTTAAGGTCAGCCTTTTTTTATTTATAAGGGCGTTCCGGCACAAAACAAGTTTTGTGCCGTCAGGTCTTTCGGAGTTCCGCTTACGCTTCATTCAAAAACACAGGTGTTTTTGAACGCTTGCGCGCTCCTGCAGCCCTTAACGCTTTTTACGAAAACTTCGATTTAGTTGTCAACAACGGGCATTTTCAATAAACTGTTAAATCATGAAAACATCAAAATTCTATATTTCAACACTTCGCGACGCTCCAGCCGAAGCAGTAATCGCAAGTCACAAGCTCATGCTCAGAGCAGGAATCACACGCAAACTTGGAAACGGACTTTACACATATCTTCCTCTTGGACTCCGTTCACTCTATAAACTTGAGCAGATTGTTCGTGAAGAATGGAACAACACAGCAGAAGCACTCGAATTTAAACCAACAGTTATCGTTCCCGGCGACATCTGGAAAGAATCCGGCCGCTGGGAAACAATGGGCCCGCAGATGCTCAAGGCAAAAAACCGTGGCGAACAGGACATGGTTGTTTCTCCGACAGCAGAAGAAGCATTCACCGTTATCGTTCGCGACGCCTTAAGCTCTTACAAACAGCTTCCAATTAATCTTTATCAGATTAACACAAAATACCGCGACGAAATCCGTCCCCGCTACGGCGTAATGCGTGGCCGCGAATTTATCATGGCAGACGGCTACACAATGAACGCAGACGACGCTTCTCTCGACGAGTCTTACAACCTTTACGAAAAGGCTTATTTTAACATCTTTAAACGTCTCGGCCTTAAAATTATTCCTGTCCGCGCAGACTCAGGTGCAATGGGCGGTTCCGGCTCAGAAGAATTCATGGTTGAATCAGACATTGGCGACGATACTTTAATCATCTGTCCAAACGAAAAATGCGGATTTGCAGCAAATGTCGAAAAAGCATGGTGCGCTCCAGACGAAGCAACAAACAAAAAAGGCGAAAAACCTGCAAAAACAGACTTACCTATAGAAATGGTTGCAACTCCAGGAGTATTTTCAATCGAAGATATGGAAAAATTCTTTGATGAATCTCCAAAAATGTTCATTAAAGCTCTCATTTACCGCGTAATCAACGCTGCAATCGACATGACAGGAGCAACCGGTGCTGAAAAATGGAACCGCGTAAAAGATCCTGCAGGCGATTATTATCCGCTTTCTTATGTTTGCGTTCTTATCCGCTCAGACCTCGACGTAAACGAAGCAAAACTTGCAGCAACATTAAAGGCTTCCGAAGTTGTTCTTGCAGAAGCAGACGAAGTTCTTGAATACGCAGGTGCTCCACACGGATTTGTAGGTCCAGTCACAGCAAAATGTCCTCTCATCGTTGACTACTCTGTTGTAAAAGACGGCGAAGCTATGATGCACAACGCAATCGCAGGTTCTGGCAAAGACGGCTACCACATTAAGCACGTTGAACCGCTCCGCGACTTTGTTCCATACATCAGCGCAGATGTCCGCACAGTAAAAGAAGGCGACAAATGTCCTTTATGCGGCGGAGAATTCTACACACGCAAGGGCAATGAACTCGGACACATCTTTAAGCTCGGACACAAATACACAAAATCAATGCATGTAACCTTCCTCGGACAGAATGGAAAACCGCAGGAACCGACAATGGGCTGCTACGGAATCGGCATTGACCGCACACTTGCTTCAATCATCGAAAAAAACAACGACGAAAAAGGAATCATCTGGCCAATGTCAGTAGCTCCGTTCCACGTTTGCATCGTTCCAATCAAATATTCAGGCGCAATGAAAGAAGCTGCCGACAAACTTTACGACGAGCTTACAAAAGCAGGAATCGAAGTTCTGCTCGACGACCGCGACGAACGCCCTGGCGTAAAATTTGCAGATATGGAATTGATTGGCATTCCTCTCAGAATCACAGTTGGAGACAAAAATCTTCCAAATGTTGAATTCAAGCCAAGAGCTGCAAAAGAAGCAGAACTCATTCCACTCGAAAACACAGCAGAAAAAGCAATTCAATTTGTAAAAGACGAACTTGCAAAACTGCAGGCATAGCTAAGTAATAAATGGTGGTTGCAGAATTTAAATCCTACAGCCACCATTTTTTTTCACTCATTAAAAGCACAATAAAGCAAAAAAAGCAAAACCAGATTTCAGGTAACAAAATGAATTCCACAATTTTAAAAAAAATATTCTTTTCTGTTTCTATTTTCCTTGTTTCATTTTCACTATTCGCCCTGCCTGGCGTTAATTCAAAAATCGCCGACACCTCAGGGCAGTTTGTTTACTACAAAGATTCAACTTTTGAGCGCGAATCTTATTTTGGCATTATCTACTACGACGAAGGAACTTACGGTTTACGATATTTTGCCCCTGCACAAACAGATGTTTCGCCATTAAAACCAAAAAAAGACATTTTTATTTTATTTTCCTTAGATTCAACAAAAGATTATGTCGAACTTACCGGCGAACGCATTCTTTCTGCAATCAATCCGGACGACACAGACATTGTAAACTACCTGCACGACCTGATTTACGAACTTACAGCCCGCAGACAAAAAGCAGGGCAGGTCAGCGAAAAACTTTCCGTTCAGCAGGATTTTGAACAATTCGGCGGAACCGTTACAATAAATTTTGATCCGCTCATTCCGGTTTTCAATATAAAAAATATTTGCGATTCAACAGGAAAAGCAGTTTTTAATTTAGTTACTTCAGGTCAGCTCGCTTCTTCTGCCGACGAAAATTTCAGTGCATTCGAAGGCCTGCCTTTAAAAACTCAGGACTCTCACACTAATTTTAATTTAGACAAAAAAGCTTCCAGACAAAAAATTGAATACAAAAAGTCAGAACAGTTTACGCAGAAAATCACTCTGGACTCTCAGTGGACAGCAAAAGCTCAGAATTTTTACACTCTTTCGAGCAATGCAATTCTGGCACTTGATGTAATAGATTTTTCAAACGAAGATTCTGAACAAAAAACAAAAATCACCGGCAATCTGTTGCGCCGCTTTACCCTTGGCACCGACGGAACTTATCCGTATTCCGAATTAACCAAGCTCAATTCTTCAAAAAAATCGACAGCTATAGAAAATCTTTTCTTTAATGATATTTCAAAGTCTTTTACAAGAGATTTTAAAATCCTTACTCATCTTGACGAAAATCACATTGCGCTGCTTTCGCTTACGGTTTTTCAGGAAACTTACAGCCAGAATTCCAGGTATTTTGATTCAATTTTAAAATCTTATTCAGCAAAATAGTTTTTTTCTTTGGGCGGCTTTTTGCGCTGCAAAAACCAGGCTTTCCGGGGTTCCGCTAACGCTACATTGTACTTTGTTTTTTACACGGTAAAATTGTGCCACGGACGGCACTAAAGACAATGAACCCGCACAAATTGCTTTGCAATTTGTGGCACGACAGGATGTCGTACAACGCCCTTCGCGCGCCCCTGCAATCCTTGCCGCATTCAAATTCAACTTAGCTAAAACTTCCCCGCGAAAGTGGACTTCCAATCCAGACACCTTCGCTGCCTAAATAATCTTTTTTCTGTCCTTCAATCAAAAACTGAACACTGTCTACAGTACTAAATTCAGTTGCCGTAAAAACAATCTGCATCAACTGCGCCTGGTAACCGTCCATTCCGACCGTGTTAAATTCAAACTGTTCGTTAAAATTCAGATACGCAATTCCGTCACGCACAGAAGCAGACAAAAGTTTTGTTCCCGCAGGAATTAAATTTCTATATCCTTTACTGCTTTCACTTTGATTTGGACCTGCAAGCAAAAGATTTATGTTTGTTACCAGCGGAGAATCATTTTTTTCTACCGTTCTAGTAATCATTTTGCGGCTCAAAGTTCCGTCTTCGCCAATAAAGACAAAATAAAGTTTTTGAACGCTTGTTTTTACGGTTTTTACTTCAGGTTTTTCAACTTTCTTTTCTTCTTTTTTTTCAACCTTCTTTTCTACAACATCTTTTACTTCATTTGAAGATGTCTTTTTATCCTCAGTTTGTAAAATTTCACTTTGCACAGTTTTCTTATCTTCTGTCTGCGCAACTTCGGCTTTTTCTTCTTTTGAAGGTTCCGTTTTTACAGTTTCTTCAATTTGTTTTTCTTCTTTTTGAAGAACTGGAGCCGTTTTTGGTTGTACATTAAGAATAATTACATCGTTTTCCTGTTCTTTTACGTTCTCTTTTTCTTTTATTTCGTGATTTTCAATAAAAGACGGTGTCTTTCCAAAAAGCCGTTCAAAACATCTGGTTGTTTTTAATGTTGTAAAAATTTCATCCTGCTTAACAAGAAACATAATCAATAAAATCAAAAATGCAAGTATCCAGCATGCCAGCCAGAATCCCGTCTGATTTTTTTTATTCTCATTTTTTGCCATGCTTTTTAGTATAATTGAGGCAAAATTAAAAGTCCACAAAGTAAAGAAAATCTGTAAAACCTGCAATTTTAAGAACAATTTGAAAATACACCGTTCCATAAAAAAACATTAAAAAGATTTTTCTTAATGCGCCCCAAAATATTTTATAATTTCCACTTGTTGATTTTTTTTTTAATCATTAAACTTAAACTGTTATAATTTTTAAATTGAGGCACGATATGGAAAAAAAAGGCGCTTTTTATGAGCATAAAGAATTTGATTTAATCACTTTCGGCGAAACAATGCTTCGTTTGTCACCACCGGTAAATGAACTTATCTATAAAAGTGATTCTTTTAAGAAACATGCGGGTGGGGCAGAACTCAATGTAGCATGTGGCGTTTCTTTGCTTGGTTGCCGTTCTGGCATTATTACTCGTCTTCCAAAAAACCAGCTGGGAACTTTCATTAAAAACCGTATTCGTTCTTCTTCTGTCAGCGACGACTTTATTATCTGGGACGATTCTCCAGAAGCCCGCGTTGGCATTTATTACTACGAAAATGGCGCATATCCTCGTAAACCAACCGTAGTTTACGACCGCAAGAATTCTTCAATTACAAAAATTAAAGAATCAGAAATTCCGGAAGACATTTACACAAAAGCAAGAATGTTCTATACATCTGGAATTACTCTTGCCTTAAGCGATGCTACCAGAACTCTTGCAATCGACATGATAAAAAAGTTTAAGGCACAGGGAACTCAGATTGCTTTTGACGTTAACTATCGTGCAACACTCTGGGACGAAGACACAGCCCGCAATACAATCAAGCAGATTCTTCCGTATGTTGATGTTCTCTTTATTTCTGAAGAAAGCTGTCACCGTATGTTCCGTTTAACAGGAACTCTCGAAGATATGCACCGCCAGTTCTGTCGCGACTATCCGAATATTCAGGTAATTGCAACTTCTCAGCGCGAAGTAATCAGTCCAAAAGTTCATTCGTTTGGTTCAACTCTTTACTTAAAACGTCTCGACAAATTCTACCGCGAAGAGCCGTATAAAGAAATTGATGTCGTAGATAGAATCGGTTCAGGAGACGCATATTGTGCCGGCGTTTTGTTCGGACTTTTGCACTACGACGATGCTCAGAAAGCAGTTGAATTTGGTAATGCAACCTGTGCAACAAAGAACACAATTTTTGGAGACCTTCCGGTTTCCGACTTTACAGAAATTGAAGCAATTATCAAATCTCACCACACAACTGGCAAACAGTCAGAAATGAACCGCTAATAAAAAAAGCGTAAAAAAAAGAGGTCAACTGACCTCTTTTTTTTATTTTCTCATTTCGTATAAAACAATTGCAGCTGCCTGAGCAACATTTAAACTTTCGATTGGACGTTCGCTCTCTTCTCCAAAAACAGCTGAATTAGGAATAATAATAAGTTCATCACAATTTTCTTTTACCTGTTTTGAAATTCCGTGTTCTTCATTTCCCAAAACAATCAATGCCGGCTTATTTTTGCTTAATTCTTTAATTTTACTTACAGGCTCAGTTGCATTTACATCTGTACCAAAGCGCATCATTTTGCCTTTAAGAGCTTCCAGCAAACGGCTGATCGATTTTACAGAATAAACATTTACATATTCCATTCCACCCTGAGCAACTCTGTATGAACTGGTCGTTACAGAAGTCTGAGCTTCGTCCAATGGAATAATGACATTCTTAAATCCAAAAAAAGCTGCGCTACGAACAATTGCACCAAGGTTATTTGCATTTCCAACTCTGTCAAGCAAAAGGGCAGACTCTTTTTCGTGCAACCAGCTGTCCGTAATATCGCTGCTTAAGGCTTCAATTTCCGGCTGCTCAATCATTGCAACCACTCCCTGATGATGCACACTTCCACAGAGTTTTTCCAAATCAAGGTCGCTTTTTACTTTATTGTACGGAGCTTTTTTCTTTGCAAGATATTTACACAAATCTCCGAAAAAATTCATTCTTTCTTCTGTATAGTAAAATCTTTTTATTTTCTGAGGATTTTCTTTTGCTAAAGCTTTTACAGCTTCAAATCCACAAACTGCAAGTTCTTTTTTCTGTGTATTTTTCATAACTTGAATATAAATCAATTTTAAATAAAAAAAAAGACAGTACCAGAAACGATACTGTCTTTTTGAGTTTTGCTAATTAACTAAAACTAGTAAAGGAGGTTCATTTCCTTCATCTTAGCAATACCAGCCTGTTCCCAAGCTTTTCCGCCCATGTCGTTGAATTCTTTCAACCAAGCCTGCCAGTTAGCTTTTGTAAGCTGGCGTTTGCCTGTCATAAATTCAACTACACCCTGTTCGTAGAAGCGCTGAAGGTCAGCATCTGGAAGAGGGAGCAATGAAGCACCAATTACAGGTGTCCATGGTTTAGACTGCATTTCGCGGAGAGCCTTCAAAGAAGAAAGCTGTTTCTTTGAAACTGCTGTTGTATATGTTGGGTAGCGAGACATAAGTTCTGCATCTGAGTTGTAGTAAACAAGGTTGCGGAGCTGTGTCAAAGGCTGCATCTTTGGTTTAGAGAAAGCCAGGTTCTTATCTGGAATACCATCTTTTGTTGGTGCACCAGTTTTTGGATCAAATACAAAGTTTACACCTTCCTGACCGTATCCGAGGAGGTAGTATCCTTCATCAGAAGACATCCATTCAAGAAGACGAGCAACCATTTCTTTCTTTGTAATGTTTTTCTTTGTTCCATCAACGTCTTTCCAGCCCTTGATTGTCTGTTCAGCGTTTGTTTTAGCCATACAGTAGCGGCGGTAAGCCTGATCGTATACACCTGCAGCAGATTTTCCTGTTGGTCCAACTGGTGGGTCAACGATGATCAAATCAGCGTTAGGGAAGTTCTGATCGAATGGAGCATAGTTTGATTCAGCAAATGCAGCAGCATTCTGTTCACGGAAGATACCGAATTTACCCTGTTTCCAAGAAGCACGGTAGTCATCTTTCTTATAAGCAGTCCAGTTTGGATCGATTACTTTTGCATCAATGATTTTCTTGATGAATTCAAGAGCGTCATAGTATTCTGGTCTGTTAATGTTAAGACCAGCTGTGTCTTTAGCCATAGACCAAGTACCAGCAACACCAAAAGCACCAAACCATGGGTCAAAACGAGCACCAAGACCTTCGCACATTGGCTTAAGTTCGATGTAAGCACCAAGACCGTATGTATCGTTCTTTCCGTTTCCATCAGGATCTTTTTCTGTAAATGCTTTCATTACATTGAAGAATTCATCTGTTGTCTTTGGAACTTTAAGACCGAGTTTGTCGAGCCAGTCTTTGCGGATAAGGATACCTTCGTTACGAACGATTGTACCTGGCTGATCAAGACCATAGCAAACACCGTTTACTGTTGAGTGCTTGCGGGCATCTTTATCATAAAGTTTTGCAGTGCGGTTAGGCATCATAGCAAACATGTCATCTACAGGAGCAAGAATTCTCTGTTTTGACAAAATCTGGAAACAGTTATCGCTTACCATGAACAAGTCAGGAAGAGAGTTAGCAGCGCCGGCAGCGTTGATTTTTGTATCCTGGTCAGATTCGTTTGATGGAAGTGCAGTAACAATAAGATTAATACCGAGCTTCTTTTTAATAATATCGTAAGCAACCCAGTCAGATGGTGGTGGACCAGCTTCTGTTACGGCAGCACCGTACCAAAGTTCAATATCAACTGAACCATCTTTGTTTACCTTCCATTTTTTTGCAGCAAAAACTGGAGAAGCAACTACAAGAATCAAAGCTAAAAGTGCAAGATTCTTAAAAAAGTTTTTCATTTTATCCTCCTTTTATTGAATCTAATGAAAACAATTTAATAACAAGATTATAAAAATCAAGTTCATTTATTATATCACAAAAAAATGACCAGACAATAAAAAATTATCATCCAGTCATCTGTTTTGAATATAATCTACATTTTGTAAAACTTAGCCCTTAACAGAACCAAGCATTGTACCCTTAGTAAAGTACTTCTGAATAAACGGATATGCAATCATCATAGGAATAGCAGACATAAATACAGATGCTGCCTTAATTGCCTGTACAGATGCATTACCGAATGCGTTAACTTCAACATATTCGTTCATACCAGAAGCCATCAAAATGTTGCGGAGCAAGATTGGAAGTGGCTGCAGATATGCTTCGTTCAAGTAGAGCATTGCGTGCATGAAGTCGTTCCAGAAGTTAACTGCATAATACAAACCGATTGTCATGATAATTGGTTTTGACAATGGAAGAATGATAGAAACGAGTACGTACCATTCAGCAGCACCGTCGATACGGGCAGATTCTTTCAAAGATTCAGGGATTCCTTCAAAGAAGCCACGCATAATCAGACAGTTGTAAGTACCAATAGCACCTGGCAAAAAGATTGAAGCAAGGTGGTTTGTAAGATGAAGATTTGTTACAACAAGGTAAGTCGGGATTACACCAATATTGAACAAATATGGAATAAGAACAAAGTAGTTCAGGATTTTACGGCCAGGAAGGTCTGAAACAGACATACAATATGCCATCGGAACAGTCAAACCGAGAGCGGTAATAACACCGAAAAACATGATTTTAATAGAGTTCCAGAATGCCTGAATAAATCCTGCATTACCTAACAAAGCCTTATAAGCTGAAGTATCCCATTTCCAAACAGGGAGGAACATACCTTCAAAGTTTGTTCCAAGGAATGTATTTGGACGGAAAGAAAGTGTAATTGTAGACCACATTGGAATTGCAATTATGATACCAATGAAAATAAGGAATGCATTTACACAAATATAGAAAGTGCGGTCACCGGCAGTTAATTTTACTGTACTTGGTTTTGTCATTTTTTTCTCCCTTAACTACAGAAGTGAAGAATCAGCGAGTTTCTTGGTAACAGCGTTAGATGCCATTACGAGAAGCATACCAATTACACCCTTGAAGATACCAACGGCAGTAGCAAGAGCGAACTTGAACTGCAAAAGACCCTGACGATATACCCAGGTATCGATGATGTCGGCTACAGAATATACTGGAACAGAGTACAACATGAACATCTGGTTAAATCCAGCATCAAGAACTGTACCAAGTTTAAGAAGAACTACTGTTACGATTACAGGCTTAATTGAAGGAATTGTGATGTACCAAACGCGCTGAACAGCAGAAGCACCTTCAACCATTGCAGCTTCGAACAATGAAGGGTCAATACCCATCAATGCAGCAATAAAGATAATTGCAGCCCAACCCATTTCCTTCCATGCATCAGAAATAATAACGATTGCAGGGAAAGTTTTTACGTTGGTAAGGAAGTCTACAGGATCACCACCAAAGAACTTAACGATGTCGTTTACCATACCATCGCCAGGAGCAAGAAGTACAAGCAAAATACCGTACATAATTACCCATGAAAGGAAGTGTGGAAGATAAACAAGTGTCTGAACAACTCTACGAAGAATGTCGTGTGTACATTCATAAAGAGCAACAGAAAGAATAATTGAGAGCGGAACACAAATTACAAGTTTTGCCAAACTGTAAAGGATTGTGTTGCGGAGCAATTCACCAAAGTAGAATGACTGGAAGAAGTCTACGAAGTTGCGGAATCCAATCCAGCTGCTTCCCCAAATTCCATCGGCTGGCAAAAAGCTTTTAAAAGCGATCTGACCGTTAACAATTGCACCATACTTTAAGATAGCATAGTAAACAGCTGGTATAACGAGCAGTGCGTAAACAGAATAGTGTCTCTTAATGTCCTTCCAAAGATCTTTCTTTGGAGCCTTAAGAACAGATGTTTCTTGTGCGATCATATTTAACCTCAGTTCAATAATAATATCTTTTTTTACATAAAATTGACAAGCGTTTTATTGGATAAAACCGATCGATGCTAATAAAATTCCTACTGTTTTGTACGAATTCTTCCAGGTGGAACACCATAGATTTTTTTGAATACGCGACAGAAGTAAGCCTGATCCTGAAATCCGGATTTTTCTGCAATCTCATAAATCGTATCGTTGGTTTCGAGAAGCATTTTAGTTGCAAGGTAAATTCTATAGCGATTTAAATATTCCCAAAGCGAAAGTCCAATCTCTTTATGGAAGATTCTTGTTAAATAGTCTTCACTGACATGAACATTGTCTGCAAGTTTCCAGCGTACAATCTGCTGAGAAGCATTTTTATTAAGGTACAGAATTGCTTTTTTTACCAGAGCCCCGGTATGTGGCGGCAGAATTTCGTCTCCAGCAAGAATTTCGTGAATTCTCTTATCAAACTGTTCAGATTCTGCTGCTCCGCTGTTACAGAGAATTATTCTCGGATGAGAACAAAGCATTTCAACTTCTTCTTCCGAAAGAATTGAATCCGGCAACACCAGAACAGGAACAAGAACTGTTTTTTGATTTTTACGGATTTTCTTTATGCTTTCTTCGTCGATGGTTTCAAAAACAATCAGAGACGGAGTAATTTCGTTTAAAATATGATCAAATTCTGCCATAGATTGAATTTTTACGGTATTTGAATCCGTTGCCCAGGTTCCGTAATGAGTACGTTTTGTATTTACAAACAAAACCGGCTCGGATTTCTGTGACCGTACTTTTGATTCAAGCATTTCGACAAAATTGTGGCTTATAAGCTCATGGCTGTAACAAAGAATCGGCATTCTGAAAAGTCTTTCGTTATGACGCAGACTGTAGACTTTTACCCATTCGTCAATCGGCGCATTATCCGAACGCCAGAAAAGAAGACAGTTTTCTTCGGCATTTGTGTTTTCTGCTGAATAATTTTCAATCTTAATATTGAAGATTTCTTTTTCTTCATTTTTTTCAGAAAGACTGATTATCTTTTTTGGAGATTCTTCCATTTTTACCGGAGGAAGTCCTGCAAGATTTGGCCACGGAAGAACAATTTCTGTCTGGTTTTCGCCGATTTTTTTGAATTCTCCGTACTGCAGAAGTACAATTTTTTCTGCAAGAAGATATTCCGGATCCCTGCGGTCAATATGAATTGAATTTATCCTGATTCTTAAACCATCCGGCTCTGCCGAAACTTCCATCGGGCAACTGTCGCCATAAGTAAAAAGCGTAAGAATTGCTTTTTTTATGCGCTCTGGATCTCCATAAACAAGAGGGAAGGGCTGATCAAGACTGGCAACAACACTTCCCGGCAAAACCTGCCTGATATCGAACAGTTTTTTGTCCATTGGCAGATCATCAACCTGGGAACGGGTTAAATCTATAAGCGTTACGGTTTTCTGAAGCTGTGTCTGAATCTGAGAACGCAGGAAGATCAGCTGTTCAGAAAGAATATCCTGATCAAGAATTCCTTTTTCAATATTTCCCTGCATCTGAACAATTTTTGCCAGAAGATCTTTTAATGGATCGCTAAGTTCGTTTCCAACGTTTGCAAAAAATTCTGTCTTAGCAAATTCTGCCTGCTCAGCAAGATGACGGGCTTCGACAATCTGTTCAAAAAGTTTAATGCTCTGAATTGTCGTACTTACAGAAGCCCTTAAATCTTCGTAAATATTTCCGTCGCAATCTGAATAACCTGTAATTAAATATCCAAGCGGCTGATTTTCGACAAACAACGGCTGAACAAGGAAAACTCCATAGTCAAATTCTTTTGAAAATTTTTGTGGAACTAAAAGACTGGAAGAAAAAAGAACATTTTCGAGTTTTATTTCGCCAACATTATTAAAGCTTCCAATATATTTTGAAATATCGTCTGTTTCGTAAAGAACAATGGCAGCGTTTTTAATTCCAATCTGCGGCAGATATTTTGCAAGAACTTCCATTAAAGTTTTAAAATCATGAGAAGAGAGAAGGGCGGTTTTTAATGAACTTACCGTAGATGCAACCCTTTCGTCATAAAGGCGGTTTTCGCAGATTTTTCCCTGAACCTGAGGAATCATTAAATTTATAGTATTTATAACTTTTGCAACGTATTCTTCAGGAAGGAAGGTTGAATTTTTTAAATAACGAAGGGCAACAAAAAGATTGGAAAGTTCTCCACCTTCGCTGAAATATGAATAAAAAATCTCGTTTAAGCGTTTATAAAATTCAATCTGATTGTTTTCAAAAAGTGCATCGAGCAAAGGAACAAAAACAGTTTCGCGGGTTTTGTCGTCTGCACGGAAAAGTTTTACCAGAGCGTCTGCAAATTCGTCGCGGTTTTTAATTCTTGTTTTTGAATCATAAAAATTCTGCAGCTGTTTTAAGCTGTTGCATCCGCAGCTTTCGCGGATAACAGGATATGCAGGAAGAACTTCGTCCTGGACATTTGATTCGCCGTCTAAAATCTGCATTAATTTTTTATAGGCGAGAATTCCAAGTTTTTCGACCGGCATATGAACTGTAGAAAAAGTTGTGCGGCAAATTCTGCTTTCTGCAGAATCATTAAAACCACCGCAAATATAATCTTTTGGAATTCTGTATCCGCGTTTTTCAAAATATTCGACAACAGCGAGTGCCATAATGTCGCTGGCTGCAAGAACTGCGTCAAAATCTTTTCCCGGAATTAAACCGCGTTCTTCGTAAAGCTGACTGGCAGCCTGTTCGCCGTTGTGCCAGTCCGTATAATCTGTAATTAAATTTTCGTTAAAAATTCCTGCTTCTCTGGCTGCATCGCAGAAGCCGGAAAATCTGTCCTGGGCAGAAGTATGATTTTGCGGTCCGCGTACAAAAGCAATTTTTTTTGCCCCGTGAACTTCTATTAAGTGCTTTGTTAAATCTTTCATTCCTTCGTAGGCATTAAAAGAAACAGAAGGATTATCCAGAACTTTCTGTCCGATTGTTACTAATGGAAGATTTTTGAATTTTTTGTGGAATTCGGTAATCTGTTCGGCTGTAGCTCCGTTTCCAATACTCGAAGCCCAGCTGATTACACCGTCAAGGTTTTCTGAATTAACAAGTCTGTAAATTTCGTTACGAAGGTTATTTGAATCTTTTGCAGACAGAGTGTTTCCCGGAAAAATAAAAAATGAACCTGTTTCCTGGGAAGCATAAGCTGCAAGTTTTAGCCAGAGTTTTAATGATGAACCAAAATTAATTGAACTGAGAGCAAACCCAATCCTTTTTCCAGAATTGTTGATTTTCATACGTCATTATCCCCTAATTTTACTATGCGAATATTATTATTATGACGTTTTTTTTACAAGTAGTTCTTTTTTGTACAAATATTTTTTTCAAATTTACTAACAATTTTGTCCAAAATTGAATTTTTATGACGAAAAATCACCTGCAGAGATTTAGCCCGGTATGAAGTGGGGGGGGGGCTGTCCAAAAAGAATGGATAGCTCCTAAATTTTTTTAAAGACAAGCAAATTTCTCTGTGATAAAATTT
This sequence comes from uncultured Collinsella sp., assembly GCA_963613915.1. GTDB lineage: Bacteria > Spirochaetota > Spirochaetia > Treponematales > Treponemataceae > Treponema_D. Next base: position 59,884 of record CAVEBK010000005.1, read on the forward strand.
AAGTATGAGCAGAGGCGTAAGTAATAAAATCACATACAAGCCATACAACCAGAACGAGCAGTGGCTGCTGCCGCCGAGTCTGGATGAGCTTGTACCACAGAATCATTTCG
>CAVEBK010000006.1:0-58273 GCA_963613915.1 uncultured Collinsella sp.
ATGACAGGACGGCATTTTCTTTATTATGGTTCTCGACGAGAGGCTATTTGATATGTTTTTGTTGAAACTCGACATTCGAACAGTTTAATTACTGTTCAAGTTTTTTTAACTGCTGTTCCATTGCGTAGACTAAATTTTTATCCGGCAGTTTCTGAACAAGGTCTTTTACAACTTTTATTCCGTTTTCAAAAACTTCAGTGTTTAAAGAACCTGTGTTACCAGTTTCTTCCTGCAGGGTTTCTTCAATCTGTCCTTTATTTTCAGAATCCTTTAATTCAAAAGCAGTCTGTAAAAGTCCTTTATGACCAGAAAGATGCAGGACAAGGTAGTCGAGCATTAAACGCGCTTCGCTCGACTGATATTCAAGGAGTTTTTCTTCCGGAAGGTATTTTAAAAGCTGCCTCAGTTTTATAAAAAGCGAAAGTTTTGGATCCATATTTTCTGCATCCGACAGAAGTTCAATCTGGCTTTCGTCATCTGCAATTTCTTCAACTTCACAAGGTTCACCGCTGGTGTCAGGACAAAGCCCGTCAAAAGGATTAAAGTCTTCTGCCTCAATTTCTAAAAGAGAAGGTTCATCTTCTGCTTCTGCCACTTCAAGATTTGCAGCATCGGCGTTACAAGATTCGCCGTCGGCAGCAGTTTCTGCTTCCTTCTCGTTGTCTTCTGCTTCCTCGTCTCCTTCTGTTTCTGCATTCTGTTTTTCTTCACTGGATTCCAGTTCATCTTCAGCAGTTTCTGATTCTGCCCCGTTGCCAGCTGCGTTGTTTTCTGCTTCTTCTGAAAGCTCTTCTTCTTCGGCTAGAGGTTCTTCCAAAGATTCTTCCGGTTCTTCTTCAGCCAGAAGATCTTCTTCGCCTTCGTCCTGACCAAAAGCGTCAAAATCAAAATCTTCTTCGTTTTCCTGTTTTAAGTCTTCAAGGTCAGCTTCTTCTTCAACTTCTTCAGGTTCTTCTTCATTCACTTCTTCTTCAATATTCTCTTCTTCGACTTCTGGCTGCAGAACTTCTTCCGTTTCGCTCTCCTGTGCTGTAACTTGAACTTCTTCAGCTTCTTCTGTCTCTGCTTTTTCTTCCTCTGCGGCCGGCAGATTCTGCTCACAAGTATTATCTGCGTTTATTACGACAAACTGTTCAACATAGTCCAGGCAGGCTTTTAATTTTTCGTCCCGGGGATTTGCAGAGCAGGCACGCGTAACCAAAGTTTTAGCATCATTTACGCGGTTCAGTTTTACGAGCAGATGAGAATAATCTGTAATTGCGTCTGTCCAGAACGGTCTTGAGCGCAGTGCATGAGAATACGCTTCGCAGGCTTTTTTGTAGTCGCCTAAGGCTTCGTAACTTTTTGCAAGATTCATCAGCAGAACAGGATGATTTGCATCAACATTAAGACCGCGCAGATAAGATTGAATGGCTTTTTCGTGGTCGTTTTTCTGCGCATAAATTGTTCCGATATGATTGTAAGCTAAAACGTCGTCCGGATTTTTTTCGATTGTGTCTTCAAAAAAACTGATTGCGTTTTCCGTGTCGCCCATAATCTTGTAGGTAAAGCCGAGATTATACAGAACCTGCGGATTGTCTCCGTTAATCAAAAGCGACTGTTCAAGAACGGCAACTGAGTCGTCGTATCTTTTTAAGCGGCGGTAAATTCCTCCGAGAGTAATGTAGACGTCAAAATTCTTTTTATCGAGTTCTGCAATTCTTTTAAAAACCGGAAGGGCAAGTTCGTCCTGTTCGCTTTTTATATAAAGGTTGCCGAGTTCGGTTAAAATGCTTACATTATTGCGGTCGTCGCGCAAAAGCTGTCTGTAAAGCCTGGCAGCAAGTTCAAAATCGCGGGAAAGTGTAGCCGAGCGTGCCCTCGAAAGTAAAAGCTGTTTTTGTGACATAACTTCAATCCTCCAGTCCGTATTCTGCAGAAATTAAAAACCGTTGCGCTGTGACGGCCGGGCAAAAACTTCTTTAGAAAGTTCGCCGATTATTCTTTTGTCAACGCGGGAATATGCTGCAACTGCAAAATAATAGATTTCGCCGTTTTTTAAACCTGTCAAAGTAACGGAAGTTGCATTTCCGGCATTTACAGGAGAGTTTCCTTCAACTGCACTTCTTCCAAGATATTCTCCAGGTTTTGTTCCATAATAAACATAGTAACCGCCGGCACTGTCATCAACAGAATAGCCCCAGCTTAATTCAACCTGACCGTTCCCTGGAAGAGCCTTTACTGCAAACGGTGGAAGAGGTTTTTCTGTTTCTGTGTATTTTAGCGTAAGCGAAGTTACTGACGGAGTTTTTGAACAGCTTCCATCCGGCAAAAGTTCTGCTGCAACCTGAAAATAAAGCCCCGTAACGTCTTTTATCTGTTCGCCTGGCAGAACTTCTTTCCATTCAGGATAGTTGTCTGTCCAGTCATAAAAATTGTCCCCTGCACGGACAAAAAATTTTAATTCAGTCTCGGAAGGAATATTCGTTACGGCTTCAAGCCTTTCTAAAACAGACGCCTGCGAAACCAGGACAGGCTCTGTTATAAAACGTCCTCCCCGGGCAAGGAATTTTTCATTTCCGTTTTCAAATTCATTTTCTGTATTTTTTTCGTATGCTCCATGCTGAATTCTAAAACTGTCGATTTTTCCTGTATAAAGCGGACAGAGTTCAAAAACTGACTGTGTTCCAATAACCGGCATGCAGATTGAACCGCCTTCGTGCTCTGTTGAAGTAATGAATTTAATGTCTTCAGTCTTTCCGTTTACAAGATATTCAAGACAACCGTTTTCTTCGTTAAAGGAAATTGTATGACGGCTCCATTCTCCTGGAATTACAGGACTGTATCCGCTTAAAACGATTTCTGAATTTTTGAATGAAGGAAAAACGTTTTTAAATTTCCATTCAAGGCGGCTGTTGGAAAATCCGGCAGTTATCATCTGGTAGTCGGAAGCATGGCTGTTATTTATTGAAGTTCTCCACGAATAAATGCTTTCACCGTTTTCTGCAAGAGAAGGACAAAGCCAGAATTCAATTGTAAAAGAACCGGCCAGGATTTTATTGTTTAACGGTGAATCCGTTATTCTGCGTAAAACAAGGCCTTTTTTTTCTCCACGGCTCAAGGCAGCGCCCTTTCCTTTTACGGCGTCCGTAACGTTCAGGAGATTATTTTCTAAAACTTCGTAATTTCCGGAAGCATCTTCAATTTTTCCGTTTTCGAAAGTAAGGTAAAGCGTAGTATTTTCGTCATTAGCAGGAATTTTTGTTTCCAGTTCAATTGAATCAAAACCAAAACGCCCTTTTCCGGTTGTAACTCCGTTAACCGACAGAAGATTATTCCACCCGTTTTGTCCGCCCATCACGATTGATTTTTCTGAAGCACAGACTGTTGACACTGTGGCAACAGCAACTGCAAAATGTGCTACAATACGAAACAAAGAAAACCTTTTCATAATGAATACAACAGTTAATCCGGCTTATGAAACACTTCACGAAACCGCACTAAAAGCGCCCTCCTCAAGCGGTGTATATTTATGGCGGAACGAAGAAGGAACCGTCATTTATGTCGGCAAAGCAAAAAACTTAAAAAACCGTCTCTCATCTTATTTTTCCGGTGAACGCCACATAAAAGTGCAGATGCTCGTTTCAAATGCAAAATCAATCGAATACATTACGACATCCAACGAATACGAAGCGTTCATCCTCGAAAACAATCTGATTAAAAAATATTCTCCGCGCTACAACATTCAGCTGAAAGACGGGAAATCCTATCCTTCGCTGAAAATTACGCACGAAGAATTTCCAAGATTTTACAAGACGCGCCAGATAAAAAAAGACGGTTCATCTTATTACGGACCGTATCCTGACGCCGGCGCGCTCGACACATTCATAGAAACTCTCTACAAAGTCTATCCGGTAAGACACTGCAGGACTTTTAAAAAACGTACTTCGCCATGCATGTACTACCACATAGGCCGCTGCAAGGCACCCTGTTGCGGCAAGATTGATAAAGATTCCTACATTGAATTTATCGAAGAAATAAAAGCCCTACTTGAGGGAAAAGGGGAAGAAACAACAGCCAGAATGTCGGCAATGATGAAGGCCGCCGCCGCTTCGCTCAATTTTGAAAAAGCTGCACGTTTACGCGACGGACTGCGGGCTTTGACGGTTATGCAGAATCAGAATCTGGTTGAAGATTTTTCAAATGCCGAAGACCGCGACTACATTGCCCGCTTCCGCGAAGGTGAACTTGTAAGTTTTACAGTGCTTAAAATCCGCGACGGAAAACTGCTCGGACGCGACAACTTCCGTGTAGAAAGCCTTGCCGAAGATGAAGAACTCCTGGAAGAATTTGCCGTAGCCTATTACTCAGACAAAAACGACATTCCTCCTTCAATCTTTGTAAGCGAAGAAGATGATTCAAAAATCCTGGGAGAATGGCTCAAAGAATTCTGTGCTGAAAAAGTTCACAAACCACACTTAATAACAGTCAACTGCTCGGAAAATGACAGACGCTTAACTCAGGAAAACCGTCGCCACGCTGCAATCCTGAACATGGCAAAAAACAACGCCCACGAAGATATTCTGCGCCGTTTAAGGGAACGCGGAGACACGCCGGCACTCGAAGAACTTAAAAAACTTCTTTCTCTTCCACGCCTGCCCGACAGAATCGAAGGCTTTGACATTGCGCACATCGGTGGAAACTTCCCGGTTGCTTCGCTCATCAGTTTCTGGAAAGGAAATCCGGACAAAAAAAATTACCGCTACTTCCGCTTAAAAACGACAGACGGTGTAATCGACGATTTTGCTTCCATGCGCGAAGCTGCAACAAGACGATACAGCAGGCTCAAAAACGAAAATGCAGAATTGCCGGATTTAATTTTAATTGACGGTGGCATAGGTCAGGTAAATGCAGTTGACGGGATTTTAAAGGCGCTTGATCTGGACATTCCGATTGCAGGACTTGCAAAACGCGACGAAGAAATCTGGCGGCCGCATGCTTCAAAACCGATCTGCCTGCCGCGAAGAAGCGACGCACTAAGGCTTTTGCAGCGTGTAAGAGACGAAACTCACCGTTTTGCAACAAGCAGGAACCAGAACCTGCGCACAAAGGAAAATACTGTCAGCGTGTTTGCAGAACTTCCGCACGTTGGAGAAAAACGCGAAAAACTGCTTTTAAAGGAATTTACGACAATCGAAAACCTTGCAAATGCGCAGGAATCAAAGATTGCCCAGGTTCTGCACGTCCGCGCCCAGGAAGCCGGAGAAATTCTCCTTGTAGCAAAAGAACTTGCAGCAAAGAGAATGGAAGAAAAGCAGAACAAAAAACTTATTCTGCAGAGTAAGCTCAAGGGAACAGACTTTACGGGAAACTCTACAGAAAGCACTTATGCAAGACGGCTTGCTTCTCAGGCACTGGATTTAGAAGTAGCCGAGCCTTAAAATAAACTTACGGAACATGGAGGAAACAAATGGCTGATTCCAAAAAAGAATGGTTTGAAAACGAAAACTTCTGGAACAATTACGGTCCAATAATGTTTGACGCACAGCGATGGGCAGAAGCTCCGGCAGTTGCAGACAGCGTCTGCAGGATTGCAGGCTTAAAAAAAGGAAGTTCAATTTTAGATGCAGGCTGTGGACCTGGAAGAATCAGCGTTGAACTTGCCCTCCTTGGAATGAACGTTACAGGCGTTGATTTAATTCAAAGTGAACTCGATGCAGCAAAAGAAAGCGCGGAAGACGAAGGCGTACAGCTTGAACTTGTAAAAGCAGACTTACGCACCTTTAATTCAGAAAAAAAATTTGACTGCGCCGTAAATCTTTACACTTCGTTTGGTTACTGCGACACAATCGAAGAAGACGTGCAGATTCTGCAGAATATTTATGCAAACTTAAAGGAAGGCGGCTGGTTCATCTTAGAAAATTTAAGCCGTGAAACAGCAATTCTTTATTTTACGGAAGGTGAATGGTTTGAACGCGCCGGAAAAACAGTCTTAACGGACTTCCATGTAGAAGGAGCGTGGGAAGGTCTGCGTTCAAAATGGATTTTAATTGACAACCAGACAGGCGAAAGAGTAGAACACGAGTTTGTACAGCGTCTTTACTCCGCAGTTGAACTGAAGCGCATCCTGGCAGGAATTGGTTTTTCGAGGGTAGAAATTTACGGAGATTTTGACTTTTCCCCATACAACGAAAAAGCAAGAACAATGGTAATCGTAGCAAAAAAGTAAAATGAAAAAGTTCTTTAAAGCCCTTTCACTCATCGCAATATTTTTTACTTTTCTGTCACAGCCACTTTTTTGCGGAGAATTCAGTTCAGCAGTTGAATCTTCCCGCTCAGAAAAAGAAGAACAGGAAGAAGAAAAAGAAAAACCTCCGGCTCGTTCTTCAACTATAGATTCAGAAGAAAATTCTTTAATCGTTTTTTTAGCAGAAATTGCCGGACTTTACTGGTATTACAACGCATCTACTGCGCGCTACACTTCATTTCCGTATAAATATGACGATTTAACCTACATAAAATGGGCGCAGACACAGACTTCACCAGAAGCAGAAACAAAATTCTACAGATATTCAGCCTCGGATTCATTTTTTTACCTTGCAGATTTAGGAACAGGAAACGAATTCTGCTTTGAAGGACTTTCTTTTCCGGTTATCGGGCCTTATTTTGAAAACCTTGTAATTTCGGAACAGGACAATTTTTTAGACGAAACTTACGGAAACATCCGCCTTGGAGCCCAGCTTTCAATCTTGCAGACAAATCCGGTTACAATTACGGGAATTATCCAGTGGTCAAGATGGTACGGAAAAATAAGCGAAGTTCTAAAACACAACGGAATTGCTCTTGGAATGGATTTTCACATATTTCCTCTTAAACCGTTCGGGTTGCAGTGGAAATTTGCATGGCAGGCATTTGACGAAAATGTCTATGTAAAAGACTCGCTTCTTTCGGCAGGAATTTTTCTTGAGAGATACGAACTTTTTGCCGGATGGAAAGTTCTGGAAGTCGGCAATTCAGAAAATTCAAAACCGACAAAAAAATGGAACGGAATAAGCACAGGCTGCAGGGTTTATTTCTAAAACGGGCGTTCCCCTGCAACTTAGCTTTCGCAATTAGATTCGGTTCATTGAAGAAAATACTTTTTCGGCCATTACGTTGATTGCAACGTTCATTTCTGTGCTGGCTTTGTTAAGAATACTTCTTAATTCATCAACTGACGCATCTGCATTTTCCATGCTGACCATCATCATCATTACAAAATTTCCAGACAGAATTGTCTGTGTAATATCCGCAATATTTACTTTGTGCTCAGCAAGCAGGGCACTTACTTTAGCAATAATTCCAACTTTGTCACTTCCGACAACCGTAATAATAGCATTCATAGACGCTATTCTAGTAAAACGGATAATTCTTTTCAATCTGCAGCATAAACCCGAAATTCGTCTATTTAAAATTCTCCCTTTTTTTCCGAAAATTCTATTATGAAAAAACGTTTCCCTGTTTCTTATAATTCGCCGGTTGTAATAACTTTTTCCCTGCTTTGTGCTTTTATTCTTCTGCTCGACACCTTTATTGCAAAAGGCAGGCTTATTCCGCTTTTATTTACGGTTCCAGGCTGCAAAACTGCTCCTTCTGCCTTTGACTGGCTCAATCCGTTCAGCTATATAAGGCTTTTTACCCACGTTCTCGGACACACGGATTTTTCTCATCTTTTAGGCAATCTTTCTTTTATTCTGCTTTTAGGTCCGCTCATGGAAGAAAAATACGGTTCAGGAATGATTGCCTTAATGTTTACGGTAACATCCTTTGTAACTGGAATCATAAACGCCTGCTTTATTCCGTCTTCGCTTTTAGGGGCTTCCGGAATTTCTTTTATGCTCATAGTTCTTGCTTCAATCAGCACGGTTACAAAAAACAAAATTCCGTTGACTTTCCTTCTCGTAATTGCAGTTTATGTTTCTAAGGAATTTATTTCGCCGTCGGCTTCCAACGTTTCTACGATTGCACATATTGCAGGCGGGCTTTGCGGTTCGCTTTTTGGATTTTTAGTTGCTCCAAAACAAAAACGGTCAGAAAAAATTTCTGTTTCAAAACAAAAAAAACAGACGATAAAAACTTCTGTGCAGTCAACAGCGCAGGAATCAAAATCAAACAACGACGAAACCATTGTAGGCACGATTGAACTGTAAAAATAACATGAAAGAAATTCCTCAGCCTTCAAAAAAACGGCTTTTGACACTTGCAAATTTACTTTCTCAGCTTGAAGTTCAGAAAAAGAGAATTACTTCTCCTGAAATTGCTCATTTAACCGGCTGGGGCGAAGCTACAGTCAGACGCGACATTTCTCTTTTAGAATTTCATTCAGGAAAAAGCAACGGCTACTTAATAGAAGAATTAAAAAACGCAATTGATTCAACTTTTAATCTTGCACAAGAAAACCGCAGGAACTGCTGCATTGTCGGTTTAGGTTTACTCGGACAGGCTTTTCTTGAAAATTCAGTTTTTGCCAGCGGAAACTTTAATCTCGTTGCAGCCTTTGATTCAAACCAGAACCGTGTTGAACTGATAAAATCAAAACTTGCGCTGTACGCAACCTTGGATTTAGAAAAAATAATCCGCCAGAAACAGATTGAATTTGCAATTCTGGCAGTAGAAGACGCAATGGCCCAGAAAATGACGGAGCGCCTGGTAAACTACGGAATAAAAGGAATCGTAAACTACACAAACGTAGTTCTGACAGTGCCGGAAGGCTTTAAGCTTGAAAACGCCTCGCCGGAAAAATGCCTGTCTAATCTGATTTAGGAATTTTTGAAATACACTTATATTTATAATGATAAAATTATGATATTATTATAAACATTCGAGGTAAGATATGATTCAGATTAGACCAGTTTCAGATTTAAGAAATAAGTTTACAGAAATTGAAAGTCTCGTTGCCAAAAAAAATTCACCTGTCTTTCTTACAAAAAACGGATATGGTTCTATGGTTGTTATGAGCCTGGAAACATACGAAAGCCTTACAGAAGATATAGAAGCAAAATTAGACGAAGCCGATTCCCAAGCGTCTTCAAATTCAACCCGATTAACTCATGAAGAAATCTTTTCAGATTTGCGCTCAAAGTTATAGGAAATAAAAATGAAACAATATACACTGCGATATCTGCCACTTGCAAAGCAGGACCTGCAGGAAATAATTGATTACATACAAAATACACTGCAAAATCCAATAGCAGCAGCACACACACTTTCAAACATTGAATCTGCAATATTAGAAAGACTCAGAGCACCAGAATCTTTTCCAATCTGGAATTCAACGAAAGAACGCAAAAATCCCTACCGCAGAATAAACATTTCTAACTATACAGTCTGGTATGTTGTAATCAACGATGTTATGGAAGTCCGAAGAATTCTATATTCAAGAAGAAATGAAAATAATTTAATTTAAGCCGCCGCTTACTGTGAAAACTTTCACAGTAAAACCGGCAAAATTCCTGCTTTTTCTTGAATGTTAGCCCAAAAAGTTTTAAACTCTTTTCTGTTGTTTCTGTGAAGAATTTCACAGACTTAAAGCGTCAGGGATGCTTGCCTGGCAGCTTACTGCCAGGCTGAGAGTTTGCAAGCAAACTCTTTATTATCGTGTGCGCAATATGCGCACGACCTGACGCTTCGCGTTAGGGATGCTTGCCTGGCAGCTTACTGCCAGGCTGAGAGTTTGCAAGCAAACTCTTTATTATCGTGTGCGCAATATGCGCACGACCTGACGCTTCGCGTTAGGGATAGTAAGGGCGCGCGTAGCGCGTTGCGCAGCAATGAAGGCGAAAGCCGGAACCCTGGATAGCCCGACCGCAAGTTGCGGATGCGGCTTGCGGGAACGCCCTGCAACAAAAAAAATTGACAAAAAAGTGAGGAATCAAATGTCAAGAGTTTACAATTTTAGTGCTGGTCCTTCATGCCTTCCGGAAGATGTTTTAAAAGAATGTGCAGCAGAAATGCTCGACTACAACGGAAGCGGTCAGTCTGTAATGGAAATGAGCCACCGTTCAAAGGATTATGAGCCGATTATCGAAGATGCAGAAGCTATGGTCAGAAAGCTCATGAACGTTCCTGAAAACTATAAGGTTCTTTTTGTTCAGGGCGGAGGTTCGACACAGTTTGCAATGGTTGCAGAAAACCTTGGCATTCACCACAAAAAGGCAGCTTACATCGAAACCGGCGTATGGGCAAAAAAAGCCGCTGCTGAAGCTAAAAAACTCGGCGTTGATGTTGACGTTATCGCTTCTTCAAAAGACAAAAATTATTCTTACATTCCACGCGTAGAAAAAATCGAAGGTGACTACGACTACGCTTACATCTGCTTTAACAACACAATCATGGGAACTCACTACGAGTACATTCCGGAAACAGGAAACATTCCTCTCGTTGCAGACATTTCTTCATGCGTTTTGTCTGAACCTCTTGATGTTTCAAAATTCGGTCTTTTGTTTGCTGGTGCCCAGAAAAACCTGGCTCCTGCCGGCGTTACACTCGTGATTATCCGCGAAGACCTGATTCCAGAACCAGCTGACTGCCTGCCGGGAACTCCGACAATGCTCGCTTACAAAACACACGCAGACAACGGTTCAATGTACAATACTCCTCCATGCTACACAATCTACGTTCTCGACAAGGTCCTCCACTGGATCGAAAAGAACGGCGGAGCAGAAGGAATGCTTAAGCGCAACCAGGAAAAGGCAGACTATCTTTACAGCTTCCTCGACAGTTCTGACTTTTACCACGCAACGACAGAAAAAGGCAGCCGCTCTCTCATGAACGTTCCTTTCCTTACAAAATATTCAACCGGTGCAACAGACGAAGCAAGCCTTGCAAAGGAAAAGGAAATCAACGACAAGTTTGTAAAAGAAGCAAAAGCTGCAGGTCTCGTAAACCTTAAAGGCCACCGTCTCGTAGGCGGAATGCGCGCTTCAATCTACAACGCAATGACTCTCGACGGCGTAAAAGCCTTAGTTGAATTTATGAAAAAATTCGCAGAGGAAAATAAATAAGATTCTGGGCGTTCCCCGCGCTACGCGCGGGTCGGGCTATCCGCGGTTCCGCGCAGTCGCGCTGCATTGCTTCGCAACGCCTGCGGCGCCGCTACTATCCCTAACGCAAAGCGTTAGGTCGTGCGCATATTGCGCACACGATACACGCGTCATCCCGAACTTGTTTCGGGATCTCAAACAGAAAAGATGCTGAACCAAGTTCAGCATGACACTAATTTTTAGACACCATAATGACATTACATTCTTTATCAGGAGACAAAAATGTTCAAAATTCAGACTTTAAATAAAATCAGTTCTGTCGGACTCGACAATTTTCCGCACGACAGCTACGAAGTTGCTTCGGAACTCAACAATCCGGATGCTATTCTTGTCCGCTCTGCAGACATGCACGAAATGGCTTTGTCTGCAAACACAAAGGCTGTCGGCCGCGCCGGAGCAGGAACAAACAATATTCCATGCAAGGAACTTGCAGAAAAGGGCGTTGTAGTTTTTAACACACCTGGAGCAAACGCAAATGCAGTAAAAGAACTTGTAATTCTCGCACTGCTTATTTCAAGCCGTCCTGTAGTTGCCGCAAATAAATGGGTAAACACAGAACTTACAGGCAAGGGAGACGAAATTGCAGCCCTGGCAGAAAAAGGCAAGTCAAAGTTCGTTGGTCCTGAACTCAAAGGAAAAACACTCGGCGTAATCGGTCTTGGCGCAATCGGAGCACAGGTTGCAAACACGGCAATCGCGCTTGGAATGAACGTAATCGGCTACGATCCTTTCCTTTCCGTAAAAGCAGCCCTTTCCCTCGACCACAACGTAAAGGTTTCTGAAACACTCGAAGGAATCTACACAAAGGCAGACTACATTACAATCCACGTTCCTCAGACAGACGAAACAAAGGGAATGATTAACGCTTCTTCAATCAAAACAATGAAAGACGGAGTTAGAATCATCAACCTTGCCCGCGGCGGACTCGTAAACAACGCAGACATCCTAGCCGCCCTGAAGACAGGAAAAGTTGCAGCCCACGTTACAGACTTTGCAGACGAAGCCTTAATGAACAACGACAAGGTAATCTGCCTTCCGCACCTGGGAGCTTCAACTCCGGAAGCAGAAGACAACTGCGCAGTAATGGCAGTAAAAGAACTCCGCGATTTCCTTGAAACAGGCGCAATCGTAAACTCAGTAAACTTCCCGAGAGCCGCAATCGACAGCCCGATTCCAGTAAACGGAACCCGTCTTTGCATTCCACACAAAAATGTTCCTGGAATGATTGCCAAATTTACTACAATCTTAGGAGACGCAAAACTCAACATTGCAGGAATCGTTGACCAGAGCCGCGGCGACATTGCCTATGCCTTAATCGACGTTGACGGCAAAGTTGACGAAGCTTCGTTAAAACTTCTTTCCGACTGCGAAGCCGTAATCAGCGTACGCCCGATTTATGCATAATTGAGACGTCCTGTCTCGACAAGAAATGCTTTGCATTTCTTGCGGTCAACTTGCCTTTATGCGCCATCCGTGGCGCAATTTTTTTGTTCAAACAGTGCTTGCTGGTTAAAAATATAAAGGGTGGTCCGGCGCCGTTCGGCGCCGTCGCTATGTCCGGGGTTCCGCTTCCGCTCCATTCAAAAACTACGTTTTTGAACGCCTGCGGCGCCCCTTCCAGCGCTACCACTGTTAAAATTCTTCATTTGCGATTGCATAATCAAGTTCTTCTGCAGTTATGCCCCATTTTTTAAGGATTTCAGGAAAACCAGCAGCATTAAATTCTGTAACCCTGTCATCACGACGAACTGTTAATTTTTCGCCACTCAGAAATGTGTTAAGCATCTTGCGGTATTCACCTTCGGTGTGTCCGAAAATAACGTCAATTATGGCACAATACCATCCTGCTTCTGAAAAATCATACGAAATGATACCTGTGTCTGTTTTTATCTCGTATTTTCCGCGTGTATAAGCCCCCCAGCCAAATCCTGCACGAACGTAAGAGCGCGCCGGGGATTCAAGACTTTTGTGATAACCGAAGATTAACTTTTTTGCGTCTGCATTCTTCTGCACGAAAGTGTAATTAACGGCTTTTTTATTTCCGTCGATGCTTGCCCAGCAGTACCAGGTGTTATTCTTTAAATAAGTATAGTCTCTGTCCCATTTTGGGGATTTATTAAGTGTTGCGTATGCAAAAGGGTCATAGACAGTAACAGTAGTTTTTCCATTCGCCTTAATATCAATTTTCAAAGAATAATTATCTGTTTCATCTAAAAAGCCTTTATTAAGATATGTAATTCCGCCTTTCGCCTTAAATTTGTCCGAAGCTGCATTTTCTTCATTAAAATCGCCGTAGCGGGAATGCAGATATTTAAGAGAAGGATTTCTTATATCTAAAACTTCCTGAACCATATACAGAGTTTCAGTATCAGGAGTAAAGAAAAACTCTGTTTCATTTACATTTTTATGACCACACTCAATCTTATAGGTACTTCCGTCCTGGTTTCTGCCTTCCTCCCCAAAAAAATACCTGTCCTCATTTGTATTATAGTTATGCGTTTTTATAATCGGATAAACGCCAGCTTTTCTTATTTTGCTGTAAGGAGTTCCCCACTCAAGACTTTCATAGCCAAAGCGAGTATCCATCGGTCCTTCAAAAGGAATGTCGATTTTCTTATTCTGAAAAACAACGTCTTTAAACTCTCCTACCGATGCACACGACATCAAACCTGCAGCTGCAAGCATTAAAAGCAGCGTCTTTAAAACTTTCTTCATCTTAGAATTCCTCGTTTGCAATTGCATTTTCAATTTCCTGCTTTGTAATTCCCTGGGCTTCTACAAAATCCCAGAATTCTGCCGTCTGGAAACGCTGAACGACACTGCCTTTTCGGATTGTTAAATAATTATTATTTGAAATCAAATCCAAAATAAATCTTGCGCTTTCTCCTCTATTCCAGGCAAACTCAAATCTTTCATTTCCACCTTTCCAGCCTGTATCGTAAGACCAGTATGTATAAGGATTTTTATATTCTTTAGAAATTTTATTACCATCTTCTGTTTTTATATCGTATGTTCCAAGCTGAGAATAACCGTATCCAATTCCCCAGACAAGACCAGCTCTCACTATAGATTTACTTTCAACATCATTTTTGTCATAACCCACAAAAATCTGTCTGTCTTCAAGTGGCCCTTTCAAAATAAAGGTGTACGTTGTGTAACCGTCAAACTCATTGCGGCTTTTGCGAACAGTCCACAGCGTGTTTACAGTCTTTTTTGCAGCAGGAGCAGGCTTTGCAGCTGTTTTTGCAGCCGGCGCAGAGCTTACTGCAACATTCTGCTTTAAGTAGTCGTCTTTATTTACAGTTGCGCGCGACATTGCACAGATTTCACCGGTTTCAACGTCTACAACCCGGGCATTAATCGTAATCTGCTCGCCTAAATCTTTTATAGTTCCGTAGCAGACATAGTCAACGCCGGCAATGTTTCCAATTGCCTTTGCAGTATCCTCGTTTACAAGTCCCCCTGCCTGAAATTTCTGCTCAGAAAGAATTTTTTCAAGATTTGCACGTTCAAAAATTTTAATTTTTCCGGTGTTGAACGCTGCTTCTGTAAGAGCATCAGTAACATAATTTTCTACGGCTGTATTTTTGCTGTCAGTACTCAATGCTAAAAAAGCATAGCTTGGCTTTGCACCGTTTTTTCCGCTCTGCATCAATTTTCCGGCAAGATCAGAAAGATTTTCTACGATAGAAGCTGCCTTTGTTCCAGAAAGTTTTTTCATTACAACATTTATATTTTTATAAACATTCCAATCAGCAAACTTTGCAATAACAGTTCCATTATTTTGTGGAAGGATGATAATTGACAGGTCGATTGGCTTTCCATCAATTCCCATAATTAAATCAGTATAACCATCGCCATCTTTTCTGATTCCATTTTCACTAAAATCTCCATAGCGACTTTCAAGTTTTGACTGACTTCCATTATTTACAATAGTTTCCAGCGCGTAAAAAAAGCGTCCCATATAGTAGGCAAAATAAAGTTCTTTTACATTTTTATCTTTTACGATTACTTTATATGTACTGACTTCAACATCAAACTTTTTCTGCATTTCTTCTTTTTCTATCCTGGAAGCATCACTCAGCTTATACCCCGCCTTTTTTGCATCCTCAACCGTTGTGCCCCATTTCAGCTTAAAATAGCCGTTTTTAGAGTTCACATTTTCAGCAAACAAAGCAGCTACAGACGCCAAAAGAAGCGCCGCCAGAACCATCCGCTTTTTCATTTTATTCCTCCAATTTTTAAGTTTGAATTTTCGGGCGTACCCCTTTGCGCCAGAGTCGCAAAGGGTCAGGCTTTCCGCAGTTCCGCTTTTCGCTGCAAAGTCCTCGCCGTGCAAATCGCACGGCTGCGGTCTTCCGCTCAGGCAGTTGAAACTGCCATCGCGGCTGCTGCAATCCTTTACGCTTTTTTATTCAAACAATTTTTCCCCTACTTTTTTGCAAACCAGATTGTATGCTTTTCTCTTAGCCCCGTTTTCATCAAAACCTGCCGCTTTTCCATAATTTTCTGAATACGTAAAGATATTTTTTCCGCCAACAGAAACTTCAACCAAAATCGACGGATACGAAATATAAACTTCGTCTGCCTTTTGGATCATCGCAGAAACTTTTGCTTCCATTAGATATTTTGCGTCCGGCGTTTTTACTACAGAAAAACCTTTTTTTTCGAGAGCAGCCATCAACGCATTTTTTACGCAATCAGCATTGTCGTTTTCTACCTGAACAAAAACCCTGGTCTCGTTTTTAAGTTCCCGGGCCTTTACAATCGAAAGAGTATAAAGTTCGTCATACTCAAAATAATTTTCTGCCTCTGCAGGATTTACCGCGCAAACAAAATCGTAAACTTCGTAAAAGCTTTTCATCAGTTTCCGGGCTTTGTAAATTTCAAGAAGTCTTGTAAAAGAGTCTTCGTTCAGCAGGGCTTTTTCATATGTAACGGGAAAAAACTCTGCAGCCTTGTCCAGTTCTGGCTTTAAAACTTCAAAAGCCTTATTGCGGTTTATGTAAGCTGCGCAGGCAAAAAGCCCCGCTTTTTCGTAAAAAAACGGAGTTGTGTATTCAAGCTGATAAAGCTCATTTTGAGTGTTTACGTTTATACTTTCCGTAATGCTTTTGTTTCCGGTAACAAGACCGTTTTTTTCAGTTTTTGTCATTCTGGCTTCAACCGAGCTCGTTACTGTTGATTTTATAAATTCACTGACAGCCGAAGCCGCCTTTGATTTTGCCTCGTCAGGAGTTGCACCGTAAGCGCAGGCAGAAATATATTTGTCTGACGGAAAAAGCAAAAACCTGCCTTCGTCTGTCAGCCATTGCGGAAAGCTCTCATTCTGAGCCTGATTCTGTTTTTCGTCTGCAGAATTTTTTTTCTTAGACTTTGCGCTGACAGAAAAAACAAAACAGAAAACAAAAACTATTGCCAGTAAAAAAAATCTTTTTTTAGCCATCATTTTTCTCCCGGAATTTTGATGATGCATAAAAATTTTTAAACAAAAAAAAAACCGCCTGCGCCACGCATTTTAACGGACGCAAACGGTCTTGCTTTTACAGGGTTAATTTTTTAGAGAGAGTTATTTTAACTGAGAACTGAGAACTGAGAACTGAGAACTGAGAACTGAGAACTGAGAACTGAGAACTGAGAACTGAGAACTGAGAACTGAGAACACTTTGACTCTCCCCTTAATTTTGTCAAGTAAAGTCTAATTTATAGAACAAACTCAACCTGCTAAGCATATCATTATAATAGTCAGAAGTTCAACATTGCGCGCAAACCGCGGAACCCTGGAAAGCCCGGTCTGCCGCGTGCGGCAGATGCGCCCAGAATTTTATTATTTTTATCTTTCCTTCTGTCTTTTTTTTGATTATTTTTATTGCAGAAAAACTAACTTTTACGAGGTTTATTATGGAAGTTACTGTCACAAAGGCTAATTTTGAGTCTGAGGTTTTAAATTCTGACGTGCCTGTTCTCGTTGATTTCTGGGCTGACTGGTGCGGTCCATGCAAAATGCTCGCCCCTACTCTTGCAGAAATCGCAGAAGAAAACGAAGGCAAAATAAAAGTCGGCAAAGTGAATGTCGACAGCGAAGAAGAGCTTTCAAGGAAATTCGGCATCGTAAGCATTCCGACGGTAATTCTCTTTAAAAACGGCAAGGCAGAAAAAACTTCGATTGGACTTGTTCCAAAACAGACAATTGAAGAAATGTTCAAATAAACAATTAAAAATTGCTGAATGCCAAGTTTATTTTATAAAAAAATCCAAATAGCCGTAGTCGAGGTTCTGACACAAACGCACCTTGCGCTTGTCGCAACCGTGCGGCTTGCTGGCAGGTTCTCGACGAGAGGCTATTTTAATTAGTTTTAATGAAATTCAACATTCAATCTAATAGCTAGATATTGTGTTAATGAAGAATTTTTAGAACCAATAACGCTATTTTCAGTTGAAACGCATTTTATATTTCATTATTATAAAACCACTGAAACAGTATCTGGTCTGTCGTGGCTCTGCCATTCATTCCAGATAGTTTATATACAAATTTGCTTGCATAAATACGAGCCTGAGTAATAACTGCTGTTTTGGAAACACTCTTAATTAACGCCATTTTTCTGCCGCAACCGCAGCCTTGGCCGTAAATTCCTTGTCCGTACTTTGTGCGCACTTCAAGGTTAATTTCGGTGTCTTCAAGCGTCTATATTCCAGAGCTCAAATTCAAAAAAAATGCAGGCATAAGGAGATTCTTATGTCAGAAGCTTGGGACGGTTTCAAAGGACGCCTTTGGAAAGAAGAAGTAAACGTTCGTGACTTCATCCAGAACAACTACACACCTTATGACGGCGATGAAAAATTCCTCGCAGGTCCAACTGAAGGAACAAACAAACTCTTTGCTAAATTGCAGGAGCTCCAGAAGGCTGAACACAACAAAAAGTCTGTAGGTCTCGACGGAAAAGAAAGAACTGGTGTTCTTGATATGGACACAGAAATTGTTACTGGTCTTACAGCTCACCAGGCTGGATACATTGATCCAGAATTGAAAGATCTCGAACAGGTTGTTGGTCTCCAGACAGACAAGCCTCTCAAAAGAGCTTTCATGCCATACGGTGGAATTAAAATGGCAGAAGAGTCATGCGAAATGTATGGCTACACACCAAATCCAGAACTCCACAAAATCTTTACTGAATATCACAAGACACACTCAGACGCTGTATTCCAGGTATACACTCCAGAGATCCGCGGTGTTCGCCGCTCACACATTCTTACTGGTTTGCCTGATACATACGGACGTGGACGTATCGTTGGTGACTACCGCCGTGTAGCTCTTTACGGTATCGACTACCTCATCAAATGCAAGGAAGAAGACAAGGCAAATATCGGCGACGGAACAATGACAGAAGATGTTATCCGCCTCAAGGAAGAAGTTGCTGACCAGGTTAAGGCTCTCAAAGGTCTTAAAGAAATGGCAGCTATCTACGGATACGATATTTCTAAACCAGCTACAACAGCTAAAGAAGCTGTACAGTGGTTGTACTTCGGTTACCTCGGAGCAATCAAAACTCAGAACGGTGCAGCTATGTCTATCGGACGTGTTTCTACATTCCTCGACATCTACATCGAACGCGACCTCAAAGCAGGAAAAATCACAGAAGCTCAGGCTCAGGAACTCGTTGACCACTTCGTAATGAAGGCCCGCATGGTTCGCTTTGCCCGCATCGAATCTTACAACAACCTCTTCTCTGGTGACCCGGTTTGGGCAACACTCGAAGTAGGCGGTCTTGGACAGGACGGACGCTCACTCGTTACAAAGAACGACTTCCGCTTCCTCCACACTCTCGAAAACATGGGACCAGCTCCAGAGCCAAACATGACAGTTCTCTACTCTAAGAGACTCCCGGAAAACTTCCGCCGCTATGCAGCAAAGATTTCTATCGACACATCTTCTATCCAGTACGAAAACGACGATGTAATGCGCCCTGTTTGGGGTGATGACTACTCAATCTGCTGCTGTGTATCTGCTACAAAAACAGGTAAAGAAATGCAGTTCTTCGGAGCACGCGCTAACCTTGCCAAAGCTCTCCTCTACGCTATCAACGGCGGACGCGACGAGCCGGATGGACTTACACCAGGCGTACAGGTTGGACCTGCATATCAGCCAATCACAGCTGATGTTCTCGACGCTTCTAACTACAAGGAAGTTGTTGCAAAATACAAGCAGATGCTCGAATGGCTTGCTGGAATCTATGTTAACTCATTGAACGCAATCCACTACATGCACGACAAATACTACTACGAAGCTGCAGAACTTGCTCTCGAAGATACAAACCTCCAGAGAACATTCGCAACTGGTATTGCTGGTTTCTCTCACGTAGTAGACTCACTTTCTGCAATCAAATATGCAAAAGTAAAGGTTGTTCGCGGCGATGTTGAAATCAAAGACAAGAAAACAGGCGCTGTAAAAGAAGTTGTTAAGGGACTGGCTAAAGACTTTATCGTTGAAGGCGACTTCCCACGCTACGGTCAGGATGACGACAGAGCAGACGCTATCGCAGTTCAGCTCTTGAAAGACTTTATGACAATGATCAGAAAGCACCCTACATACCGCAACGCAGAACCAACTACTTCTATCCTTACAATCACTTCAAACGTTGTATACGGAAAAGCAACTGGTGCTCTCCCAGACGGACGCAAAGCACACGAACCATTCTCTCCAGGAGCTAACCCAAGCTACGGTGCAGAAACAAAGGGTCTCGTAAAATCTTTGAACTCTGTTGCTAAACTCCCATACGAATACGCTCTTGACGGTATTTCTAACACACAGACAATCAACCCAAGCGCACTCGGACACAACGAAGAAGAAAGAATTTCTAACCTTGTAAACGTTCTCGACGGTTACTTTGACTGCGGTCCAGATTCAGGACACGCCGGTTCACACCACCTCAACGTAAACGTATTCGGCGTTGACAAGCTCAAGGACTGCCAGGCTCATCCAGAAAAGCCGGAATATGCAAACTTCACAGTTCGCGTTTCAGGATACGCAGTTCGCTTCATCAACCTTACAAAGGAACAGCAGGACGACGTTATCGCTCGTACATGCCACGCTTCTCTGTAGTTGAATTGAACTGACAAAAAAGCGCTCCGGTTTTTACCGGGGCGCTTTTTTTATTCTTTTCTGCTCTTTTGACTTCTACAGACCTGTCTTTTAACTCTTAAACCGTTCTTTTTAATAAACCGATGTCGGTATTCTGCAAAAAGCAAAATGAAATTTATTTTTAAAAAGTTAGATACTGATTTCCGTGAATTATCTTTGGATAATTAAAAAAAAGACTTTCAAAAAAAGCGCTGCACACGTATTTTTTGAAGTTTAACCTCACATTAAAAATACAAAATTAAAAAAAAATTCACCTTTCTTTCCTGCACTTGAATTTGCACCATTAAAAATTCGGGGATTTCTGGATGCAATATTCAATATTTCATAACGGAGGATATTATGAAAAAAAGTTTAAGAGCTTCAACAGCTCTGACAGGTCTTGTTCTTGCTGCAGGACTTGTATTCTCAGGATGTCTCGCCATCTCTGACGCAGACTCAGACGATTCAGAAACTACAGCAGAAGTTTCTGAACTCTCATCAAATCGGGCTGCTTCTTCTTATTCAGCTTCAGGCGGAATGAGCGGTTCAATTTCTTCAGCCACTCCTTCAGGCTCAGGTCTTACAGGCGTAAAGGCACAGGGCTGGCTCAACAGTGCCTACATCGTGTGGACTGGCTCTTCTTCAAGCTACACAGTCACCTGCGACGACGAAGAAGTAAGCTCTTACCTTACAAGAAAGATCGGAGATCAGTGGAGATGTGACGTTCCGGGACTTGCTGCAGGAAGCCACACACTCAAAGTTACAAGCGGTTCTTCTTATCTTACTGCAACCGTAAATGTTGCCGGCCACGACAGATCTGGTTTCGCTTTTTACGGCTCAACAGTTCCTGGTGCTTACAATGCTGACGGAACATTAAAGGACAACGCTGTTGTTCTGTACGTAAACGAATCAACAAAAGATTCAGTTTCCCTCGACGTTACAACATCAGCAAAAGGCACAACTACAACCTGCACAGGTCTGCAGAACATTTTGAACGGATTCAAGAAAGGATATGACGACCGTCCTCTTTGTGTACGCTTAATCGGAAAAGTTACCGACTTTGAAACAATGGACGGCGGCGACATCATGATTTCCGGCTCAAGTTCTTCAAAACTGCTTTCAAACGGAATCACGATTGAAGGTATCGGTTCTGATGCAACGGCTTACGGCTGGGGAATCCGCTTAAAGAACGCTCAGTACGTTGAAATTTCAAATATCGGATTTATGATGGTTGACTCAAACGAAGGCGACAATGTTTCACTCCAGCAGTCAAACAAGAACGTATGGGTTCACAACTGTGACATGTTCTACGGAGAAGCTGGCGGAGATTCTGACCAGAAAAAAGGCGACGGTGCCCTCGACTGCAAAAAATCAACCTACGTTACATTCTCTTACAACCACTTCTGGGATTCAGGAAAATGCAACCTTCTTGGTTTGAGCGAAGGAACAACATCTGACCTTTACATCACTTACCACCACAACTGGTACGACCATTCTGATTCACGCCACCCGCGCTGCCGCTACTATTCTGCACACGTTTACAACAACTACTACGACGGAAACGCAAAATACGGCGCAGGTGCCTGCCTCGGCTCATCGGTATTCATGGAAGCAAACTACTTCAGAAACTGCAAATATCCTATGATGATTTCCATGCAGGGCTCTGACCTTTATGCCGGCTCAACTACAAAGAGCAACGACAACGCTACATTCTCTAAAGAAGCAGGCGGAATGATTAAGGCTTACAACAACACAATGACAGGCACTTACTACTTCATTCCTTACGGCGGAACATATTCAGGCGCAGACACAACTTCTGACTTTGACGCTTACGTTGTTTCTTCAAAATCAACGACAGTTCCTTCTTCTGTACTTTCACTTTCAGGTTCAAACAAGTACAACAACTTTGACACATCTTCGATCATGTATTCTTACACTGCAGATTCTCCGGAAGATGCTGTTACAAACGTAAAGAAATACGCAGGACGTATCGAAGGCGGCGACTTTACTTACACATTCTCTGACAGTGCAGACACAAGCTACGACGTTGACACGACATTAAAAGCAAAACTGGAAAGCTACACTGGTGCAACAACTGCTTACAACACAGATTCTTCAGACTCATCTGATTCATCTTCTTCAGATTCTTCTTCAGGCGGAAGTTCATCGGGCGATTCAAGCTCTTCGGATTCTTCTTCAGGTTCATCATCTGACAGTTCATCAGGCGGTTCAGGTTCATCAGATTCATCTTCTTCATCAGGTTCTACAACAACTACGACTTCTACTTCAAAAGTTGCGGCTGATTCTTACTCAACGGGAAGCATTACTTCAGACACTGTTTACGGCGACTTTACCATCCTTGCAACAAGCAAAAAGGCTGTAAAGATTTCTTCGGCTTCTGCAACCTACGGTTCAACTTCTTACAAACTGGCATGGGATTTACAGGGCGGTTCTGACGGCGTAGAGCCAACTTACCGCGCATTCAAGGTAAGTCTTGCCGAAGGTGACGTTCTGACTGCAGTTGTAAATGCAAATTCTGCAAGAACACTCCAGCTTTCAGACGGAAGCAGCATTGTTGCAAGTGCTGATGTCGGAACATCTGCAAGCCAGTTCACTTACACGGCAACTGCTGCAGGAACTTACTATCTCTATTCAAAATCAAGTTCAATGCGCGTTTTTGAACTTGCAAAGACTACAACAAGTTCATCAGGCTCATCTGATTCTTCTTCAGGGGATTCTGGTTCTTCAGACTCTTCTTCAGACAGTTCAGATTCAGGCTCTTCAGATTCTTCTTCAACCAGCACAACAGCTGCAGTTTTCAATGCTGACAACTTAAGCCACGGAACTTTCTCTTCTAACGTAACAAGCGGAAGCTTTACGGTTTATGCAACAAGCGCAAAAACAGTTTCTACTCCATATTCTGCTGCAACACTCAACGAAACTACATTCACACAGACTCTCGCACTCGGTGGCGGCGGTTCTTACAATACTTATCGTGCAGTAGGATTTACGGCAGACAAGGGAACTACAGTTACAGTTTACGCAAGCGGAGCTTCAGGCCGTTATCTTGCACTTTCAACTTCTGACGGAGTTGAATCAAAGCAGGAAGTTTCTTCTTCAATCGCCGAATACACATTCACGACAGCTTCAAGCGGAACTTACAACCTTATGTCTACTTCTTCAGGAATCAACATCTACTACATTTCTGTTGGTTCTACAGGTTCTTCTTCAGGCGATTCTTCATCTGATTCTTCTTCAGGTGATTCTACTTCTTCAGATTCATCTTCAGGCGGAAGTTCATCATCAGATTCCTCAAGCTCTTCTTCAAGCCTTTCAATCTCTGCTTCCAAAACACAAAACGGTGTCGGAACCCGCTCAAGACTTAGCGAAATTACTTCTGTAAGCCAGATTAAGAATGTCATCTCTGTTTCTACAGCTGATCAGTTCATATCAGCACTTGATTCAGTTGTAAACGGCGGAGCAATCGTTCTTGCAAAGGGAACTTACTCATTCTCTGAAACAATCACGATTTCTTCTTCAAACAACGGTTCTTCAGATGCAATGAAATATGTTATGGCAGCACCAGGAACATCTGCAGATGAAGTAATCCTCGACTTCTCTGCTCAGACACTTGCAGACGCAAACCGCGGAATCCAGCTCTTCGGCGACTACTGGCACTTCTACGGAATTACGGTAAAAGGCGCTGGCGACAACGGAATGTACGTTTCAGGAAACAATAATATTGTAGAAAACTGTATTTTTGTTGAAAACCGCGACTCAGGACTTCAGATTGCACGCGAAAGCTCTTCACTTTCAAGCATGAGCGACTGGCCTGCAAACAACCTGATTCTGAACTGTACATCTTACGACAATGCTGACAAAACAGGCGAAAACGCAGACGGATTTGCATGCAAACTTACGGCAGGAAACGGAAACGTATTTGACGGCTGTATTTCTTACTCAAACTCTGACGACGGCTGGGACCTGTACGCAAAAGAAGCAACAGGTTCAATCGGTGTTGTAACAATCAAAAACTGCGTTGCATTCAACAACGGTAAACTTACTACAGGTTCAAGCTACGGAAACGGCGACATGAACGGATTTAAACTCGGCGGTTCAAACGGCAAGGTTCCGACAGCACATGTAGTTTACAACTGTGTTTCAATTGCAAACGGTCACGACGGATTCACAGACAACGGAAACGGAGGCGCATTAAGCCTTACAAACTGCACTTCTTACGACAACGCAAAAGTAAACTTCAACTTCTACCGCACAAACAAAGGAACGTTCACAGGACTCGTAACAGGTTCTCCGAACAACTCAGACAAATACGGAACAAGTTCAGTGTCTTCAACACTGTCAAAAACAGTTTATTACACAAACAGCAAATACTACTGGATTGATTCAGCAACATCAGTAACAAACGGACAGAAAAACGTTGGAACACAGATCAGCGCACCTGAATTCAAGTCAACTACACTTCCGACTGCAGATTCAAACGTTCATAAGAACCTGAGAAACTCAGACGGAACAGTAAAACTCGGCGACACGCTCGCAGTAAGTGATTCAACATATTCAGGCGCAAGCTTTTCAACCCAGGCAGAATCAATTCTCGGTGTAAGCCTCACAACAAACTAAGTTTGTAAACAGCGATTTTTTCGCCTGACGTTTACAGACCTACCCCCGGAGCATTCCGGGGGATTTTTTTTACAGACCAGAGCAATATTCAAAAAGATTTACAAAAGTTGATAAGTCCGCTAATTTGACTTACAGGAATTTATCGGGAAGATTCACACATTCTGTGCAGCCACTAACGCGGAGCTTTACAAGGAGCAAAAATGAATACGCAAGTCAAACTTTTTGAAGAAAAACAGGTTCGTTCAGTCTGGAATGCTGACGAAGAAGAATGGTATTTCAGCGTGGTGGATGTTGTAGGAATTTTGACGGAAAGCCCAAATCCACGAAATTACTGGAAAGTATTAAAACACAGACTGTCGAAAGAAGGAAGTGAGTTGGTTACAAATTGTAACCAACTGAAATTAGAGGCTGCTGATGGAAAATTTTACAAAACAGATTGTCTCACTTCCCAAGGAATATTCCGTCTCATCCAGTCAATACCTTCTCCAAAAGCAGAACCTTTCAAACTCTGGATAGCACAGGTTGCAAAAGAACGTCTGGACGAAATACAGGACCCGGAACAGGGAATTCAGCGGGCACTTTTGGAATACCGGGCTTTGGGATATTCAGAAAACTGGATAAATCAACGGCTAAAATCAATTGAAATCAGGAAAGATTTAACTGATGAATGGAAAAAACACGGTCTGCAGGAAGGAATTCAATTTGCAACTTTAACGGATATAATCTACAAAACCTGGGCAGGAAAAACAGCAAAAGAATATAAATCGTTCAAAGGCTTAAAAAAAGAAAATCTACGCGACAACATGACAAATAAAGAACTGGTTTTAAATATGCTTGCAGAACTTTCTACAAAAGAAATTTCGGAATCAAAAAATCCACAAAATTTCAATGACCACATTCAAAACGCAGTTGACGGTGCAACAATCGCAAAAAATGCCAGAACTGAACTTGAAGCAAAAACCGGTAAATCTGTCGTCACACCATTAAATGCAAGAGATGAAATAGACAAAATTGAAAACGCAAAAACTTCCGTACAGTAAACTCACAGCGTAAAGCCCCTCCCCACACCCACTCCTCACAACTTCCGATATAAAACTATTTTCATTTTTCAATTTTCCTTAAATCTGCTAGACTACACGTGCGAAACAAAAACGCACACAAGAGGCACACTATGAAAGGATACATTCATCAGTTTGAAAGTTTTGGCTGTGTAGACGGCCCTGGTTCAAGATTCATTGTTTTTACAGCCGGCTGCAATATGCGCTGTAAATTCTGCCACAATCCGGACACATGGAATATGAAAGACGGCAAACTCTACGAAGCCGCAGATGTCTTAAAAGAAGCACTTTCCTGCCGCTCGTACTGGGGCAAAAAAGGCGGAATTACAGTTTCCGGCGGAGAACCTCTGCTTCAGATTGATTTTCTTATCGAACTTTTTACGCTTGCAAAAAAAGAAGGCGTAAACACCTGCATCGACACAGCAGGCGGACCTTTTACAAAAGAAGGCGAATGGTTTGAAAAATTCAAAAAGTTAATGGAAGTTACAGACATTCTCTTAATGGACATCAAGCACATCAACGAAGAAGAGCATATAAAACTTACAGGCCACACCGGAAAAAACATCCGCGAAATGTTTGCCTATCTCGACGAAATTCAAAAACCGATCTGGATCCGCCACGTTCTTACGCCGGGAATCACCGACAACGACGAATATCTTACCCAGACCCGCGACTTTATCCGCACTCTTTCCAACGTTTACCGCGTAGAAATTCTTCCATACCACGGACTTGCAATTGCCAAATACAAGGATCTCGGAATTGACTACGCCTTAAAAGACACAGAAAGTCCAACCCAGGAACGCGTAGAAAACGCAAAAAAAATTCTCGAATGCGACAAATACACCCGCTGGAAGGACTAAAATAATTTTTTCTGATTTTATTGGGCTTCCCCGCCGCAAAAGCAGCGGGTCGGGCTATCCGTGGTTACGCGTTATAAGTTTTTGTAAAAGAGCGCATGGATGCGCGTGTGAAAATAAATGGTTTTAATCCGTAAGAAGTGGCGGTTTATCCGCCGCTTCTTACCACAAAGAAATTACAGGGAGGTAATTTCTTTGTGCACTATCCCTAAGCTATAAACTACAACATTGCGCCAGCGCGAATGCTATTTTTTCGCCAGACCGTTTGTGCGCTGACCGCCGTTATAAAATACGGCAATATCACTGTTAAATTTACTTTCAAGCCGTGAACGGTATGCACCAATCTTTGCAACATAATTAAGGGTATGCTGAGGAGTTTTATTCGCCTTTACGCGGCTTGTTCCTGCATTGTACATAGCAAGGGCTGTTACATCGTTTCCTTTACCGGCAAGATCCATACACCATCTTAAGTGAATCATTCCGTATTTTGCACTTACCTGAGGATCAAAAAATTCTTCTTCCGTCAAAAGCGGAAAAGATGCGCTGTTCAGCTGGAACAGGCCTCTGTCAACAGTCGCATTGGAATTTTTATTTACGGCATTACTTTTAAAACGGCTTTCAACAAAAGCCAGGCTAAACGCCAGGCTCAACGGAATATTGTTTTTGTCGGCATTTTCAAGAATTGCAAGTGCCACAGTCCGGTTTCCGGCAACCTGAGTATAAAACCATTCAACAGCAGCACGAGACTGCGGCTGGCGGTAAAGTTCAAGTCCACGATCGTTTTCATTTGCAAATTCAGAAAATTCAGATTTAAATCCAGTTTCAATTGCCAGTTCTTCAGAATATCTGGTATCAATCAGAGCCGTATAATCATCTAAGTCAGTTTGTGGCTCTTGAGTTGGAAGAAAAAAATTAATCAGCAGACACACACCCAGAAACAAAACGCTGACAGGAACAATTCCTTTTAACAATTTTGCAGAATATGTATTCATAATGAGCTTATCGTTGCATAATTCAGGACTAAATTCAATTAGAGATTTTAGAAAAAATTGTAATAATCTGTAAAGATTTCATATAAATGCGGAATTATACAACGATTTACAGATGCCTTAGTACAAAACTACCTCGTCGTTGCACGGAGTTCTGGCAAAATATACATACTGCGGATGTTTTTCTGAAATTTTTTCGAGAAAATCATTCAGAACATCAATATCATTTGCAACTTCATCCACCAGAGCCATTCCAATAACAGACTTACAGTCCTTGACGCGGCGGGCGGTGTGCTTCATTGCGTTGTTAAACTGGCCGGGCGTCGCTGTTTTGTCATAAACAGGTTCAAGAAAAACAAATTCTCCCTTTTCTTCTAAAGCCTTAAGTTCATCGCGTAAATGTGCAAGAAAATCTTCGTTGTATTCTTCTTCGGCACCTTCTACGTCGCTCCATTTTACAGGAAAAATCATTTTTGAAGTTACAGCAACTTCTTCTCCGCCAATCTTATACAATTTGTGATTTTTTGATTCAAAAAGTTTTTCAAATTTCATATAAAACTCCCATAAAAAGTCTATAAAGTTTGTAACACAAACCCGTATCTCCGGACTTGTACTCTGTCATTCCGGACCTGATCCTAAATCCATCCACCCGATTACAACTGGTAAAATAAATTCCGCATGACAATAAGTATCAGCTCAAAATCTTCTCTAAACAAAAAAAGCCCCTGACCATTGGTCAAGAGCTTTTCTGTACCTGCTGAAAAACTATTCAGTAAGGATTTTTATAACTTCAGCCTTGTCCTGAGTATTAAGGATCTGCTGGCGTTTTTCTGCACTTTTGAACAAAAGGCTTACTTCTGCCAGGAACTGAAGATGTGGACCAGTTTTATTAACTGGTGAAAGTGTCATAATAAAAATACGGCATGGTTCCTGATCCAAAGAATCAAAATCTACCGGATTATCAGAAATACCAATGCAGGCAACAAGGTCAGAAACTGTGTCTGTTTTTCCGTGTGGAATTGCGATTCCGTGCTTCATGCCTGTAGACATTTTGCGTTCACGATCAAGCACACATTCACGGGCAGCTGCTTTATCAGTAACCTTTCCTGCTTTGATTAAAATTTCAAGCATTTCGTCAATAATTTCTTCTTTTGTCTTACCCTGCAGATGAAGTTCTACAGTGTCTGGTGTTAATACTGTTCTCAAGTCCATAGTAATATTTTACCTTCCCTTATACCCAAAGTCAAGAATTTTCTTTTTTCTTTTCTATTTTTGGAAATAACCAAAGATAATTGCATTATACACCCATTTTTGTTTTTATTGAAGTTTAATGACTGTTTTTCTATAATATTTTGTTGGAAAAACAGGGGCTTGCAACAACTTTGGCGACATCCTGTCGCGACACAAATTGCTTTGCAATTTGTGCAGTCCTCAGCACTAAGCGCCATCCGTGGCGCAATTTTTCAGTAAATGGAACCACGGATAGCCCGACGGCACCTTGTGCCGGAACGCCCGCAATATTAAAATTTTTAAGAACAATTTTGGGAGAAAATAAAAATGTCTGACAGTTCAAAATTTGCAGCTGATATTCAAAGAATAAAAAAACATGTCCGTGCAGAAAACGGCGGAACCTACGATGGTCAGAAAGTCTGCCGGCAGATTGCTGACCTTTTTGCAAACAACAACCGCAACATGAGTGAGCTTGCCAGGAGCGTTGCAGACTACTGGCTCAATACTTACGTTCTGGCTTCCGGCGATTTAGAAAATGAACCTTCTGAAGAAAACGTCAGAAGAATTTCTCTTTTTCAGAATTTTTTAGACGGAGACGAAGCAGAAGATTATTCAGTTTTTACGGCTGACGACTGGGAAACTCTGAAAGATTTTTGTGACGATGAAGCAGAAAATCTTGATCTGGATTCTTTACAGAATTTAATGAGCATAATTCTCGACAATGGTGCTCTGTAAAGACTGCTGGTGCAAAATAAATGTTAGACGATAAAAGTATTTGCGCTCTGTATTCTTCCTGCGTCCAGTGCCCGAGAAGCTGCGGAGTGGACAGAACTGCTGGGAATACAGGTTTTTGTCTGGAAGACGATAAGGTCAGGATTTCTGTAGCCTGCCTGCACTTTGGCGAAGAACCTCTGATTACGGTTCACGGAGGAAGCGGAACAATTTTTTTAACAGGCTGCAACCTGCGCTGTGCTTTCTGCCAGAATTATCAGATAAGCCAGCAGAAAATGGGCAAAGAAGTTTCTAAGGAAGAATTTGCAGAAATCTGCCTTGCCCTGCAGGACTGTGGGGCAGAAAACATAAATCTTGTAACTCCAAGTCACCATATTCCAAAACTTGCCCTTTATATAGAAGAAGCAAAAAAACGCGGACTTTCTCTGCCTGTCTGCTGGAACAGTTCCGGTTACGACAGCGTAGAAATGCTGAAAATGCTCGACGGGCTTGTCAGTGTTTTTTTGCCGGATTTTAAAACATTGAGCGCACCTCTTGCAAAACAATTGTGCGCTGCAGAAAACTATCCGCAGACAGCAGAAAAGGCTCTTTTGTGGATGATTGAACATGCTCCCTTAAAACTTACAGATGTAGAAAAAAACGGAATTTCAAAAACTAAAATGCTCCAGGGCGTAATAATCCGGCATTTATTTCTGCCAGGCCGTTTTGAAGAAACAGTTGATGTTCTTTCGTGGTTAAAAGAAAACGCAGACAAAAAAGCTGTAATTTCGCTGATGAGCCAGTATACTCCGGTTCCATTTAAAGGCAATGAGCAGGAATTACAGAAAAGAAAAACCGCACTCTCTGCAATCGAAAACCGTCTTGTAAATAAAACGGAAGACGAAGACCTGCGCGACATGATCGAAGCTTTTGATTTTGACTATCTTTTTTATCAGGATTTAACGACAGACACAGACTGGCTGCCTGATTTTGAAAGAAAACAGCCTTTTTCCAATGCACTTGCAAAACCTGTCTGGCACTGGAAACATGGATTTTTAAATAAAATCTAAAGAACTTAAAAAAAAAGCCGTGCTTTTCGTGATATAATGAGCAGGACTAGAAAATTCTGCTAAAAAATCCGGAGGCACCAATGGCTTTTTCTTACAACGAATTTCATATTTCAAAAAAAATTCGCGATTACTGCAGGTTTGACTCTCAGCTGTATTCATCTTCGGGAAATGTAATTCTTGCAAATTTGACTGCCGTACGTGCTTTTCAGGCAAAATTCAATGAATATTTAAAATCTACAAACCAGAACCAGATTAGTGCAGGAACTTTAAATGCAATGGGCCTGCTTGACGAAGTTTTTCATCTTGCATGCTACACCTACCGCAGAAGAAAGTTTCCACAGGCATTTGCAGACCTGCTTGCTGAACTGAACAGAAAATTTGGAACTGATAAAATTGAAAACCTGCTTGTTGAATTCTGTAAAGAGTTTCCTCCAACCTGCGTTTACAAAGGCGAATGTTCTATTCAGGATTTTTTAAACACAGAACTGACTGAACGCAGGACTGGTCGCGTACGTACAAACCGTGAACAGACTCTTGAAGAAATGATTATGCTTCGTCTTTGCAACGAAAATCCGGCTTTTAAGCAGTTTATTCCGCTTTTTGACGATTCTTCCCTTGTAAAAAATTCAATTTATTCTCAAATATGGAAAACTGTCGATGCTTATTTTAAGAGCCTTCCTTTTTTTGGAACTTACGGACATGATTTAATCACCTTTTTAAAAGAACCCGTAACCTTTGCACCAGACAATCTGCAGGAACAGTTGAATTATGTCCGGGAGCACTGGGCAGAACTGTTTTTACCGGGAGATGGAGAAGGCGAAGATTTCTGGATAAAAAGACTTTTTGGCGGAAGCGACCTTCTTGCAGAAGAATGGAAGCCCGAGTGGAAGAGCGGAAACGGTGGAAGCCCGGACATGAGCCCTCCGGATTACGATTATCTTTTAAGGGAATACGAAAGGTTCAGCGATGACAAGGAATGGATGCCACGCGTTGTTTTAATGGCAAAAACTGTTCTTGTCTGGTTGTATCAGCTTTCTAAAAAATATAACCGCGAAATTTCGCGGCTGGATCAGATTCCGGATGAAGAGCTTGATTTACTGCGCGACCAGGGATTTACAGGTTTGTGGCTGATTGGTCTTTGGGAACGTTCACAGGCGAGCAGAAGAATAAAACAGATTTGCGGAAACCCGGAAGCAGCGGCTTCGGCCTACTCTCTTGAAGATTACGAAATTGCACAGAATCTTGGCGGCTGGGACGCTTTAAATACATTACGGACAAGACTCTGGCAGAGAGGAATCCGCCTTGCAAGCGATATGGTTCCAAACCACACGGGAATGGATTCAAAATGGGTCGTAGAAAAGCCTGAACTTTTTATGCAGAGGCGCGACAATCCTTTTCCTCACTACACTTTTAACGGACCGAACTTAAGCCACGATTCAAGGGTTGCAGTTTATCTTGAAGACCATTATTACTCAAAAAATGACTGTTCAGTTGTCTTTAAGCGCGTTGACACAGCAACGGGCGACACGAGATACATTTACCACGGCAACGACGGAACGGGCTTACCATGGAACGACACTGCACAGATTGACTTTTTAAATCCACAGGCAAGAGAAGAAGTAATCCAGGAAATTCTTAAAATTGCAAGGAATTTTCCGATTATCCGTTTTGATGCCGCAATGGTTCTTGCAAAAAAACATATAAAGCGGCTCTGGTACCCGGAACCAGGCAAGGGCGGAGACATTGCTACAAGAAGTGAATTTGCACTCAGCGCACAGGAATTTGAAAAGAGAATTCCAAATGAGTTCTGGCGGGAAGTTGTAGACAGAGTTGCCAAGGAAGTGCCGGACACACTCCTGCTTGCAGAAGCCTTCTGGATGATGGAAGGATACTTTACGCGAACACTTGGAATGCACAGAGTTTACAATTCTGCATTTATGAATATGCTCAAAAAAGAAGACAACGCAGGCTACCGTTCAACAATTAAAAATACGATTGTCTTTGATCCGCAGATTCTTAAACGCTATGTAAACTTTATGAACAATCCTGATGAAGAAACTGCAGTTGCTCAATTTGGAAAAGGCGACAAATATTTTGGAGTTTGCACTCTTATGTCTACAATGCCGGGACTGCCGATGTTCGGGCATGGTCAGATTGAAGGTTTTGAAGAAAAATACGGAATGGAATACATGAAAGCCTACCGTGACGAAAAACCAGACGGATATTTAATTGAACGACACAACCGCGAAATTTTCCCGCTATTGAATAAACGCTATCTCTTTGCAGACGTTGAAAACTTTTTATTCTACGATGTGTGGAATAACGCAAGCGTAAACGAAAACATTTTTGCATATTCAAATAAATGTGCAGGCGAAAGCAGCATTGTTTTTTACAATAATAAATATGAACGTGCCTGCGGCTGGATAAAACAGTCCTGTCCTTATGCAGTAAAAACCGGCTCTGGCGAAAATGACAAAAAACTCGTAACGCGCACAATTGCAGAAGGCCTGGAACTTACTGCAGCAGACGGAATGTTTGTAACGTTTACAGAACAGAGGTCAAACCTTACTTTTATACGCCGTTCAAAAGAAATTGCAGAAAACGGAATGTTTATTTCTCTTAACGGTTTTGAAACCCAGGTTTTTATAAACATTCATGAACAAAAAGATACAGACGGTTCACTCGAAGAACTCTGTGCATATTTAAACGGAAGCGGAACTAAAGACCTTGCTGTTACCTGGCAGGAAATTCATTACAAGGCTCTTTACGAAAAATTTGAAGTTCTGCTAACAAAGCTTGAAGAAGTTTTTGAGCAGAATGAAGAAAAAAAACTTACTTCTGCTAAGTTAAAAACTCTCATTGAACAGCCTTTGAGCGATTTTTACCAAACGGCAAACCTGTTTGCAGAAAAAGAAAAGCGTTTTGAATACGAACAAAAAGAAAAAGAATTAAACAAAGCTGCAAAAGGCACAGCAAAGAAGACAAAAACTGCAAAAGTAAAAAAGGCAAAGGCATTCTCTTTTAAAGCAATACAAGAACCAAAAATCTCTACTGTAAAACTGCCAGTTAAAAAGACAGACAGAAAACTTACAGTTCAGGAAAAGGCAGAGCTTTGTATAAAGCGACAGAAGGAACTGTTAAAAGAACAGATTTTAAGTCTTGTACTTCCGCTGGCAAAAGAAGGTTTTGCGCATAAATGGTCTTTAGAGCGCAAGATTGAAGAAGTTTTACCGGGAACCTACTCTTACTTTGAAAAAGCATTTATCCTGGCAACCGCACAGGCCGATGAAAACAAAATTGCCTGTCTGCTGGTTGATTCAAAATATGAGTGGCTTTTAAGCGGAGCAAACGTTTTTGACAGCACAAAATGGTTTAACAAAGAAAAAATGGAAGATTCGCTTAAAATTGCAGAAAAAGTGCTGGGCTTTGGAAAAAAAGGTGAACAGCTTGAAGAATTAAAAACAGTCTTTAAGAACCTGGACATTGCACAAAAGACTGCTGAATACAGGTGCGAAAATTTTATTAAAAATATTAGCGACCTTGCGCGTTAAGACTGTCACACGGATTCGGAATTACTGACGTAATTCCTTTAAAGCCCCCCTCTCAAGATTTTGCGTAAGCAAAATCCAATCCGTGTGACATTTTCAAGAAAACAAAAAAATCCGCCTCAAATGAGACGGATTTTTTTAATTTTACTGACTAATACAGATGCCAAAATACATTCAGCATGACATTAGTGTTTATTTGTCGTTCTGGAGGGCATCGTAGCCTGTTTCTCCAGTACGGATTTTTACAACGCCTGTTACATCGCTTACGAAGATTTTTCCGTCGCCGATGTGACCTGTGTAAAGAACTTTGCGTGCAGCATCAACAACTGTATCAACCGGAACTTTGCTGATTACAGTTTCTACCTTGATCTTTGGAAGAAGGTTGATTTCTACAGGAGCACCACGATAGAATTCGCTTGCACCCTTCTGCATTCCACAGCCCATTACGTTGCTTACCGTCATACCAGTTACACCGATTTCGTTCATTGCAGCCTTAAGTTTGTCAAACTTGTTCTGTCTTGTAATAATAACAACCTTGTGTGCAATTGCTTCCTTAGAAACTGTGCCTGTAACAGGAACTGAGAGTGAAGGAATTTCAACTCCGGCGTGTTCTGCTTCTTCAACTTCTTCTGTTGAATATGTTGTTGCAAATCCTGCATATCCTGAATCAAGACCGTGTTCGAGCTTGTCGAGACCAACGATTTCTTCTTCTGCTGTAACGCGGAGACCGAAAATCTTTTTGATTACAAGGAATACGATTGTGATTGTAACTGCAGTCCATGCGATGATTGAGAACATTCCAAGGAGCTGAAGTCCGAGACATTCAAATCCGCCGCCGTAGAAAAGACCGGAAATCTGTTCGCCAGCCTTGTTAACAAGTGAATATCCTGGAACTGAAGGGCTTGCAAAAAGTCCTACAGCGATTGTTCCCCAGATACCGTTAAAACAGTGAACTGCAACAGCACCAACCGGGTCATCGATATGAAGTTTGTGATCCAAAAGCCATACGCCAAATACAACTAAAAGACCTGCAACAAGACCGATGATACATGCACCGAGAGCGTCTGCAACATCACAAGGAGCTGTGATTGCAACAAGACCAGCCAGAGAAGCGTTCAGACACATAGAAACATCCGGCTTTCCGTATTTTACCCATGTAAAGATCATACATGTTACAGTTGCAACCGCTGGAGCGATTGTTGTAGCAACGAAGATTGAACCGAGCTGAGCAAGGGAAGTAGCTGCAGCACCGTTAAATCCGTACCAGCCCAACCAGAGGATAAATACACCGAGTGCACCGATAGGAATGTTGTGTCCAGGGAAAGCGTGAACTTCAGTTACTTTTCCGTTCTTGTCGCGGGAGAATTTTCCGATACGCGGGCCAACCATTGCAGCACCGATCAGGGCACAGATACCGCCGACCATGTGGATACATGCAGAACCTGCAAAGTCGTGGAAACCAAGCTGAATAAGCCAGCCGCCGCCCCATGTCCAGTGAGCTTCGATTGGATAGATTACAGCCGAAATTACAGCTGAATAAACACAGTAAGAAAGGAACTTTGTGCGTTCTGCCATTGCTCCAGAAACGATTGTTGCTGCTGTAGCACAGAATACAAGATTGAATACAAATCCAGACCAGTCAAAGTTTGCATAGTCTGTAAAAATCTGCCAGTTTGGTTTACCGATAAGTCCGAAGAAAGTATTTTCTCCAAGGAAAAGACCAAAACCAATCAAAATAAATACAACAGTTCCGATACAAAAGTCCATCAGGTTTTTCATGATGATGTTTCCCGTGTTCTTTGCGCGGGTAAAACCTGTTTCGACCATTGCAAAACCAGCCTGCATCCAGAAAACGAGAGCTGCACCTAAAAGGAACCAGACTCCCCACAAGTCGCTGGATACGCTTTTAATTGCTTCCATGATAGCAGCTGAATCCATAACATACCTCCAAATTTAACTGCATAAAAAAAGCGCGCGGAATTTCTGACTGTAATTAAAGAATTCCGCACGCCATTGTGCCTAAAAAAAAGTTTTTATAAAGGGAGGGGAAAAGCCTTTCCCCTGCGGCGCACTCTGTTGCGCCGACACCCCATTCTGCGGGGACACCCCGCAACGCCCCGTCGAACTTAGACCCTAAAAAGGAGGTCTTCGTAGCTTGGGAACGGTTTGTATTCTTCGCCGAGCAGCGGCTCGATTTCGTCTGCAACTTCGCGGGCAGCTTCCATTGCTGGTTTTACGCTGTCTGCATAAGCCTTTGCAACTGCAAGTGCGCTTCCTGCACTTTCTGCCTTTTCGTGAGCTTTTTCAAGTTCTTCAGCCTTTGCAGAAAGAGAGTCAACAAGTGTGTCGAGCTTAGAAAGAACAGAAGTTTCAGCAGCAGCCTTTGCTCCTGGAACAACAGACTTAAGCTGTGCAACTGTCTTTGAAACTGCAGAAATGTATTTGTATGCTGCAGGAAGAATGTCCTTGGAAATCATTTCGAGCATTGTGTTTACTTCAATGTTCAGAATCTGAGCATATTTTTCAAGCTTGATTTCGTAGTGACTTTCCATTTCTTCTTTTGTGTAAACGCCGAGTTCTGTAAAGAGCTTAACGTTTTTGTCGTCGAGGTAGTGTTCAACAGCATCTGGAGTTGTTTTGAGTTCAAGAAGTCCGCGCTTTTTAGCTTCAGCCTTCCATGAATCATCGTAGCCGTTTCCGTTGAATACGATTCTCCAGTGAGCTTTTACTTCGCGTACAATCAAAGTGTTGAGGGCTTTTTCAAAGTCAGCAGCACCTTCAAGTTCGTCAGCAAACTTCTTAAGAACGTCTGCAACGATTGCGTCCAGAGTTGTGTTTGGACCTGCGATAGAAAGGCTTGAACCAACTGAACGGAATTCAAACTTGTTGCCGGTAAAGGCAAAAGGAGAAGTTCTGTTGCGGTCTGTTGAATCCTTTGGAATTGAAGGAAGAACGTCAACGCCGATTGTCATCTTGTCTGTGCGGTCAGAAGTATAAGCCTTGCCGTCTTTGAGTGCTTCAAGAACAGCGTAGAGTTCGTCTCCAAGGTAAACAGAAATGATTGCTGGAGGCGCTTCGTTTGCTCCAAGACGGTGGTCGTTTCCTGCAGAAGCAACAGAGATTCTCAAAAGATCCTGATTTTCGTCAACTGCCTTAAGGATTGCTGTTAAGAACAAAAGGAACTGAGCGTTGCTTTCAGGGGTTTTTCCCGGTTCAAGAAGGTTTTCGCCTTCGTTTGTAGACATAGACCAGTTGTTGTGTTTTCCAGATCCGTTCAGGCCTGCGAATGGTTTTTCGTGAAGAAGACATTCAAGACCGTGTCTCTTAGCAACTTTCTTCATTACTTCCATTGTAAGCTGGTTCTGGTCAACAGAAAGGTTTGTTGTAGAGAAGATTGGAGCCATTTCGTGCTGAGCTGGAGCAACTTCGTTGTGTTCTGTCTTAGAAAGAACGCCGTACTTCCAGAGAGTATCGTTAAGGTCTTCCATATATTCTACGATTCTCGGGTTGAGGGCTGCAAAATACTGGTCGTCCATTTCCTGACCTTTTGAAGGTTTTGCACCAAAAAGTGTGCGGCCTGTCATGCGAAGGTCCTTGCGTTCTGAATAGAGTTTGTGGTCAACGATAAAGTATTCCTGTTCTGGTCCTACAGTTGTAGCAACGTGGCTTACTTCCTTGCCGAACAGTTTAAGGATTCTTTTTGCCTGCTTGTCCAATGCTTCCATTGAGCGGAGAAGCGGAGTTTTCTTGTCCAGAGCTTCGCCGGTGTAAGAACAGAATGCAGTAGGAATACAGAGTGTGTGTTCCTTGATGAACGGGTAAGATGTCGGATCCCATACAGTGTATCCGCGTGCTTCGAAAGTTGCGCGGTGACCGCCGCTTGGGAAAGAAGAAGCATCTGGTTCACCCTTTACAAGTTCTTTTCCAGAGAAAGACATGATTACAGTTCCGTCGTCCTGAGGATTGATGAAAGAATCGTGCTTTTCTGCTGTAATTCCAGTCAATGGCTGGAACCAGTGAGTGTAATGAGTTGCACCCTTTTCGATTGCCCATTCTTTCATTGCGTGAGCAACAACATTTGCAACGTCAAGCGGAAGCGGAGCTCCGTCATCCAAAGTCTTTTTAAGAGCCTTGAATGTTTCCTTTGGCAAGCGGTCTTTCATTGTTTTCTGATTAAAAACCAG
This sequence comes from uncultured Collinsella sp., assembly GCA_963613915.1. Taxonomy (GTDB): domain Bacteria; phylum Spirochaetota; class Spirochaetia; order Treponematales; family Treponemataceae; genus Treponema_D. The sequence goes on from CAVEBK010000006.1 coordinate 38,464, forward strand.
ACTACCGAAAACTTCTGGTACATTTGCCGTCATATATTCCTCCAAAAAAGAAAAAAGACGTCGCGTGTTAAATGCCAGGGAAGGAGATCCCCATAAAACCAGCGACGTCTTTGTCTATAAAATAAAAGAGGCCGCAGAAATTTCGAGCGTTTCTGCGGCCTCATTGCCTTTTGATATTTGAGTTATACAGCGAGGGGCAAAAAGTGTCAATCAGTTTTAAGCAAAAAACAGATATTTTTTACATCATGCACAATTTTTTTATTTTTTTTGTGCATTGCGATATTTTCCACTAATTGACAATAAACGCAGATAGTTTTATTGTATTCTGCGAAACATATGAGCAAGGGCGTTCATTACTATTAAAGGCGTAACTACGTTTTTCTTTAATATGTGGTGGTCGCTTTTTTTTTTGCCCTGAAAGGTACAACAAAAAAATGAAAAAAGCATTCTTGATTCTTGCCGATGGAACAGTTTTTGAAGGAACTTCCATTGGTGCCACAGGCTCAGTAATCGGAGAAACAGTTTTTACAACTGGAATGACCGGTTACCTCGAAACACTTACAGACCCAAGTTACTATGGACAGATCGTAACTCAAACCTTTCCTTTAATCGGAAACTACGGAATGATTCCGGAAGACTACGAAAGTAAAAAATGTCATATTCGTGGTTACATTGTCCGTGAATTGTGCGACAAACCTTCAAATTTCCGCTGCAAACTTACCTTAGACGACTTTTTAAAACAGCAGAACATTATCGGGCTTTGCGGAATTGACACAAGACAGCTTACGAAAATCCTGCGCGAAGCTGGCGTTATGAACGGAATGATTATTACCGCAGAAACCTGCCCGAAAGTAGACGAAGCCCTTCTTTCTAAAATTAAATCCTACCAGATTGTTGATGCCGTAAAGAATGTTCAGAATGCAATGATTGAAGAACCTTTAAAGCATGCAGTTGAACCGGTAAAAACTCCTTTCTATACAAAAGACTTTGCAGACGGCAAAGGAAAAACAATTGCACTTTTTGACTTTGGTGCAAAGGCAAATATTCAGCGGGAACTTGAACGCCGCGGCTGTACTGTAAAGGTTGTTCCATACAATACAACGGCAGAAGAAATAAAAGCTCTTGGAGTAGATGGAATCATGCTTTCAAACGGTCCAGGAGATCCGGCAGAAAATGTCGGTGTAATAGAAGAAATCAAAAAACTGTGCGAATACGGCAAAATCCCGATTTTTGGAATCTGTCTCGGCCACCAGATGCTTGCCCTTGCAAACGGAGCAAAAACAACAAAATTAAAGTACGGTCACCGTGGCGGAAACCATCCTGTAAAAGATTTGGAAACAGGCAGAGTTTATATTTCCAGCCAGAACCACGGATATGCAGTAGAAAACGAAACAATTCCAGAAAATGCAGTTTTGAGTTTTGTAAACTGCAACGACGGAACCTGCGAAGGTGTTACATATAAGAATATTCCTGCGTTCAGCGTGCAGTTCCACCCGGAAGCATGTGGCGGTCCGCATGATACAAACTTTCTTTTTGACAAGTTTATAGGAACACTGTAACTGCGTTAGGGATAGAAGGGGCGCCGGAGGCGATGTTTTGCGGCAGGCACTGACGCAGAACATTGGAGCGCGTAAGGCGCGGAACCCCGCATAGCCCGACCGGCGCAGGGCGACGGTAACGCCCGCATAAAAGAGAATAAAAAGGCAAAGTTGGAGAACATAAAATGCCATTAAATAAAAATATCCACAAAGTAATGATTATTGGTTCAGGTCCGATTGTAATTGGTCAGGCTGCTGAATTTGACTATGCCGGAAACCAGGCCTGCAAAGCATTAAAAGCCCAGGGGCTCGAAGTTGTTCTGGTAAACTCAAATCCTGCAACTTTAATGACCGACCATGTTATGGCTGATGAAATTTATCTTGAACCGCTGAATGTGGAAACATTGCAGAGAATCATTGAAAAAGAAAAACCGGATTCACTGCTTTCGACTCTCGGTGGACAGACCGGTCTTACTTTGAGTATGGAACTTGCAAAATCAGGATTTCTTGAAAGCCACGGAGTTCAGCTTTTAGGTGCCCGCCCTCTTACAATTGACAAGGCAGAAGACCGCCAGATGTTCAAGGACACAATGGAAGCAATCGGCGAGCCTTGCATTCCTTCCAAGGTTGTTACGGATTACGACGACGCCCTTGAATTTGCAAAAAACAGGATCGGCTTTCCTGTAATTATCCGTCCTGCCTTTACCCTCGGTGGAACTGGTGGTGGAATTGCATACAACGAAGCTGAATTTGACGAAATTGCTCACAATGGGCTGCACCGTTCTCCGATTCACCAGATTCTTGTAGAAAAATGTATTTCCGGCTGGAAAGAAATTGAATTTGAAGTTATGCGCGACCACGCCGGCAACGTTCTTACAGTCTGCTCAATGGAAAACTTTGACCCGGTTGGCGTTCACACGGGAGATTCAATCGTAATTGCTCCAACCGTAACACTGGCAGACAAAGAATATCAGATGCTCCGTTCGGCAGCACTTAACATTATTTCTGCCCTCGAAATTGAAGGCGGCTGTAACTGTCAGTTTGCCTTAAACCCTGAAACTTTTGAATATGCTGTAATCGAAGTAAACCCTCGTGTAAGCCGTTCTTCGGCCCTTGCTTCCAAGGCAACAGGTTACCCGATTGCAAAGGTTGCAGCCTTAATCGCTGTCGGATACAACCTCGACGAAATTCCAAACTTTGTAACGGGAAAGACAAAGGCCTGCTTTGAACCTGTTCTGGATTACGTTGTTGTAAAAGTTCCTAAATTTCCGTTTGAAAAATTCGTTTATGCTGCACGCAAGCTCGGAACGCAGATGAAGGCAACCGGAGAAGTTATGGCAATCGGTCAGAACTTTGAAGAAGCCATTCTTAAGGCAATCCGCGGTGCTGAACTCGGCGTAAAGGATTTGAACCTGCCGGCTTTTGCAAAAGAAAACGAAGAAAAAATCCGCGAAAGAGTCGGAAAATGCACAGACCAGAGAATCTTTGCAATCTACCAGGCATTAAAGCGCGGAATCATGAGCGTTGACGAAATCCACGAAGTTACAAAAGTTGACGAATGGTTCCTCGAAAAGCTCTTAAAGATTGCAGAAGCAGAAAAGAAGGCTGTAGAAAGCTCAGCTCCAAGCGTTCATGCACCAATGCTTTATCCTCCTGTATCGTTTAAAATGGTAGATACCTGTGCAGGTGAATTCAGTGCAGAATCACCTTACTTCTATTCAACCACAAGCGGCGAAAACGAAGCCCGGAAATTTCTTGAAGGACTCGAAAAAGAAGGAAAGAGAAGCAAAAAAGGAACAATCATTGTTCTTGGTTCTGGTCCAATCAGAATCGGACAGGGAATTGAATTTGACTACGCTTCCGTACAGTGCGTATGGTCACTCAAAAAACTCGGCTACGAAGTTGCAATCATCAACAACAACCCGGAAACAGTTTCTACAGACTTTGACACAGCCGACCGTCTTTACTTTGAACCGTTAACTCCGGTTGACGTAATGAACGTTATTAACGTAGAAAAACCGGTAGGCGTTGTAGTTGCCTTTGGTGGTCAGACAGCAATCAAACTTACAAAATTCCTCGACGGCCAGGGAATAAGAATTTTGGGAACAAGTGCCGACGGAATTGACCTTGCAGAAGACCGCGAACGCTTTGAAGAACTCTGCGAACGCTTAAAGGTTAACCGCCCTAAGGGACAGACTGTATTTACAGAAGTTGAAGCCCTCGAAGCTGCAGCCCGCCTTACCTACCCTGTTTTAATGCGTCCAAGCTACGTTCTTGGCGGACAGAACATGATTATTGCCCGCACAAACGCAGACATTAAAGAATACATGAAAATCATTCTTGCGCAGGGAATTACAAATCCTGTCCTGATTGATAAATACATGGAAGGAACAGAACTCGAAGTTGACTGTATCTGCGACGGCGAAGATGTTCTTATTCCGGGAATCATGGAACACGTTGAACGCACAGGCATTCACTCAGGAGACTCAATTGCGGTTTATCCTGCGTGGAACTTTACGGAAGAAATGACAAAGACGGTAGTTGAAAAATCACGCGACATGGCACTTGCCCTTGGAACCCAGGGACTTGTAAACATTCAGTGGCTTTTTTACAACGGTCAGCTGAACATTATCGAAGCAAACCCTCGTTCTTCGCGCACAGTTCCTTATTTAAGCAAGGTAACCGGAATTCCAATGGTAGAACTTGCAACAAGAGCAATGCTCGGCGAAAAAGTACGCGACATGGGATACGGAACAGGTCTTTACAGACATCCTGATTATTATGCAGTAAAAGTTCCTGTATTCAGTTTTGAAAAACTCATGGACGTTGACACTCACCTAGGCCCGGAAATGAAGTCTACTGGCGAAGTCCTCGGAATTGCAAAAACAAGGGAAGAAGCAATCTTTAAGGGAATGGTTGCAGCCGGCTGGAAGATGATTCATCCTGCCCTTGCAGGCAAAGACCAGCCGATTGGAATTCTCTTTAGCGTAAGAAAGTCTGACAAACCTGAATTGCCTGCCCTTGCAAAAAAATTCTACGATATGGGATTTAAGCTCTACGCAACAAAGGGCAATGCAGACACAATCGAACGCTCTGGAATGGAAGTTACAAGAGTAGAAAAGGTTCACGAAAACTATGAATCCAACGTTATGACACTGCTCGAAAGCGGAAAAATCTGCTATGTAGTTTCTACTTCTGCCAAAGGACGCGATCCTGCATCAGAAAGTGTACGCCTGCGCCGTCTTGCAGTTGAACACGACATTGACTGTTTAACAGCAATCGACACGGCAAATGCACTTGCAGATTCACTTTCCGGCAAATACACGGATTTAAATACAACACTTGTTGATATAAACAAACTACTGCACTAGTTCTTTGTTGCAAACTTCGCCTTAAAGTAATATTATTTGAGGCGAAAAATTGACAAAGAAGTCGCAGGCACCAATCTTGCAGAATTTTACGGGAGGAGTGTCTGCGGCTTTTTATTTTTATGGGGGTAATACAATGTCCAAATTTATCTTTGTGACTGGTGGCGTTGTCAGCGGATTAGGAAAAGGAATTACAGCAGCCAGCCTTGGACGTCTTTTAAAATGTCGCGGACTTAAAATTGCTTCGCAAAAACTCGATCCTTATATGAACGTAGACCCGGGCACGATGAGCCCATTCCAGCACGGCGAAGTTTTTGTAACAGATGACGGAGCAGAAACTGACCTTGACCTTGGTCACTACGAACGCTTTATTGACGAAAACCTTACAAAATATTCAAACCTTACGTCAGGACGCGTTTACTGGAATGTTCTGAACAAGGAACGCCAGGGTGAATATCTTGGACAGACTGTTCAGATTATTCCTCACGTTACAAACGAAATCAAAGACTTTATCATTAAAAATGCACAGGTTAGCGGAGCTGATGTTTCCATCGTAGAAATCGGCGGTACAATCGGCGACATCGAAAGCCAGCCTTTCCTCGAAGCAATCAGACAGCTTTCTACGGAAGTCGGCAGACGCAACTGTCTTTTTATTCACGTTTGCCTTGTTCCTTACATTTCCGGCAGCGATGAATACAAATCAAAACCAACACAGCATTCTGTAAAAGAGCTTATGGCTGTAGGAATTCATCCGGATATTATCGTTACACGCTCAGACGAAGCAGTTCCTGAAGATATCCGCCGCAAAATCAGTCTTTTCTGCAATGTAAGCGAAGACTGCGTAATCGACAACAAAACCTTGGGTTCACTCTACGAAGTTCCACTCATGCTCCACGACCAGAAAATGGACGAAGTTGTCTGCCGTGAACTTGGAATCGAAAACACAAAAATCAACCTCGACGGCTGGACAAAAATGGTTAATTCAATCCATTCACGCGAAGGCGAAGTTCAGGTTGCACTTGTAGGAAAATACGTAAAACTCCACGACTCTTATCTGAGCATTGTAGAAAGCTTAAATCACGCTTCTTTCGTTGCCGGCAAAAAATTAAAGATCAAATGGGTAGATTCAGACAGCGTAACAGACGCAACTGCCCCGGAAATTTTTAAGGACTGCGCAGGAATCATTCTTCCAGGCGGATTCGGTAACCGCGGAATTGAAGGAATGATAACTTCTGCAAAATACGCACGCACAAACAAACTGCCGTATTTTGGAATCTGTCTTGGAATGCAGATTGCAGTAATCGAATTTGCACGCAACGTCTTAGGATTTGCAGATGCAAACAGCCGCGAATTTGACGAACAGTGTGAACACGCCGTAATCGACTTGATGAAAGACCAGGAAGGCGTAATCATGGGCGGAACAATGCGTCTTGGAAAGTATCCATGCAAAATTCAAAAGGACACAATCCTCGAAAAAGCATATAAATCAACACAGATTGAAGAACGCCACCGTCACCGCTACGAGTTTAACAATTCTTACCGTCAGCAGATGCAGGAAGCAGGCCTCGTAATCGGCGGAACAAGCCCGGATGACAAAATCGTAGAAACAGTTGAGCTCCCGGTAAAAGAGCATCCTTTCTACGTTGGAGTTCAGTTCCATCCGGAATTTAAATCCCGCCCGAACCACGCAGGCCCTCTCTTTGTAGAATTCTTAAAAGCGTGCATTAAATAGGCGTTTATGGGCGCATGCCGGCAAAGCCGTCACCAGGCTTTCCGCAATTCCGCGTCTTACGCGCTACATTCAAAAACGGCAATAAGTTAAAGACTGCCCGCAGGAAGCAAGAACTTCTTAACGGGCAGTCTTTTTTTTAAATGATGCCCAAAAATGTCGTTTTTGAACGCCTCCGGCGTTGCTACAATCCTTTGCGCTGGCAGATGCCAATCCTTTGCGCTTTTCTTTCAATTTTTTAATTCAACCTATTGACACAGTAGGTAATAAAGATTATAAATTAAGCATCAACCAAACCTAGTATTCAACTAGGTAATAAATAAAGGAGCAAACTATGGCAAAAATTTACACTGCAGCAGATCAACTTATCGGACACACACCACTTCTCGAACTGTCTCACATTGAAAGCGAAAATTCCCTCAATGCTAAAATCATTGCAAAACTCGAATATTTTAATCCGGCCGGCTCCGCAAAAGACCGCATTGCAAAAGCAATGCTCGACGAAGCAGAAGCAAAAGGGCTTCTTACAAAGGATTCAACAATTATCGAACCAACTTCCGGTAACACAGGAATCGGACTTGCTTCAGTTGCAGCAGCACGCGGCTACCGCCTGATCATCGTAATGCCGGAAACAATGTCTGTTGAACGCCGCCAGTTAATGAAAGCCTACGGCGCAGAACTCGTACTTTCAGAAGGCTCAAAAGGAATGAAAGGCGCAATCGCAAAAGCAGAAGAAATTAAGGCTTCTACACCAAACAGCTTTATTGCAGGACAGTTTGTAAACCCTGCAAACCCAAAAGCCCACGTCGAAACAACTGGCCCGGAAATATGGGAAGACACAGACGGAAAGGTAGACATCTTTGTTGCAGGCGTTGGCACAGGCGGAACAATTACAGGCGTCGGCAAATATCTTAAATCAAAAAATCCAGATGTAAAGATCGTTGCAGTTGAACCAAAATCTTCTGCAGTACTTTCTACAGGAGTTGCAGGTCCTCACAAAATCCAGGGAATCGGTGCAGGATTTATTCCAGACGTTCTCGACACAAAAATCTACGACGAAATTATCCCGGTAGAAAACGACGATGCATTTAAGACAGGCAGACTTATCGGCAAAAAGGAAGGCATTCTCGTAGGAATTTCTTCCGGAGCTGCAACCTGGGCTGCAATTGAACTTGCAAAACGCCCGGAAAACAAAGGCAAAAACATTGTAGTTCTTCTTCCAGATACAGGAGACCGCTACCTTTCTACGCCACTCTTCCAGGACTAAGTTTTTGTTTTAAGATTTAATGTATGTCATTCCGGCCTGTGAGCCGGAATGACATTCCTGAAGCACACTCTATATCTGGTGGTTTCGACAGGCTCACCCACCGGCTGTTATGATTTTTTGACAGTTTCCTCATATTCGCCCTTTAAAACTCTTATTCTTTGCATTTAGATTAGAAAAAAACTAAAATATACGCATGTCTAAAAACTTTGATCTGTCCGCGCTTTTACATGACAGTTCTTCAATTTCCTTAAAAAAACAAATTCAAATTGTATTGCGCCTGAGTATTCCGGGAATGCTCTCTCAAATCTCTTCAATCTTGATGCAATACATAGACGCTTCAATGGTCGGCTTTTTGGGCGCAAATGAATCTGCAAGCATTGGTCTTGTTGCTTCTTCCACCTGGGTTTTCGGAAGCCTTCTTCATGCTCTTTCTATCGGTTTTACAGTCCAGACTGCCCATGTTATCGGGGCGGGAGAAAAACAAAAGGCAAAAAAAATTCTTTTTAACGCCCTTGTCTGCTGCACGGTTTTCAGTCTTTTTGTGCTTCTTCTGGGACTTTCACTCAGTTTTAACCTTCCACGCTGGCTCGGTGCTTCTAAAGAAATTTACAAAGACGCTTTCTGGTATTTTTTAATCTATTGTTTTTCTGCTCCATTCTACGCGACAGTTTATCTTTTAAGCGGAATGCAGCAGTGTTCAGGAAACATGAAACTCCCGGGAATTCTGAATGCGCTCATGTGCCTCTTAGACGTGGTATTCAACTTTTTATTCATTTTTGTTTTAAAAATGGGAGTTAAAGGGGCTGCCCTTGGAACTGCATGTTCAGTATTAAGTGTTGCCCTTATTTTTTTATACGCAACTCTTGTAAAGTCAGAATATTTGAATCTGAAAGGTTATAAAGATTTTTTCCCAGACAAAAAAATAATAAAACAGGCTCTAAAAATCGCTTTTCCTGTTGCAGTCGAAAGTTCAGCATTTAGCGGAGCCCTTGTAGTTGTTACAAGGATTGTTTCTCCACTCGGAGCCGTAAGCCTTGCGGCAAACTCTTTTGCTACAACCGCAGAAAGCCTTTGCTACATGCCGGGCTACGGAATCCAGGAAGCAGCAACAACCTTAGTTGGTCAAAGCTACGGCGCAAAACGAAGTGACCTTATGCGCTCATTCAGCTGGATAAGCGTAATCTACGGAATGATTTTAATGACCTTAACCGGATTTTTTATGTATTTACTCTGCCCTTTTATCTTTAAGTTCATTACAGGAGATGTTCAGATACAGGCCCTTAGTGTTCAGGTTTTACGGATTGAACTTTTTGCAGAACCATTATTTGCAGCAAGCATAGTTGCAACGGGAGCCCTGCGCGGCAAGGGAGACACCTTTGTTCCAAGCCTTTTAAACCTTTTCAGTTTATGGGTTGTGCGTCTGAGCTTAAGTTTTATTCTGGTTAAAAACTACGGACTAAAAGGAATCTGGTTTGCAATGGCAGTTGAACTGTGTTTCCGCGGCTTACTGATGCTTGCCCGCCTTGGCTTTTGCAAAAAAGAGTCTTAACATTCAAACCTGGCAATTTCTGCCTGGCAGAGCTGGTCGCACAGTTCGTTGTATTCAACTCCGGCGTGGCCTTTTACCCAGTTCCATTCAACATTTAAGGCAGAATTCAACAAATCAAGCTGTTCCCACAACTCCTTGTTAAGGACAGGCTTTTTTGCAGAAGTTTTCCAGCCGTTTTTCTTCCAGCCAAAAATCCAGCTGGTAATTCCGTTTTTTACATACTGACTGTCGATGTTTACAATAATAGGTTGTGAACGCAGCCGTTGTGTATTATAAATTGCCGAAAGCGCATTTATTGCGGCTGTTAATTCCATTCTGTTGTTTGTCGTAAGTTTTTCGCCGCCGCTAAGCTGTTTTGTCTGTCCTTCTGCGCTGATTACGCAGGCCCAGCCCCCGGGTCCAGGGTTTCCGTGGCAGCCGCCGTCTGTATAAATAATGATTTTTTCCATACTAAATAATCCTACCAGTCTTCAGTTTCTCTTTCTTCTTCCGGAATTTCTTCATCAATTCCAGAAAGATTCCGCATATACTGCAGGTAAGAAATTCCTTCATCGTTGCATTTTTTCATTAAATCAAGTTCTTTAGTTCCCAGATTAAGTGAATAGGCAAGTTCAAGATATTTCCCGCATTCTTCCTTTTCTTTCATTTCGTACAAAAACTGCGAATAATAAGTGTAAACCATGTATTTTTCGCCAGGCGTACGCGCACCCTGTAAACCGTTTCTGTAATAATTGCGGGCCTTACGGTTGGACCCAATCGGAGGCGGTGCATAAAAATTCCAGTTTCCAAGACAGGCATTTGCCGATGCCATATATTCATCTTTTTCGAGGGCTTTTTTATGCCAGTCTTTTACCTTAAATCCCCAGTAAAACGAAGCAAGAATCGAACGCGTCATATAATAACTTGTAACGTCGGCAGTTGTAACATAAAACCACTTATTAAGGTCGGAAGTCTTTCGTTCTTCCATTATTTTTAAGCAGTCGTTCATCTGCTCTTTCATTGCCTTACGCATAAGGGCCCGATTTTCTTTTGTTACAAGGTGAACATAACTTTCCATAAAATAAAGATTTGAAAGAATCTGCTTTTCCTGCTCGTAATCAACGGCTACTGACTGAAGATTCTGTTCAACTTCTTTTTCTAACTCTTCAATTATGCCAAGCACTTTCTGGTCATCTTCCTGAGATTTTAGTTCTACGCGGAGAGTTACAAATTCGTCAATCTTATTCTGGCAATAGTCAGAAATTGCATCTGCAGCAAAAACGGAACTAAAAGTACAGAACATTGCAGTAAAAAATAAAAATAGTTTTTTCATAAAAAAATAAATTCACAAAAATGGTCTAAATGTTCGAATGTCGAGTTTCAATAAAAGCATATCAAATAGACTCTCGTCGAGAACCCTGATAAATAAAATGCCGTCCTGTCATTTTATTTATCGCAAAAACTTTTTAAGTTTTTGCCCGTCTGCATCCGCCATCCGTGGCGGTCAATTACGTAGCTCGGGTACGGCTATTTGAGATTTTTATAAAAATAAAATTTACTTTATTTTTAAAAGTTACACAAATGCCGCTATTTTTCCAGTTCAACGGTTTTTAATAAAACTACTCCGACTGTTTCGCCTTTATTTATTTTTTCTTCAAAAACTGTGCTTCTGTCTGCGGTTATTGTTTTTCCGTCTGCAAGTTCAACTGTATATCTTGTTGTATCGCCCAAAAACTCACAGCCTGTAACAATTCCCTTTAGCTCACATTCATTTTCTTTTTTTTCAAGTTTTATCCATTCCGGGCGAACCATTTTATTTTCAATAAAATTCGCCCTTCCAATAAACGAAGCCGTAAATCTGTCCTCTGGTTCAAAATAAATCTCATAAGGGCTTCCGTATTGAACAAGACGGCCATTATTCATAACTGCAATTTTGTCAGATAGGCTCAAGGCTTCTTCCTGGTCGTGGGTTACGTAGACTGTCGTAATTTTTAATTTTTGTTGAATTTCCTTTAATTCTCCGCGGACTTTCTGCCTTAAATTTGTATCCAGCGAAGAAAGCGGTTCATCCATTAACAATACGCGAGGCTTTAAGACAAGTGCGCGGCCAAGGGCAACACGCTGCTGCTGACCGCCGGAAAGTTCAGCAGGGAAACGCCTTAAAAGTGAATCAATTCCAAGACTGGAAGCAGTTTTTAAAACAAGTTCCCTGTTTTCTTCTTTTTTTCCATTGCGCTTAAGTCCGTAAAGAAGATTCTGTTCAACCGTTAAATGCGGAAAAAGTGCATAATCCTGAAAAACAAATCCCATTCCCCTTTTATTTGGCAGAACGCCGTTGATCGATTTTCCTTCGATTAAAATTTTACCGTCAGAAGGCTCTAAAAATCCCATTAAAAGACGCAGAAGAGTTGTCTTTCCTGAACCACTTGAACCAAGCAGGGTTGTAAAACTTCCTTCTTCAACTTCCAGCGAAAAATTTTTTATTACTTCATTTTTTCCATAGGAAAAATTTATATTTTCGATTGAAAGAAATGCCATTTTTACCTCGAAGATTTTTTGTGTCTATAAAAGCAGAATGCAAGTGCAAGGACTGCAAAAGTTATTACAGTTAAAACAAGGGCAAAGGCAGCAGCTTTTCCCCAGTCGCACTGTTCTGCAAGATTTATAATTTTAATGGAAGCCAGTGGAGTTGAAAAAGAAACAAGAAAAATTACTGCGCTCAAAGTTCCAACGCCACGAATAAAATCATAAACAAAGCCGTTAAAAACTCCTCCGCCCGCCAACGGAAGCAGAACAGTTGTAAAGACTTTTATTTCGTTTGCTCCAAGAGAAAGTGCGCTGTCGTCGAGGGTTCTGCTGATTTGAATCAGCGAATTTGAAACAGACTTATATGCAAAAGGCATAAAAGAAACTGTCATTGCAACAATAATTAAAAACGGGGCTGCGTGCAGATTAACCATGTTTGCAGCAACAGAAATTGAAAGCCCTAAAAGTGTTCCTGGGATTGCAGACGGAAGCTGGGAAAAAATTTCAATTGTCTTTTTAAAGCGGACATTTGTTCTGTGTACAAGAAAGGCACAGACACAGGCAAAGGCTGTTCCCAAAACGGCAGAAATAAAAGCAAAGGTCAAGGAATTCCTTAATTCAATTCCGTATTTAAAAACTGACTTTATATGTTCAAAAGTAAAATCAGTTTTTACACCCCAGAGTTTCTGAAAACTTCCGGCAATAATGGCAAGCAGCTGAGCAAGAACTAAAACAGAAATAAAAAGCACAAAAACAAAAAGCAGGATTTTTGTAAAAAGGCTCATTTTTCCACCACAGGCATTGCAAAAGGAAGATTCACTTTCAGAAGAAAAATCACCTAGAAATGAACTTTTTCCACCAACGGTTGCAGTTTTTCCTGCTAATTTTGAATTCAACCTGTTCTGCAGAAAAAAAAGAATTACGCTCGGCACAACAAGAACAAGGCCAAGAACAACGCTCATTCCGCTGTTGAGCCAGCCGGTCAGCTGTGTATAAATTTCAACGGCAAGAACCCGGTAACGCCCTGCAACAATCAAAGGGTTTCCAAAATCGCTTAAAACGCTCACTGCAATAAACAGAAATGAAGAAATAATTCCAGGAAAGCTTAAAGGAAGCGTAACAGTAAAAAAAACTTTTGCATTCCCTGCTCCCATTCCGCGCGCTGCACGTTCAAGGTTTGGATTAATTCCTTTTAAAGTCTGAAGACAGATTAAATACGCCATCGGAAAAAAGCAGAGTGTCTGGGCAATCAAAAGCCCCCAGAATCCATAAAGCGAAACATTCAGTCCTAAAAGTCTGTGCGTAATAAAGCCCTGACGCCCGAACAGAAGAATAAAGGCAAGTCCGCCGACAAAAGGAGGAGTAATTAAATGCAGAACCGGCAGAATACTGAAAAACCGCTTAAAGGGAAGATTTCCGCGGACAACAGCATAGGCAAAAATATAACCTGTAAGCACAGAAAGCGTCGTAGAAGCTAAACATTCGGCAAGTGTGTTTTTCATTGCAATGTGCCAGATGTCCTGAGTAAACAGTGCTTTAAAATCCGAAATGTGCACGGAAAAAAGTGCACACAAAAGAGGAAAAATTATAAAAAAAGCAAAAAACACAGCAACAACCGCCTGTACTAAAATGAGCGATCTGCTGTGCCTTGTAGAATCAAATTTCAATTTTTGTCCCGTTTATTTTACATTTTTAGACCAGAGCGCAAGAACTTCTTCTTTTTGAGAAGCAGCCTTTGCAGAATCGTATTCAATCAGGTCGAGTTCACTTACAGGAACACAGCCTTCTGCTCCCTTTGCTTCCGGATTTACAGGAACAGTAAAATCAATTGAACTCATAAGTTCCTGGGCTTGCGTAGAAAGCATAAAATCAACAAATTTCTTAGCAGCCTCAGGATTTTTTGAATTTTTCATGATTGAAACACAGTCAACGTCTCCAACAGTTTGTGGAGGAGCAATTGCAATTAAATCAAATCCCTGTGCCTTGTATTTTGTAATTGCATGGAGATATGAAACTCCGATTGCATATTCGCCGGTGCCCAGAAGTTTTGCAGGAGCACTTCCGCTGTCCGGGAACTGTCCGACAAGTGGGGCAAGGCTTAAAAGATAGTTCCAGCCTTTGTCCCAGCCGAGTCTCTGCAGCTGATTCTGAACAAAAAGGTAAGCTGTTGAAGAAGCAACAGGATTTGTAAGTACGATTTCTCCTTTAAATTCAGGATTTAAAAGATCGTCCCAGGTTTTAGGATAAGGCATTCCAGGGAATTTCTGTTCAAAGCGTTCACGGTTAATTCCGATTCCGAGAGAAAGGACACAAAAACCTGTCCATGAATTGTCCTTTGCAAGAGCGTAAGAAGGAACATTTTTTGCAGCAGGCGAAAGATAAGGTTCAAGAGCCCCTGCTTTGTCCGCCTGAATATGATAATTTGTTGCACCGCCCAAAAGTACGTCTGCCTGCGGATCATTTTTTTCTGCAATTACGCGGTTTACAAGTTCACCGGTAGAAGCTCGCAGAAACTGAACCTGAATTCCAGTTTTCTGAGTAAAAAGATTTGTAAGCGCGAGAGTTTCTTCTTCGTGTATGATTGAATAAATTTTTAAAGTCTGCTGTTTTTTTGAACAGCCGGTAAAAGTTAAAGCAAAGCCGAAAACAAAAAAAACAAGACCACAGGCCTTTAATATTGATTTTTTCAAAATATCCTCCAGAACTTTTTATAGTCCGAATGTCTAATTTATAAAAACAGTTCAAATAGCCTCTCACCGAGAACCTGCCAGCAAGCCGCATGCCTCGCTACGCTCAGAATGCGTTTGTGTCAGAACCTCGGCTACGGCTATTTGCAAATTTCTGTAAACTAAACTCGACATTCGTCTGTAATCATTTTAGTTGTTAGAAAATAAAAATTAAGTCTGATAATTTTTTTGATATTATCAATCTAGTGATTAGTACAAAGTATTTATATAACCAGATTTAAAATAATTTTATCGTCTCAGAATATTTTTAAGTCCCCACATCGCAGAGATTTAGCCCGGTATGGAGTAGCCGCGTGGCACGCGGGTGCGTAGCACTGGAGCGAAAGCGGAACTACGGAACACCGGCAGAGACTGTTTACACGCTGCAGCTTAAAATGGCTCCTTAAGGAAAAAACTCAAATCAATCTGTTTTTTACCGATAATTTTTTTAATGAAGCGTTTTATTTTTATATTTTCTGTTTTTTCTGTCTCTTTAATATTTTCTGCCTGCACAAAAAAGGCAGAAGTGCAGTTTTCCCAAATAAAGGAATCTTCAAAAGACCACGAATGGTACTTTTTTACGGCCGACGGAATCGAAAAAACTTCACTGCCACAAAAATCAGGAATTTCAAGCTTAAATCCGTGGACAGAAACCCTGCGCATAAGCGACGCAAACAATTCTTCAGACGGAAGCGGCTTTATGATTGTAAACCGCAGCGGCGTTCTCTTTTTTGACGCAAACACACAGAACACAGAACCTGTTTTAATCCAGGATTATGAACTTTTCTGTAATTCTACTGCTTCAACCTTAATTTTTGACAGCGGCAATCCTTACATAACGTTCAGCCGTTCTTCTTTTTTTAACAAAGAAGCTTCGCTTTCAAAAGACAGCCAGAACATAAATCCGGAACGTGCATTTTTAGTAAGAATCTCTCCTCAGACAAAAAGTTTTTACCCTGTCTTAACCTACGGCGACCTGCAGCTTTCTGACGGTGGAGAAATTACAGGCACTTTTTTTGACGGAAAAGAATTTTTTTCTTCAATCAAAAAAATGGAAAACTCAAAAACTCATTTTTCTTACATAAAATTCAGCGCAAACCAGTCGCTCCAGTCTTTTTCTCCGCTTACAAATCCTGCAAAAATTACGGTTACAGACACTTCTGAACAGAATTACCGGCTGTGCAATTCTCCACAGGATTTTTCAAAGGCACCTCAGCGCCTTAAGTCCCTTTTAAGTGCAATTCCTCAGAACTTTTATTTTTCCCTCGTATGCAAAAATTCCGGCGGAACTTCTCCACGCCTTTATACAAATTCTTTCGACGGCGAAACTCTTTCTACGGCAAATGCAGTTTTAAGCGACGGCTGGGTCTGCGCAGTTTTTAGCGACGGAACAACCTACTTTAACGGCGCATTAGACGGACGAAACATCTTAAACTCAGGCAAAAACCTGGCATTCCGCCTTCCAAAACTTCCGGAAAACTACATTTACGGACCATTCTGCATCGTAAAAAACACGCTTGCAGTTGCATGGGAAGAAACAGATTTTTACAAAACAGGACGTTCAGGATTTTTACTCGTAAACCTGGGGAAGGTTCTCTATGGCGATTTATAAAAAACTTTTACTTTTGACGGCATTTTTTTTAATTTGTGCATTCGCTTCAGCAGAAACTCAAACACAACAGGACATAGCGAACGACCAGCAGCTCTACATCCGCGGAACAGAAGGTGTTGCACTTGAATATTCTTCCTGGGATTTTTTCTTTACGCTCGGCCCCCTGCTCTACGTAAACACAGATTCTTCCAGCGCGCCAAGCCCCGTAAAATTCAGTGCCGGTTTTGGTTTTGATTTTTTTACAGACAGAATAATTTCGTTCCAGCCAAAAATTTCTGCATTTACAAATTATTATCTCTGGGACGGACAATACGCACGCCCAGCCGAAGTAGAAAACAGGACAGCACTTGCTCTTTCCTTTCTGTTTGATTTAAACGCAGCTCACAAATGGAGCTTTAATAACGATTCTTTTGAACTTGGCGGTGGAATAAGCTTTCTTGCACGTTACGCCTTTCTTGCAAACGGAGTCGAAGAAACAGACAGCGGAAGTTCTTCCACAGCAACAGCCGGCGACGACGTAAAATCAATAAACAGCTGGTTTTACAAGGATTTAAATTTTCTTTATCCCAATATTTCTTTCTGCTACATGCATCAGTTTACAGAAAACTATTCTGCAGGCTTAGAAACAAAAGTTTACATTCCACTCGGAGCCTTAAAAGACGGCAGAGCCTTAGACACAACGCTCGTGTTTTTTGGCGTAAAAGTCTGCATAAAATAATTTGTATTTTTACGGGCGGTCCGGCAGCCTTACGGCTGCCGTCGCTACTTCCAGGGTTCCGCTTTCGCTCCAATGTTTGTGCGCCAGGCCGCCCAAACATCGCGCTGCGCGCGCCCTTCCAATCGCTACCGCAAAAAAACGACCGGATGTCACATTAAAAAACACTTCAAATAGCCTCTCACCGAGAACCTTGACAAAGAAAATGACGTCCTGCCATTTTCTTTATCGCAAAAACTTTTTAAGTTTTTGCCCGTCTGCATCCGCCATCCGTGGCGGTCAATTACATATCTCGGTTACGGCTATTTGACATTTTTCAAAAATCAGGTTTTTATTATTTTCGTCTGAAATGCCTTTTATTCTGGTAAATCTTTTAGGCAAGGAAATTATATTTTCTTTTAGATAATAATCGTATACCCATAAAGGAATCTGGTCATACCAGCAGATTTTCGACGGCTCAATTTGTCTTAGCATTTCCAGAAATCCAGATTTGAAACAAACCCAATCTCGAACACCTTCAGTAGAAATTCCCGCAATAATTCCCTTGTCAATGTTTGAGAAAGCAGTTTCATAAGTTCTCTCATCTCCCCACGAAAAAGTCATTATTACAAATCTGTCGCTCTGCTGCCAGTAAGAAGCTATCAGCCTGTTTAACAAAATCATTGCATTATTAAATTCGGGAAAAGTATTTGCAAAAGCACTAAAATCTGTACTGAATATTGCATAAGACTTGCTTATTAAGTCAGAATCTTTTAACGGATTTGATGCAAACGCAACCTGTTTTTCATCTGCTATAAAAAAATGAGGAATACAATTATTTATCGGGAATTTTTTTGAAAACGCAGAAAGTTCGTCAAATGGAATAAAATCCTTATTTCTTAGATCCATGTGCTGTCTGTAGAAATGCGGCGGATTTTCATAACTTTTATAAAAGCCTGCCCACTTTCTTGCCAAGGTAAAAAAATTATTTTCCGTCATCATCTGGAATCTCCTTTTCTACCTCTTCATATAGGGCAAGCCCTTCTTTGTCATTTGAGGCAAGCATTTCTTTTTTATCATTTTGCCACAATTCTTTTGATATTAAGTCCGCTTTTTTTATGTCTTTTTTGCTTTCGCTGTCAACAGCAACCTTTATAGCTTTTATTTCTCCTAAAGGGGAAAGCCAGTCAGGATAAACAGGCAGTATTGAATAGTCCCACTTGTTTGCATCACACATCATCTCAGCAATAGTTTTTCCGTTTTTGAGCCTGAAATTATTTATAAATTCAAAAGAATTTTCAAAATCATATGAAGCTATTTCATATTTCTCATCATATGGATTGCCTTCTTTTGGCACTTTGGTCAAATCAGTTACAGTCACATGAAGTTTCCGGGGATTTCTTTCTGTCGGATACTGCTGAATACAGTATAATATGTTTCCGATCCGCAATTCAGGCTCGTCATTGTCATACATTTCATAAAGACTATTAAAGTCGTCGAACCAGCCATTCATACACAAATCTCCTTTTTATGCTTACTGTAAGTTTTCATTACAACTTTTACTTTTCTTTGCATTTCTTTTGTAAGATGCATTTCAGAGTCTTTTTCTTTTTTTCTATATCCGCGTTCATTGCAATGATGGACATGGGGTTGCATACCATGATGTGGCTTATCCAAATCAATCTCATATTGCTTTATACGGTTTTTATAAACTGAAATGCATTTCGGTTTACCGTCCTCTCCCATTGTCACATAAGTCACATCGGAGGTTTTTGACATAACCGGCGCAGAAACTCCTCCTGCATTGTGGTCATGCTGCACTAAATAATGTGTGTTATAAAACTGAAATACTTTATGATAATCGTATCCAGTAAATCCTAAATCGGTCACTTTTGACCAAGTTCCTCGTCCGCCCATATTGAGCCTCCAGAGTTTAATATAAAAGCTATTACAAGCATGTGCTGACAGCACAGAGACTTTCGCTTTTTAGATTGACGAGGCTCTATATTTGCACTAGGATTCTGATTGCTTACGTCGGGATTCTATACAAATAAGAATTTCGCCAATTTTAGTCTTTTTGACTTTTTTACCCAGAATTGCACGACGCAGTTCTGGGTATTTTATTGCCAGGACTGTCTTATCTTTTCCATTTCAAGTTCATTCTCAAATTCCTTTATATAACTTATTTTCCGCGGAGCAATCTGATTTATAAAATCTTTATAGATTTCAAGAACAATGTCATCATAAGTATCTTTCTGAGAAAACGACCACCTGTTTTTATAAAGGCTTTCCTGCCTCTTTTGAGCCGCAAGAGCGGAAACATTAAATGTTTTCTGCAGAAAATCCATTGATATTTGCTTTCCACGACTTGATAACTCTTTTATGACTTGCTGCGGCATTAATAACTGAGCAGCAAAAGCATTTGCTTCAACTTCATATATTCCATAAATCTCTTTAAATTTTGGAAAATCCATCTTTAACAACTCGTTTAACTCGATAATCGGATGATTCAAATAATAATGCCCCAATTCGTGCAATACTGAAAATTTAATCCGATGCAAATCAGCCTTTGAATTGAAAAAGATAATATTAAATCCATTCTGTTCACAGATAACAGCGTCTTCACTTCCGAAAATTCTTATATCAATATTGTATTTTTGGTGAACATAATCATAGTTTCTTAATTCAATATCAAACATTTCTGATATTAAATCTTTTACATAAAACGGAATTGATTTTGCTGTTTTAGAGGTTATTAAAATCTCATTTGCTTTTTCATATACAAAATTAAAATCCGGTTTATTTTTTTCTATCATTAAAAA
>CAVEBK010000007.1:0-56408 GCA_963613915.1 uncultured Collinsella sp.
TAATAAAACAAACTCGACATTCAGCTATTTATTTAAAACTCGAAATTAAGGTTAAACTGTAAGACGGAAAATAATTTACAAAGATCCAGCCCGGATTGGAGGGGCGCCTCTGGCGTAAAACTATGCAGCGCTATGCGCGGAACCCCGCAAAGTCGGCAGAGACTGCAGTTACAGCGCAGACTCTGTGGCTCCTTAGAATAAAAATAAAATTCTATCTGTAAATGATTTTACTGTGGGTAATTACTTCGTTTCCTGTTTCTGTAATTAAGACGTCGTTTTCGAGGCGGACTCCCCCTAAGGCAGGATCATAAAGCCCTGGTTCGAGGGTAATAATCATTCCAGGTTTAAATACAAGCTCTTCTTTCTGTTTTGCACTTACGCGCGGAAACTCGTGGATTTCAAGCCCGATTCCGTGTCCGAGTGTGTGCGGCATTTCGCGGTTTTCTTTCTGGAACACTTCGTCGGCAACAAGGCCAGCCATTCTGATCTGTTCTCCCGGAGCATAATACGGCAGAGCTTCGTTTGCAGCCTTTTGAACAAGTTCAGCCAGTTTTTTCTGTTCTTCTGTTGCATCTTTTACGACCGTAAGCGTTGTGTCGGAAGTATATCCTTCAAAAACAACTCCAAAGTCCAGAATCGAAAGTCCCTTTCCCGGCCACGGAGCACTTGTGTAGCCTGGAAAAGCGTGAATTGCAAAACTTCGTGAAGGACCGGCAGCGAGAGTGTCAAAACCGTTTCGTTCACAGCCGTTTAAGCGAAGTTCACGTTCAATCAGTAAAGAAACATCCATTTCTGTTTTGATTGAATTGTCGTCGATTCCTTTTTCAATTTTTTCGATTATAAGGTTACCTACGCGGGCAGCTTCCTTTGTGCATTCAATTTCGTATTCATCCTTGCAGGCACGAAGATCGCGAACAAAGTCATGAACAGAATTTTCCCGGCAGAGAACGTCCCAGCCGTTTAAGGAATCAACATACTGTAAAAAGAGCGGATAAGGAGTTACAGGCGAAAGTTCAACCTTAATGCGTGAACCTTTTTTCTTAAAAGATTTTAAAACTTCGCGTACGGCGTCTGTGTTTTTTCTGCCGTATTTGTTGTAAGGAACAATTTTTACGTCAACAGAACGTTCTTTTGCAAGATTTTCGTCCCACGGAACAAGAACATTTTTGCCATCGAGGGTACAGATCCAAAGCGCGTCAGACGGATGGCCCGTAAAATAGCGGACAGCAGGATCGCGGCGACCTTCGGTATCTTCAAAAACTGCAGCCGTAATATTGTTTTCCGTCATAAAAGCAAAAAGTTTTTCGCGGCGGGCATTGTATATTTTTTTTAATTCTTCAGAAGAAAATTGTTTCATTTTACAAACCTTTTAATAAAAAAATAGAATTTTAAAATTCTTAAAAAGTGTAAGCAAAACCGCGCACGTGTACAAGTGGAACAGAATTTTGTTTTTTGCGTGGGCGTTACCTGCCTGTGGCAGGTCGGGCTTTCCGTGGTTGCGCTGTTCGCTTCATTGCTACGCAACGGCTATGCCGCCACTACAATCCCTAACGCTTAGTCAAACTTAACCTCATACAACTTTTCTGTCGTTTCCAGATATTCTGTAAACTTCTCTATAGGATAATCTCTGATTGTTAGATTTTTTCTGTCTTTTACCCATTCAATCTGGTCTTTGGAATCTGTAAAAATTGTTGGAGCTGTGAATATACATTGAGCTGAAAAATTGTTTTCTGCAATGAAGTCTGCAAGATGTCTTTGAATCGGCCATATTTCCATCATTGTCTGAGTTCTGCCTTCTGACATTGTAACTTCAACTAAAATTCCATTGCCGTTTTCAAAACATTCAATATCGCCTTTGTTTCCTCCGGCAGTTGAAGTTGGAAGGCCTGTGTCATCGCTTGAATAATTTGGTTTTACAATGACCTTTTCCATTTTAGACTTTATTGCTAAGGCTGTTAAAAATTCCAGACGCACTGGGGTTGCGAGAAGTTTCAATACAGAATCTTTTGATGTTTTTCGTGTTGCAAGATTTTTCATTTCGAGTTTTATTGTTTCCCAGCTATAAGTTTTTAGCCATTCTGAAAGCAAATCATTTGTTTCTTCTTGCGTTACAGGCTCTGCTTTTTGTGCAATAAGTTCTGTGTCAATTTTTGACATATATTTAAAATATTCGTATTCATCCTCATAATGCTTGTAATCGGAATAATTGTTAAGAATATAGTCAACTTTATTATCTTCATTGTGGTTAATATCAATAAACCGACCTGCACCACGAATTGAAATCAATCCGCTCATTCGCATTTTTCGGATAAACTCATCTGTATAATCTTGCATTATGGATTTTGCTTCAAACTTCTTGTATTTTCCTTTCATAATTTCATTTATGCAAATATCGATGATAACTTCATCGCTTGGGGAAAAACCATGTTCTTCTCTAAGTTTTATAATTCTGTCATAAAGTGAACTTGCATTGTTATCTTTCCAAAAAAGCAAAATTGGCAGCTCTTGCCGAGAAATTCCTTTTCCGCCATTAAAATTAATCAGTTTGATAGTTTGCAATAACAGAAGCAATGGAATGTTATCATTCAAAACTTTTACAAAAGGATTGCTTCTTTGTGACCTTGCAAGAGACTGCAAGAAAACCTGCTGCTCTTTTTCAGGATTTTCCAATGAAACAGAGATTTCATTGTTTGCAGTAATTTGAAGTTTTACAATTTCTGCAAGAATAGTTCCAAGTTCTGAAAATTCGATTTTTTGACCAATTTTAAAATAAACAAAACCTAATTCTTTTGCTAAATCGAAAATAGTTGCGAATCTGCTCGGGTAGCCCCAATCAAATCCAGCTTCCTTGTGTTTTTGAGGATTATCTTTTTGAATTTTTTCAACATTATTTTTATCTAACAGTTTTGTGGCAAATTCTCCTGATGAAGATTCTTTCCAAATCTTTTTTATTTCATTGGAAACTTTCATAGGTCTATAAAGTCCGTAGCTAATAAGTTCACCTACAATATTTGTTGCAAGGTCGTCAGTTAGAATTTGATTTTCAAATTTTTTCAGAACATAAAGATTGTATTTTATTCTTTCAGGATTTCTGACAGTAGTTGTGTACAGTAATGGCTTGTATTCTGCGTTTCTTGTTTTCTTTTCACTCATAATTAGTTATCAAAACCTCCCTGAATGTTTTTATTGTATTATCGTGATAATTTATATAATTGCTCTTTATCGAATGAATATTATATTTTTCTGCCCATTTTAAGAGTCCTGTATTTTCTTTTCCTTTGTAATCTATGACATTCGACATAGCAAATCGGATATTCTTTTTATCAAAAGTGTCTAATAAGTTGCAAAGTTCAATATCATCATTCTGATTCCAGCGTTTATTGTATTCACTTGAAGTAATTAGATATGGCGGATCAAGATAGATGAAATCACTTTTTGTTAGATTGATATTTGAAAGGAAGTCTTTGTAATCAGTATTTGACCAATGGGGATTTTTTTTATTCGCAAGTTTTATGTAATCTGTTAGGGAGTCAAACACATTCTGATTAAAATCTACATTTCCAACAGGAATATTGAATTCTCCTTTTTGATTAAAGCGCAACATTCTGTTAAAACCATAAATTAGAAGCAGATATAAATCTGCAATGTCTGTGTGATCAGATTTATTATATTTTTCTTTCAGTTGTTTATAAGATTCATTATTGTATTTTGCAAAATATGTTTTAACGTATTTTTTTCTTAATTCATCTGGAACTGTTTTTCCTTTGTATGAACAAGAAAATTCGTATTCATTTATTTTAGAAAAAAGAATATTCAACAAATCTTCTGAATTTGCAAAAGATGATAAATATTTGTGAATTGAAATTATGTTTTTATCTATATCGTTTTCATAAAATTCATTTGCTTCAACATTTAAGAAAACAGAGCCACCGCCAACAAACGGCTCAACAAATTTATCAATTTTGTTTGGAAAATATTCCTTAAGTTCTGGAATCAGTTTATATTTATCACCTGTATAAAACAATGGTGAACGTATTTGCTTTATTTTTTTCATTTTACCTTTGTTATATACAATAATTCTTGATGATTTTCCAAATCCGTCTTGCCTGCATTGAAGAATCTATAATCTTTTGCAAATTTTTTTGTTTCTCCTTTTGCATTTAAAGTTTCTTCTATTTCTTCAAGTTCAATTTTATTTTTTGAGCTTCCGCTTTTTGAGTTGTATGTATTGTTGTAAGAGACTGCCAGATATTTTGCGTCCAGATTTTCAATCAAATCTGAAAATGCTTTTGGTGCTTGCGACGTGCAGTATTTGCTCATATTTTCCGCAGGAGGTTTCATTGCGACTCCTGACAAAACCGGCTTGTCCCATTTTACTAAAGTTTCGTAAACGTGATAGAACCGTGAATATTGCCGTGAATTATATGGCGGGTCAATATAGACTAAATCTGACTTTATGCTTCTTGCAAGCTCGTTCGAATCTTCCTGAAAAATTCTCAGATTAGAAAATTGCTGCACATCAATCAGCTTTAATTTTAGCGGAGTCGGTTTTATTGGCTTTTTTATATATGCTTCAAAATGTCCTAATGTGTTCGCCGTTTTGTCTATATTATAAATCAAGGTTGTAAGAAGAATGGCGTATTCTTTTTCTGTTAATTCGAATTTGCTGTTTTCAATATCTTCTCTGATAAAGCCTATTAATTTTGCCTCGTCATAGTCAAAATATTTGCCACCAAAATTTACCGAAAAGTAGTTGTCGTTAATTTCTTTTGGATTTAATGAATTGTATTCGCTTAGTTTGCTTGTAATTTTTTCTCTGCTCCATTCAGAATTCTCGAAAAACGCTTTGTAAATGATGTGGTTTGAATATAAATTGTCATTCATCATCACATTCGGATAAAGCTGAAGCATTTTTTTTGTGATAACGCCTGTTCCTGCAAAAATATCGGTTGCTGTTTTTATGCCGCTTGTGTTTTCTTTGATAATGTCAAAAATCCAGTCAACCAGCTTTTGCTTGCAGCCAATATATCTGCGGCTTTCAAGAGGAATTGTTGCACCTGGAAGAGTATCTGCCGCAAGTGATAAATAATTCCCATTGGATTCTAATTTTTGCTTTGCAACATCTAATACTTTTTCTTGGTTGGGAATATCTTTTATGATTTCTAAAATCTTATCACTTTCACGCTGAATCTGAAGTTGGTTTGAGTCAATATTATAAAATTTTGCCAGAATAAAAATCTGGTCATCAGTAGGAAAACGGATTCCTGATTCTATTCTGCAAAGCTGGCTTTCTTTTATTCCTGTTTTTTTTTGTATTTCCAGCAAAGAAAAACCTTGTTCTTCCCTTATATTTTTTAAAACTGTGCCTATATACATATTAAAATTTCCAATTATTGTCAATTTTAATAGAAAAACTTTTTTTTTCATAGCGACAAAATAAAACATAGAAGTGTTTTTTTAATCAATGTCTTTTTTAAATGCTGAGGTAAGATAGATGTTGAATTTCATAAATCCGCAAATGCTTCTTCGGCAGAATTATAGGTTTTTGCAGTATTGTTTTTTACTGCTGTTTTATATTCTTTTTCGCCTGCTTTTATGGAGTTCACGAGGTCTGCTGAATATTCATCTTCCTTTACATATGAATAAACTTTTTTACTTATTTTGTTTATTGAGTCAATCATTTCTACGAGTTTGTTGTCAGCGTTGTTTATTACAAGAGTCATTTTTGGTACCTCTTTAAATAAAATATATCATAAAAATGTGCATGTTGAACTTTCTTTCAGGTACTTTATTTTTTTACCTTCCGTTGAATCATTCCTTTTACTCCTGCGAGCATCGGGTCTTTTGTAATAACTAAAAGAAGAATTCCGCACAATGCAAAAATTATTGCCGTTAAAACTACGGTTCCTCCGTATTCAATTAAGCGGCCGTGTCCTGCGAGTGCGCCAAGCAATGCTTTTCTTGCAAAAAACGTCGGAACTGCTGCAATTACAGAAAAAATGCACATTTTAACCGAATAAAAAACTGTTCCACTTACAACGGATTTTATTTCGATGCATGGATTTTTCTTTAAAAACGCAAACAGCAGCACAGAATTGACAAGGCTTCCGAGAGTTAAGGCAAGTGCAATTCCTCCGCCGCTCATTGGTTTTATTAAAATAACTGCAAAAATCATGTTTATTACGAGACCTGAAATTCCTGCAGCAGTAGGAGATTTTGTGTTTCCCTGTGCGTAAAATGCCGGAGCTACAACGCGGTTCATTGCAATAAAAAAAAGTCCTGCAATGTGGAATCTGAAAGCTGTTAAAGTTAACTGGACAGATTCGTCGGTAAAGTTTTTTGATTTATAAACCAATGAAATTATTTCTTTTCCGCAGACAAGCGAATAAAAAGTTACCGGAATTGAAATCAACGCAATTATCCTGATTGCCTGAGACAAAAGAGTGTTAAAACCGTCCCAGTTTTTTGATTTTGCGTGTCCGCTTAAATCCGGAAGAATTACCGTTCCAATCGAAACTGCAAAAATTCCTAAAATAAGTTCCTGCAGTCTTAAGCTGTACTGAAGCGAAGAAACAATTCCCGTTCCTGCGCGCCCTGCAAGGGCTGTCGAAATTACATCGTTGAGCTGGTAGGCTGCCATTCCAATAACTGTCGGTCCTACGAGTGCAATGACTTTTTTAGTTCCCGGATTTGTAAAAGCGTTCTTTAGCGAAGTAAAACGGCACTTCCAGCCGGTTTTTAACACAAACGGAAGCTGAAAAAGGGCCTGAACGCAGCCGCCGCACAAAACTCCGAGCGACATTGCACGGGCTGCCATCTGTGCTTTAATTTCTGCATCCTGAATGTTTTTTGTAAGGACTGGAGTAAGAATACAGGTAAAAGCGATTACGATTGAATTAAAAAGAACAGGAGTAAAACCAGACGGACTGAAAATCTTTACTCCATTTAAAATTCCCTGAAAAAAAGCTGCAATCGAAATTACAAAAAGGTAAGGAAACATTATCCGTGTTAAAAGCGCTGCTTCTGCAGTTAAAACCCTGTCCGAAGAATCCAGAAAAATTGGAACAATCAGCGAAGAAACTGCAATTCCAATTAAAACGACAACAGTTGTACAAAAACTTATGAGCGTTAAGGTTGAATTTAAAAAATCCCTGGTTTTCTGGACCTGCTCATTTTTAGCATTTGGATCTGGAGAATCTTCGAGGTAGCCGCGGAAAGTTGGAATAAAGGCTACGGAAATTGAATTTTCGGCAAAGAGACGGCGCAAAAGGTTTGGAATCATAAAGGCAATGCCAAAAGCGTCGGCAAATTTTGAAGTTCCCAAAAAGGCAGCCTTTGTCATTTCGCGGACAAGCCCTAAAATGCGCGAACAGAGCGTAAAAAAAGAAAGCGAAAGCCCGGAAGCTAAAAGTGACTTTCTGGAAGTTTTAGATTTTGAATTAATTTCTGAGGAAGAAGATTCATCGTTTTTCATAGATTATTAAAGAATATATTTTTAAGACACAGATTTCAACGAGAGTCTGTTTGAATTTTTTTATAACTTTTGAACTGAAAATATAAAAGTCTTGTTGTACATTTATATCTGCGGTTTTATACTAAAACCGCTACTGGACATAATGGAGAAATTTAAAAAATGTCAAAGAAAAATATTTTCCAGAGAGTAGGACAGACGAGAATCATTCCGATTTCGTTTAAGATTCTTGCAATTTTTACGGTTCTGCTTTTGCTTTCAAATTTTGCTACAAACACGATCAACCTTATTTTAAGCCAGAGACAGATAATCAATCTGAACAATACAATCATGGTCAGCCAGCTCAAGGATTTGTTTTCTGCGGCAGGCAATCAGTACCAGATTTATTCGTTCAGCGGAGACCGCAACGGCTGTATTGAATCATTAAAAAATGTTGCAAAAAAAGGTTTTTCAATGCCACAAAGTTTTGCAGGAGCTTTTGACAGGCAGGGAAACATTCTTTTTGAAGTTTTTGCCAACGGAACAGAAACAGACGAACAGAAAATCAAACGCTTAATGGTTCTGGAAGCCGAAGCTGCAAAAATTGCAGAAGACAGCGAATTCGGTGACTACACTTTTGCTGACAAAGCAGTTCTTGAAAAAATAAATGCAGATTTTGAAAACGGAATAACCGACGGTTCAATCAATTTCGAAACCCGCGAAGGTTCCTATTTTGGCGTTTATAAGTTTCAGGAAGACTGGCAGTGTTATTTTATCCGTGCGGAACTGCGTGCAGACACAAACCATTCTACATTTGTAGTTCTTGCCCTTATTTCGCTTGCAATCCTTGTTCTTTTGATTTTGTTTTTAATTGTTGGATTTAAGGTTTTTGGAAAAATTCTTGCAAACGTAAAAAACATTACAAACAGCCTTTACGAAATGCAGCAGAATCAGAAGCTCGAAAACATCGATCTTTCTACTTCTCCAAACGACGACATTACATATCTTGCGGCGAGCTTTAATTCGCTTTCTTCGACAATCAATAATCTTCTTGGAATTTTCCAGAAATTTGTTTCCAAAGACGTTGTTGCAAAGGCTTACACTGAACACCAGATTAAACTCGAAGGCCGGCAGCGCAACCTTACGATTCTTTTTTCTGACATAAAAAGTTTTACTTACAGAACAGAAACGCTTGGCAACGACATTATCGATCTGCTGAACGTTCACTATGACCAGGTAATTCACGCGGTGCACGAAAATAACGGTGTAATCGGTTCAATTATCGGAGACGCAATTCTTGCAATTTACGGAACTGAACATGCTTCAAAAAAATCACTCGAATCTTTAGACGCTGCCTGGAGCATTACAAAACTTACTGCTTCCTTACGCGAAAAAATGATAGAACGACGCGCACAGATCGAAAAGGAACGTGCACTTACAGATGCAGAAGAAAGAGTCTACAAGGCAGTTTTAATTGATGTCGGGGTTGGAATTGACGGCGGCACCGTTTTTTACGGAAACATCGGCTCAAATGAACATATGACAAATACAGTAATCGGCGACAATGTAAATTCAGCAAGCCGCCTCGAAGGTTTAACGAGAATCTATCACCTGCCTGTAATCTGTTCACAGTATGTTAAAAACGAAGTAGAAAAACAGACTGAAAAGTATTCATTTTTCGAAATTGACACGGTTCAGGTAAAAGGAAAAACCGAAGGCAAAAAAATCTACTTCCCTGTTGCCCTCGATGAATGCGAAGAAGGAACGGCTCAAAAATTCGACATTTACGAACAGGCACTTTCTGCTTATTACAAAGGCGACTGGACACAGGCCCGTGCCGGTTTTAAAAAATGCAGTCTAGAAGTTGCCCGGGTTTTTATTGAAAGAATGGGCAGACAAAGTGCCCCTGCGGATTGGAGTGGAATATGGACAATGACAACAAAATAAACGCAATTTCTTCAGAACAGACACACAAAGAAGTTCAGCTTTTTCTGCGGGAAGAACTTCAAAAGCTTAAAAGTTCACATTCTTCACAATACAATCTCGAAAAAGAATATGCACTTACAAAAAAGAACAAAAACAGGAGCGTTGTAATAATTCTGTGTTCGTGTGCACTGTCTGTAATTCTTCTTGTTGCGGCCCTTAGTTTTTACATTTACCGGCAGAATAAAAACATAAAAGTAAACATCGAAACCTTTAACGATTTAAACTTAAAGGCTTTGCTGAATTCCGCAGGAAGGGCAGAATCCCTTTACGCAAACGCCCTGCAGTCAAAGGAAATTTTAATCTCTCAGCGCGACGACGAACTTACTGCTGCCGAACAGAAACGGGAAAACGACCTTTATGTTTTAAGTTCAGTTTCCAAAGTAAGCAACAGGGAAACAATCACAAGGAAAACGGCTCAGATTCAAAATGAATATTCAAAAACCGTAAAATCAATAAAAGAAAAATACGAACCAAAAATTGCAGAAGCCGACGAACAGTTAAAACTCTGCAAGGAAAAACTTTCCGGCTACGATACAGAAAAACTTTCTGCAGCCCAGGCAAACGAAGCGGTTCTCGACAGCCAGAAGCAGCTCAACGACATTCAGATGAGCACAATGGAAAAACGTTACCAGGCAAGAATCGACGACCTTAAAACGCAGATGGCATTGCAGCAGCGCGAAGCCGTAAAGCAGCAGAGACAGGCGGTAGAAAATGTCCGCAAAACCTATCAGGCAAAAATTGACCTTTTAGACCCGGATGCACGCAGCCAGTCAGATCTGCAGAATCAGATTATCCTCGAAACAGGAATCCCAAAAGAAGCAGTTTCCGCCTCAGCAATAGAATTTAATAAACATTTTGATTCCCTGCAGTACACAAGTCAGTTTAAGTCTCCTTCTCCGGCTTTTACCGACTCTTTAAAGCAGGCGGGGCTTTATCTTGAAGATTTAAATACGATTGCCAACCGCTTTTCTACAATCCCGCTCGAAAATACAATCCGTCATTACGTTCCTGCAATGCAGAGGCTCGCTTATTCAATTACGACAGACATGGCACAGGCACAGCAGAAGATGCAGGTGCAGATTGATTCCTTAAAAACCGACATTGAACAGAAAAATTCCCGGATTTCTGAATTTGAAAAAACTTTAGACTCAATCTGTACTTCCGACCCGCAGTTCCCGGCACAGGCCTGCATAACAGATTCTTCCGACAAAAATAAGCTTAAGCTTTACGTAACCCAGGCGGGAAAATCGCTTTTTTCTCAGGAAAACCAGACTCTCGAAGCTCAGATCCGCGACAAAAAAAAGGTTCTTTTAGATCTTACCGTAACAAAAACGGGAAACTCTTTTACAGCCGTTCCAAAACTTCCGGCAAAAACGACACCGGCAGCTGCAGTAGAAACAGGAGCCAGAGTTTATTTTTTAATTGCAGATCCTGTAAAGAAATAGAGTTTTCTGGAGCCAGAGCTCATTTTTACACCAGCATTCTCGCCGCTGCTTTTTTGTATGCAGTAACAGTTTGCCGTCTCTGCCGGCTTTCCGCCCTTCCGCGTCTTACGCGCTGCATTCTGCTGACAGCCTGTCGCGGCAGGCTGTCAGCAGAACGCCTGCGGCGGGGCTGCAATCCGGGCTATTTTTACAAAAAATGGCGCCAGGGAGGGCGCTAAAGACAGAAATCCCACAAGAAAGGCTTTGCATTTCTTGGCGCAACACGAGGTTGCGCAAAATCTACTATAAAAGAATAATTTTTTACTATTCAGTTGAATTTTTAAGAATGGAAGTGTTAAAATCATGTGTTTAACTTAAACTTGTTTATCATTTCTGACCGGCAGATTATTGAGTTTTCGCTGGTCAACCATTTCTTTTTGAGGTACTTAATGGATATTTCCAATGCTAATTTTACCCCGGCTGTAACTCCAATCCGTATTGGTATTGACGTTGGGTCTACAACCGTTAAGGTTGTCTGTCTTGATGAAAACGACAAAATGATTTACGGCGACTATCAGCGGCATCGTGCTGATATCCGCAATACAATTATTTCTGTTGTAACAAAAGCCCTGGACGACATTGAAAAGAAAATTCCTTCGGGCGACAAACACACTGTTTCTGTAAAAGTAACAGGTTCCGGCGGACTTTCTGTTTCGCAGTGGCTTAACATTCCTTTTATTCAGGAAGTTGTTGCAGCAACTACAGCCGTTAAAAAAATAATTCCACAGACAGACGTTGTAATTGAACTTGGTGGCGAAGACGCAAAAATCACTTATTTTACAGGTGGCGTAGAGCAGCGCATGAACGGAACCTGTGCCGGCGGTACGGGTGCTTTTATTGACCAGATGGCAGCTCTTCTCGAAACAGACGCTACAGGACTCAACAAGCTTGCAGCAGGCTACGAAACTATTTATCCGATTGCAGCCCGCTGCGGTGTATTTGCAAAAACAGACGTTCAGCCGCTCATTAACGAAGGCGCCCGCCGCGAAGATATTGCAGTTTCAATTTTTCAGGCAGTTGTAAACCAGACAATTTCCGGGCTTGCCTGCGGTAAACCAATCCGCGGAAACGTTGCCTTCCTCGGCGGTCCTCTCCACTTCTTGGACCAGCTCCGCCAGCGTTTTATCGAAACATTAAAACTTACTCCAGAGGAAACAATCGTTCCGGAAGATTCCCAGCTTTTTGTTGCTGCCGGTGCTGCTTATTCAGCAGAAAAGAAACTTGTTTGTGCCGGCAATGAACAGCCGAAACAGTTTTTAACGATTGCTCAGTTCAGAGACAGCCTTAAAAACCTTAATGGTGCTGAATTAAACGAAGTTCAGCGTCTTGAGCCGCTCTTTAAGGACGAAGAAGATTTACGCATTTTCCGTGAACGCCACGCAAAAGACAGGGCAAAGCGCGGAGAACTTTCAAAGGCTCACGGTCCGCTTTTCTTAGGTCTCGATGCCGGTTCAACGACTACAAAAGCCGTTCTTATCAACAAGGAAGGCGAAATCCTCTGGGATTTTTACGATGTAAATGCAGGAAACCCGGTTGAACTTGCTGTCCGCGTTTTAAAGACTCTGTATCAGATTCTTCCAAAAGACTGTTACATTGCGCGTTCTGTTTCTACTGGTTACGGCGAAGCTCTTTTCCAGGCAGCCCTGGGGGTAGATGCAGGCGAAGTTGAAACAATTACTCATTACCGCGCTGCAGAATTCTTTGTTCCTGGAGTTGAATTCCTGCTTGATATCGGCGGTCAGGACATGAAGTGTCTGCGCATGAAAGACGGTGCAATTACTTCAATTCAATTAAACGAAGCCTGTTCTGCCGGTTGTGGTTCATTCCTTGCAAACTTTGCAAATTCAATGAACCTCGACATTAAGGAATTTGCACAGAAGGCTCTTCTTTCTAAAAAACCTGTTGACCTTGGTTCACGCTGTACTGTCTTTATGAACAGCCGTGTAAAGCAGGCTCAGAAAGAAGGTGCTACAATCGATGATATTTCTGCAGGTCTTTCTTATTCCGTAATTAAAAATGCACTCTTTAAAGTTATAAAACTTCGTCGTGCTTCAGAAATCGGTACAAAGGTTGTAGTTCAGGGCGGTACATTCTATAACGATGCTGTTCTGCGTGCTTTTGAAAAAATTTCCGGAGTTGAAGTTTTCCGTCCGGATGTTGCCGGTCTGATGGGGGCTTACGGTTCAGCCCTTATTGCCTATGATCAGTGGTGCGACCTTACGGCTCCAAAGCCTGGTCAGGAACAGGGCTGGGTTCCACCAAAGGTTGTTTCTAACATTGCAACCCCGGAACAGCTCGACACATTTAAAGTTGACCTTGAACTTACCCGCTGCGGCGGCTGTCAGAATAACTGTCTTCTTACAATTAACACATTTACTGCAGGCGGCCAGAAGCGGCAGTTTATTACAGGTAACCGCTGCGAAAAAGGACTTGAACGCCACAAGCTCAAGGACACAACAACGGTTGACGGTTCCAATAAGGCAAATACAGGAGTTGAAGAATCTTCAATTGAACTTCCAAACCTTTTTGACTGGAAGTACAAACGTCTCTTTAATTATTATGTTCCTCTTAAGCCGGAAGATGCTCCGATGGGAAGCGTTGGAATTCCACGCGTACTTAACATGTACGAAAACTATCCTTTGTGGTTTACCGTATTTACAAAACTCGGCTTCCAGGTAAAACTCAGTCCGCGTTCAAGCAAGGCTATTTACGAGCGCGGAATTGATTCAATTCCTTCTGAATCTGTATGTTATCCGGCAAAAATCAGCCACGGTCATATGGAATCCCTGCTTAAAATGGGATGCAAGTTTATTTTCTATCCTTGTATTCCTTACGAAAAGCAGGAAGATGCAGGTGCCGGAAACCATTACAACTGCCCGGTTGTAACTTCTTATCCTGAAGTTTTAAAGCACAACCTTGACAACGTAATTGAATCTAAAGACCTTCTCTTTATGAATCCGTTCCTGCCGATTTACGATAAAACTCGTCTTAAGGAACGTTTTTACGAAGAAATTCACAAATATTATCCTGTTCTGACAGAAAAACAGGTTTACGACGCAATCGATGCCGGCTGGGTTGAACAGGAAAAATTTAAACTGGACACACAGGCTGTTGCAGAAGAAGCTCTTGAACAGCTTGTTGTAAGCGGAGCAAACGGAATTGTTCTTGCAGGCCGTCCTTACCACCTTGACCCGGAAATCAACCACGGAATTCCAGAAATGATTCATGGTCTTGGACTTGCTGTATTTACGGAGGATTCTGTTGCTCACCTTGGTTCAATTGAACGTCCGCTCCGCATTGTTGACCAGTGGGTTTATCACAACCGCCTTTACCGTGCAGCAAATTTTGTAGCAGGAATGCCGAATCTCGAACTTGTTCAGCTTACTTCTTTTGGCTGCGGTCTCGACGCTGTAACTGCAGATCAGGTTGACGAAATTATGAAGGCAAAGAGCCGCATGTATACGCTGATTAAGATTGACGAAGGTTCAAACCTTGGTGCAGTAAGAATCCGTATCCGTTCTCTGATTGCAGCAGTAAAAGCTCGTCAGAGGGCACGCAGAAAGATTACGATTAAGTCATCTGCATACCAGCGTGTAATCTTTACCGAAAAAATGAAGGAAGAATACACAATTCTTTGTCCTCAGATGTCGCCAATCCACATGCGCCTTCTCGAAGCTGCATTTAAGTATTCTGGTTACAAGCTTGTTGTTCTCGATGCTGTTGATCCTAAGGCAGTTGATGCCGGATTAAAGTATGTAAACAACGATGCCTGCTATCCGTCTATCCTTGTTGCAGGTCAGATGATGCATGCACTCGAAAGCGGTAAATACGACATTAACAGGACAGCTCTTTTAATTTCGCAGACTGGTGGCGGCTGCCGTGCTACAAACTACATTGGCTTTATCCGCCGTGCCTTAAACGATGCAGGCTGGGGACAGGTTCCTGTAATTTCCCTAAATACCGTAGGTCTGGAAAAAAATCCTGGCTTTAAGTTTACTCTGCCTCTTGTTCACCGCTCAATGATGGCAGCCTTTATCGGCGACCTTTTTATGCGCGTTCTTTACAGAGTACGCCCGTACGAAGCTGTTCCTGGAAGTGCAAATGCGCTTTACGAAAAATGGAATGCAAAGGTTATTAAGCAGCTGCATTCACTTTCTGTTGCCGGCTATCACAGAATGATCCGTGGAATTGTCCGCGACTTTGACCGTCTGCCGATTCTTCCTGTTAAAAAGCCGCGCGTTGGTGTCGTTGGAGAAATCCTTGTAAAATTCCATCCGACAGCAAACAACGACCTTGTAAACGTAATCGAAAAAGAAGGTGCTGAATGCGTTATGCCAGACCTTATGGACTTTGTCTATTACACAATGTCTGACGGAAAATTCAGATACGAAGAACTGGCTTTCCCTAAAAAAGAAGAAACTACAGGAAAACTGATAATTAAACTCCTTAACTTCTATCGCAGACCGATTAACCGTGCATTGCGTCACAGCCGCCGCTTTACGACACCTACGGATATCTGGGAAATGATGAAGTCTGTTGACGGAATCTGCCAGGTTGGAAACATTAGTGGAGAAGGCTGGTTCCTGACTGCAGAAATGGTAGAACTTAT
This sequence comes from uncultured Collinsella sp., assembly GCA_963613915.1. Taxonomy (GTDB): domain Bacteria; phylum Spirochaetota; class Spirochaetia; order Treponematales; family Treponemataceae; genus Treponema_D. Next base: position 15,530 of record CAVEBK010000007.1, read on the forward strand.
ACACACAGGTGCTCCTTCAATTGCCTGCGTACAGCCTTTTGCCTGTCTTCCTAACCACATTACCGGAAAGGGAATGATAAAGGAATTAAGAAGACATTTCCCTCAGGCTAATATCAGTGCAATTGACTATGACCCTGGTGCTTCTGAAGTTAACCAGTTGAACCGTGTAAAGCTTCTGCTTTCTAACGCTCCGATCGGAAAGAATCCGGACGAAATGAAAAACGGTAAAATCTGGACTAAAAAAGGTCCTGTTGAACCGATTCTGCAGTATGCTTCCGGAGGAAGTCAGTTTGTAGATGATGATCCTGTTGATGCAAAAAATTTAGTACCTGCAACAACAGCTCAGTAGTGCCCGCTCGAGACGGCTGGTTTTTATTCTGTACAACAAAAGCCAGCCCCGGGTGGAGCCCCGCCGCAGGCGTTCTTCTGACGTTAGCTTTTAACTTGGGAGATGCTGATTTGTCTGTGCCTTGTGCCACGGATGGCACAAAAAGACTGATGAACGCAAGAAATGCGTAGCATTTGTTGCCTGACAGGATGTCAGAAGAATGCAGCGGAAAGCGGAAGGGCGGAACACGGGACGAGACAGAAAATTGCGCTCCTGAAGTTCACTCTCTTTTTTTATTTTGCCTGCCTTATCTTTACTGTAACTTTTTTTGTTTAAGTGATATTTTTTAGTGATGAACAGAACAAAAATTGCTTTTGCCTGCGTGTTTTTTGCCGGATTTTTAGCGTTTGCTGATTTTAATACGATGAATGTTCCGGATTCGACGCAGATCCGTCGTGAGTGTGCGAAAAGATGGTTTTCTGAAGATTTAGATGTTCTGCGCCAGAACAGAATTGAACTGCACTCAAACGAAATTGGTCAGGAATTTCAGATTCGCCTGGAAGAAACGGATTCTTCTTTTGCCGTAATTGTTGCTCCAAAAATGCTCCTCGAAACAGATTTTTACACGGAAAATGGAATTGAACGCCGCACAGTTGACGATTTTCCAGGAGATGCCTGCGGTGCGTGGATTTTGTTCAGAAATTCAGTCTCTGGAAAGGGCGAAAAACTGCGGATTTATTTTTCTGAAAACAGCAGTGAATATGTTGAATTTGAAAGTGACGAAAATAAAACCCTTGCAGATTTTGTAATCTGTGGTCTGTATGCTGCAAAGGGCGTGCCAGTTGGAATTCCTTTTGAAAAACTGTACGAAGCGTCGTTTCAGCAGATTCTTCTGCTGACTGAACATCTGCTTCCGTGGAATTATGCGGACTGTCAGAAAGGTCAGTTTGATTCAAAATTGCAGATGATTGGCGTAATCCGTAAAAATCTGGGAAGAATTTTTTACAGTGCAGACACCTGCTACAACGAAAACGGTGAAAGCATCTGGATTTCGACCGGAAAAAAACATTCTGCCGGAGATTTAAAGGATTTTGCAGTTCAGACAGAAATTGAAAATCCTCTTTTTGTTGACGGTGCAGGATTTTTAAAATGGATCGTTGACGGTCTTGTTGTTCCTTTTAACGGTTCTTTCCTTTACAGGGATCCGCTTATGGTTAAGACTGTAAGCTACGAAACAATCGGCAGAAACGGAATTTTAGGACAGACTATGGATATTTCGTTTACGCTTGACTGGTGCCGGAATCTCAGTGCTGCCTGTCTTTCCGTAAGATCCAGTAAAAAATATATGTGGAACGAAGCAAATATGGATGTTCAGCTGGATCCGTTTGCAAGCGAAGTTGCTGAAAATGCTGCTGCCAGCCAGATTACCGGTTTTATAAAAGATTCAGGTTATTCCGTAGAAACTTTAAAACCTCTTTTGTATGTCCTTGCTTCCACTGAGCCTTCTTATTTTTATTTAGCAGCCATAAAAAGACCTGTAAAAGAGGTTTATGGCAATGCTGAAAATTTTATTTTTGATCAGTGCGCTGCAATTTTTCCAATGTACGATAAAGACGGAAAATTTGCCTGCGTTGTTTTTGAAAACGGCCGTGAACTTACGTTAAATCAGTTTGTTTCTAAATATGAAGGCTGTTTTGTTAATTTGTCGAGAGTTTTGAGCGAAAAGGAATTTTATCCGCAATAAAAAATTATGAAAAAATTATTTTACCTTGCAATATTTGTTTTCTGGGGCTGCCTGCCTTTTACCTTTGCCCGGCAGTCTGCGCCCGGTCAGAATACTACACAGCTGGCCTCGCAGATGATGAGTGCGTACGACGACGGATTTTATCCTGGGGTTGTACGTTTTGCTGACGAACTTCTTTTACAAAACTCAAATTCTCCGGTTGAAGTAAAAGCATTTTTATTAAAGGCAGAAAGTCTTTTAAAAATGGGAAGAATTCAGGAATCCCTTGAATTTTTACAGAACGGACAAAGCCTGGTTAATAAAAATGAAGAAGCAAAGGCTGAATGTTTTTTCTGGACTGGGCGTGCCTATTTTGAACTGAATAAAAATGAAGAGTCTCTTTCCTGCTTTTATAATTCGGCAGACATCCTAAAAAAAATCTTGCAGTCAAAAACAGAAAAGGAAAACCTTCAGAAAAATGTGCAGGTTGAAAAACTTTATGCGAATTCACTTTTTTATGCAGGAAAAGTTTTACGCCGGCTCGAAAATTTTAAAACTGCCGGTGAATATTTTGAATATGTAATTCAAAACGGAAATATTTTCAGCGTAAATGATTTTGAAGATGCTGCGGTTAATTTTTTTGAATGTTCCGTTCTTTCTGAACAGTTTGCAAAATGCGAAGAATATTATCCGCAGGTAAAGGATTTTGAATTTTCAAATGACGGAAAATACAGAATTCTCCTTGCATACGCACGGGCTCTTGAAGGCTTAAAAAAATATGAGCAGGCCTATAGCCTTTATGTGCAGGTTCTTTCTTCCGGCCCTGACAGCCTTTGTGCAATTGCAATGCAGAGGGCTTATTTAATTTCTTCTTCAAATCCTTCTGCCGTGAGCGGAAAAACTGACAGCCTTATGGAAAAAGCTTCGGCATTAAAAGAAAAAAATCCTCAGCTTATAAGTGAATTCTGGACAAGGCTTGCAATCGACGAATTTAATTCTAAAAATTACGAAAAATCACTTTTGTATTTTAACAATGCAAAGGAAAATTCTTCCGTGCCTTTAAAGCAGCTTGCCTTGATTTATTCAACGGAAATAAAATTCCTGACTTCTAAAAAAACAGAAAAACAGGCGGCTTTTGAATGTCTTTCTCTGCTGGAAAATGGCTGGAAAGACTGTAATTTTGTTCCAGATGAATTTTTTTATGCAGATGCAATGGTTGCAAAGGCAAGGTATTCTGCAATCTGTGAAGACTGGAACAAAACTCTTGAATTCGCTTCTCCTCAAATTCAGTGCGAAAAATCTCCCGGCGTAAAAAAAAGTGCAGTTTACTGGACTTCGCTTGCTTTGTATTCAACTGACCAATACAAAGAATGTTTGCAGATTATGGAAAAATTTCCGTATCAGGACGATGATTTTTTGATTTTAAAGGCAAAAGCCCTTGCAAAAACCGGGAATTCTTCCGGGGCAGATGCAATTTTTTATGAACTTTCTGAAAAAGGTTCACTTAATAACGACGGAAGGCTCGACTACATACGCACTCTTTTAAATGCGGGTCATTTGTATTCAACTGTTGAGCAGGCAAATGCTGCTTCTGGTGCCGAAGCTTCTTACATGAAAGGCCTGGCATTTTTTAACCGCCGCGAATGGAAAAATGCGGAAAAAGCTTTTTCGTCTGCAATTGCTCAAAAAAATGACAGAACTGCGCTCGCAGAAAATTATTCAAAACTCTCTTATTTTTATCTTGGCTATTGTCAGTATCAGCTTGAAAGTTACGAAAATGCATTTAAAAACTTTTCTGTATTTATAAAGGGCGAAAATGAAAGTCCGTTAAAATGGCTTGCCTGCGTTACTGCAAGCCGTTGTGCTGTTCAGGTTTCAAAAAAAGCAGAGGCTGTTGAATCGGCTGGCCTTGCATTAAAAATTGCAAAAGATGAAGAAGAAATTCACGAAAGTGTTCTTCTGCTTTCTGGAATTTACACCGATTTTGCTGACTTTGACCGTGCCCTCGAAGTATTAAAACCGTATTCTTCTCAAGATGACGAGTTTGGAAATGAATGTCTTTATCTTCTGGCCCAGGTTTATGTTCAAAAGAAGGATTTTACAAAGGCAGATTCCTGCTACAAAACTTTGAGCGAACAGAATTCTTCCCCTGTACTTGCTCAGGAAGCTCTTTTCAGGCGTGGAGAACTTTTTTATACAAACGAAAAATATTCAAAGGCAATTCCGCTTTTTGAATCCTACATGAAAAATTATTTTGAAGGAAAGTTTTTTGATGCTGCAATGTATTTTGAAGCAGACAGCCTTTTAAAAACCGGAAAAACAGAAAAAGCTTCGCTTTATTTTATGCAGATTATTCAAAATCAGGGAGATTCAACTTATAAATATGCTGCCCGGAAAAATATGGTTGAATTATTCCGCCAGAATAGAGAATATTCTGCTGCCCTGCAAATGGCTCAGAAAATGATGCAGGAATACGGCTCTCAGGCTGAATCTGACGGAATTCCTGCAATGGAAAAAGAATTAAAGGCTCTTGCTTCCGGCGCGGATAAAGAAATTCTTGAAAAAGAAATTCAATATGAAAATTCTGGTTTTGAAAAAACAGCCGAAGGCAGGATTGCAGGAACGGAACTCGTAAAACTTTATGCAAAGACTTTGAATTTTACAAAAGCCGAAAAACTTGCAGTTCAGCTTTTAAAAATCCAGGAAAAAAACGAAGCAGAAGTTGAATGCGCTTTTGAAAATTCACAGTTTCTTGCCGGACTTTACCGGAATCAGAACAAAAAAGAGATTTCTGCACAAATGTTTTTAAAGGCTGCCCAGTTTGCAAGAAAATGCGGCAAAAACGAAGAAGCTGCCCGTTGTCTTTACGGAGCTGCCGAATCTTTTGATGCTGCAAAAAAGACCGGTGATGCAAAATCTACAGTTGAATTACTGCAGAAACTTTATCCACAAAGCACTTACGCTGCGGATTCAAAAAATCTGCTCAGATAAAACGGGAGAAAATTTATGAAATTGTCTGTTAATAAAAAAATAGTTTTTTTGTTTACGGTTTTCTGTTCCTTTAATTTTGTTTATTCTCAAAATTCTTCAAAAGAAGAAAAACAGAATTTGCCGGAAAACGAAATTGAACTGCCCGACGTTACGACTGTAATTTCTGGCGAAGCCCTGACTGCCGGTAAAGACAGCGTGCCGGATTACAAGAAAATTCTTCCGGACAAAAATACAGGAAGCGTTCAGCTGCCTGTTATGCCGGCTGTTCAAAACGAAAAACTGCCGGAAAATGAATATTCTTCAAAAAAAGAAGCTGAAAAAGACGTTTATGCAGAAGGAAAAATCGGTGGCGGTTATCCGTTCTGCTTTACCGGAGATTTTTCGATTTTCAGAATGACGGGAGATTCTCCTTTTGAACTTTCCTTTAACCACGAAGCTTACGAAGATTTTGCTCAGGAAAAATCTGCTGACGGTTATTTTTTACGGCAGACTTCAATCGAAGCGGACAAAAAACTTTCTGTAAAAAATGCAAAATTTGATTTTTCAGGCTGGTACAAAAATAAAGACAACGGCCTGCAGTCTGCTTCAAATTCTTTTACGGATTATCTTTACAACGACATTGGAGCAGATGTTTGCGGCGAGTGGAATTTAAACAAAGGCTGGTACATTTTTTCTTCTGCCGGTGCCTCTTATTACAATCGTTACGGAATTCAATTTGAAAATGCCCTTGAATCTGAAAATTCATGGGAAAAAAATGCAAAATATTTTTCTTTTTCTCCTGAATTTGCTTTTGGCTGGAAAAATTACGGCTTTGATCTGAATTTTTCTTCAAAATACGAAACCCAGCTTAATATGAAGGACTCAAACACCCTTCAAAAAGCCCTGTATGCTTCGAGTGCAGAAGCTGTTCATCGCGGACAGTTTACTTTTAATTTTTCGTGGGAAAATGATTTTGTCAGTACCTGGGCAAAAACTTCTGTCGTAGCCGGAACTTCAATTGGAAACAACGATGTAATCATTCCGTTTGGACTTGGTGCAACCTTCCTGCTGGAAAACGGTTTTTCTTCCCGTAAGATTATTCTGAGTGCTGAAGGCGGGCTGGACTCTTTCCTGGAGCTGGCTGGTTCTATCGAAAAAGATTCACCTTTTGCAGTTTTGTATTCTCTTCCGTCTGAGCAGAGCGACTGGTATGGAAAGGCCTTTGCGTCTGTTCCTGTAAAGGATGTTTTCAGTTTGAATGTATCAGGAGAATTCAGAAAAACAGCATTCGGAAACGGAATCTGGCAGGCAGATTATTCTTCAGTTTTGAGTTCGGGCGGATTTTATTTAATAAACCAGGAAGAACGCACGGATTTTAATACTCAGCTTGTTTTTACTGCTGATTTTGAACAGTTAAAACTGAGTGGCTGCTGGAAGTCGTACTGGCTGGACATTCCTTCTGACAAAGAAAAAAACAGCATAAATGCTTCTGTTTTGTTTGAAGGAAAAAATTCAAAATGGAATGCCCGGGCTTCTTTAGTTGAATTTTTAGGGGACGATGCAGACAAAGTTCCTGTTGTTGGTGCGGAAGCTTCGCTTAAAGCAAGCCGTTCAATCCGTCTTGCCCTTGAAGCAACTGATATTATAAAATTGCTGACTGGCAAAACCCGCGATTTTGCGCACAGCCAGTACAAACAAAACTGCGGACACATTACGGCATCTGCAAAGTTTCAGTTTTAGAAATGCGACATTTTAAGCAGAAAAATAATGGGGGAAAATATGTGGAATTTGATTAAATCAGGCGGAATTTTAATGATTCCGATTATAATCTGTGGAATCGCTGCAACTTATATCATTATTGAACGGATTCTTTATTTTAAAAATATCAGAAAAAACGATTCTGTATTAAAAGGGCAGTTGAATTCAATTCTTTCAAAAAAAGATTTTGAAGCTGCCGATGCCCTGTGCATTGCTGCAGAAACTCCTTTTTCTCAGGTTGTGCAGAAAGCTGTTTCCATGCGTGAACTTGACGAAACAAATCTTAAAGATGTCGTTGAAACAGAAATGGAAGCTGTAATTCCTCAGTACGAACATTTTTTAACGATTCTTGGAACAATTGCAAATATTTCGACACTTCTTGGTCTGTTTGGAACTGTAACCGGCAACATTAAGGCTTTTGGAGTTCTGGGCTCTGGAGCGAGTATGGGAAATCCTGCCGTTCTTGCCGGTGCAATTGCAGAAGCTCTCGTAACGACTGCTGCGGGACTTTTTGTTGCAATTCCTTCAATGATTTTTTCAAACTATTTTACGCGCCGTGTAAATAAAGAAATCGTTCAGCTTGAATCTTCTGTTACGGAAGTTGTTTTAAAACTTACAGGACATTTAAAATAATGAAGCTCAGACAAAGAAGAAGAATCTCTGTTGGTGCAGATTTAACACCAATGATCGACGTTGTATTTCAGCTGATTTTGTTTTTTCTTGTTTCTACAACTTTTGCGGTTCTTCCTGCAATCAATGTAAATCTTCCTTCAAGCGAAACTGCTCAAAGCGAATCTATCGGAGGAATTACAGTTACGGCGAGTGCAAACGGTAAACTTTTTTTTAATGACGAACAGGTTTCCTTACAGTCTTTGAACCAGAAATTGAATTCCTTTGATACGGAAGGAAAAAAGCGGGAAGAATATCCTGTAACCCTCGAAGCAGATGAAAAAGTTACAAACGGTACAATCGTAAAGATTTTTGATGTTCTGCGTAAAAACGGGTTTGTTGCCGTAAACTTAAGGACTACAGACTAAAATGACTAAATTACAGAAAAAACAGAACTTGACTGCGCTTGCTGCAACAATTGTTATCTGGTTTTTGCTGGCATTTTTATTTTCTCTTTTAACTCTTGCTCCAAAAAAGACAGTTTATAAAACTGTGAGAATTACTTTGGATTCTCCGTCTGTTCCAAAAATTACAGAAAAGAGGATTGATTCAGCTCCTCCGGCTCCGGCTTTACAGTCTCAGACTCTGCCTTCTTCTCCGGCGGAAAAAATTAAGGAAGCTCCTAAGACACAGCCTGCAAAAAAAGCTGAAGTTTCAGAAAAACAGCAGCCGGCAGGGGCAAAGAAGAATCCTGCAGTAAAAAAAACGACTGAAAAGACAGAATCAAAAAACATTCCGTCTGCAAAGCCTGCTCAGCAGACTCTGCAGAAAAGCGTTGATGAACTGATTGCAGAGCAGAGGGCAAAGCCTAGGGTTCAAAAAAAGGAATTTGACTGGAGTTCTTTTGATGAAGAAGCTTCTGAAACAGTTTCTTCTTCAGACGTAAGCGACACAAAGACTGTAAAGTCTCAGAGTTCTTTTGTTGAACTTTTTGAAGGAACTGCAGGAATTTCTTCTGATGGCGAAAATAATTCTCCTGTTTCTGCAACAAGCCGTAATACTGCAGGTGGAAGAGCATCTAGTGCAACAATGAATGCTTTAGACAGTATTAGTGCAACTGTTTTTAGTGCTTCTTCTTCGAATGGAGTAACCGGCAGTTCAAGTGTAAAAAGTGCAGGTGCTCCGAACGGAAGAATTTCTTTGTATATGAACGATGGAAGTTCAAGAACTTTACTTGAACCTTTGCGTCCTGTAATTGTCCTGTCAGAAAAGGCTGCAGCAACAATTGATACTACAAAAAATCTGACCGTGCGTTTTACAGTTCTGCCAGACGGACACGTTGATTTAAACAGCATAAAAATTACTCCGGGAGCAATCATTACGCCTCTTGTGCAGACAGAAATTGCAGGGCAGATTTCGTCGTGGAGATTTAATCAGGATTCTGCAAGTGCAACTGCAGTTTTTCCATATAAAATTGAAAAGCGATAGAAAACATTCGCCCTGCTGGTCTGGGAACTTTGATATTCATATTAAATTCGATTGTTCAATATTTTGCTTTTGTTTATAATTAAAAAATGTTAGACGGAATTTCTGCAATTGCTTTTGATATAGACGGTACTCTGTATTCTTCCCCTCGGTTTTATCTGCGGATTATTCCATATTTAATAAAAAACTTTTCTTTCTACGTAAAATTCAATAAAGTACGTAAAATCCTGCATAAAACAGCGCCTCTTCCTGATTTTTATGAATATCAGGCACGGCTTTTAGCTGAATCAACCGGCTGGGACGTAAAAGAAGCCAGGCAGAAAATCCAGGCTGTCGTTTACGACGGATTTAAGCCTTATTTTGAAAAAACAAAAACTTTTGCCGGAGTAAAGGAAGCTTTTATTGCCATTAAAAATGCAGGCTACAAAATTGCACTTCTTTCTGATTTTCCGCCGGAACAAAAGGGCGACATGTGGGGACTTTTACCTTTGTGCGACGTTGTTCTTGGAAGTGAACAGATTGGAGCATTAAAACCTTCTGTCTTTCCGTTTGGAATTCTTGCTCAAAAACTTTCTGTAAAAAAAGAAGAAATTCTATACGTTGGAAATTCAATTAAATACGACGTTTGCGGTGCTAAAAATGCCGGAATGAAGAGTGCCTACATTCTTCCGTTGTGGCGGAGAATTTTTCACCGTCCTTTAAAACTTGCTGACATAAACTTTTCCAGCTATCGTCAGCTGTCTGAAATTGTGATAAAATAATTCTCTATAATATAAAGAATTCATAAACTTAAAGTAATTCATTTTTTGATTTGGGTGGGATAAAAAATGACGATTCTCGCAATCCTTATTTCTACTGCTGTCGCTGTCGCAGTTGTTTTTGTACTTCATACTTTAGACAAAGATAATAATTCAATGAACAAGGTTAAGCATTATGCGGATTCCCGTATAAATCAGCTTGATGAATACTTTAAAGAACAGATTTCTAAACTTAACGGGCTTTCGGCAGAATGGGACGCTCATCATACAACGGCTGCCGCCGCAGTAAACAGAATCGAAAAACAGATTGCAGATTTTAAGCAGATCAGCAGTGGTTTTGACAGTCAGTTTGAAGCCGTTTCAAACATTTCTAAAAAAGTTGACGCTTACGGTCGTGCCTTGCAGGAACTTATGGAAATGACGGACCGTGTAGAAGAAAATCTTCAGGCTGTAAAAAAGGAAAGTGCTGTTGTTGACAGATTGAATGCAAAAATCGATTCAGAAGAAAAAGCAGTTGCAGAACTTGAGAAAAAAATTCCTTCGATAATAAAAGAATTCAGGGAAAAAAATAATGACAGCTTAAAACTGATTGGCGCTGACATGCTCAATAAATTCACCGAAAAAGCAGATCAGATCGAAAAAAGCGTACAGACGGCCTCTGCCCATTCTGAGGAAGTTCTATCTTCCATTCAGCAGCAGATCCGGTCGGCTTATGACAGTGCAGCTCAAAAAGCAAAAACTCTTGAAGACGATGCATTCAAAAAACTCTTTGAACAGGCAAAGGCCCGTGCAGATGTTGTCGTAAAGAATGTAAACGAAAAAGCAGGTCAGCTTTCTAAGGCTCAGGAAGAAAAACTTTCGGAACTTCAGAAAACAATCGAAAAACGCAATTCAGACTTTTCTGCTCAGATGACAGAAAAAACTGAACTTCTTGAAAATGAGTTCCGTTCAAAAACAAACGAACTTACTCTTTCGCTTGGTTCAAAGACAGAAAATTTTTCAAAATCCCTGGAAACAAAGATTGCTTCACTTACAGATGCCCTGCAGACACAGGTTTCTTCTCTCGACGAACAGATAAAACAGCACGTTCAGGAAACCCGTTCTGCGGTTGAAGAAATTCAGAATGCTTCTAACGGAAACGGCAGAAATCTTGCAGAACTGCGCGAAAAACTTGAAACTCAGACGGCAGAAATTCAGAGCCGTTATTCTTCTCTTTTTGAAAAAGCCATTGCCGATGCAGACGAAAAGGAACAGAGTGCATTTGAACGCTACCAGAAAATTGCAGAAAATCACCTTAACAACTATAAGATGACGGTTGAAGAAAAAATCAATTCCGTAGAAAAAGATGTAAATAACCGTGTTACGATTTTAAATCAGGAATTGACTTCTTCTGTTGAAACAATTCAAAAAGCAATGAGTGACAGCCAGACGGGAGCTACTGCAACAGCCCAGACAATCGAAAAAGCAACTGCAGAAGCGCGCACCCAGCTCGAAAGTTTCCAGACTCAGGCAGACGAAAAAATTGCAAACATCAACAAAATGATAAGCGATAATATCGAAAGAATTTCTTCTGCCTACGACGCAAAACAGACAGAACTTCTTTCTAACGTAGACAAACAGCTCGAAGAATACCGCAGCAATATGGAATACCGTTTTAACAAATTGCAGACAACGGCAGGCGATATTGATACCCTCGAAAACAATCTTCGTTCCGCACTCGAAAGAACGCAGAATTCAGTTGTTGCTGATTTTGCAAAATTCTCTACGGACCAGCAGACTCAGCAGAACAAATTTGAAGAATCTGTAAAACACGATAATGACGAAATTACTGCTCAGATTGAAAATCTCGAAAAATCACTTGAATCAATCAAGGCAACTGCAAGCAGCAATGTAAGCGCAACTCTTGCGGACTTTGAATCAAAATTCGGCGATGACTTAAAAAAGCGTGGTGAATCAATAACTGAAGAGCTCAATAACTGGAAAAACAGCATGGATTCAAAACTGGCAGTTATAAGTTCGGATTATGAAAATTCCCGTCGCGAAATTGAAACTTCTTACAACGAAAACCTTAAAACTCAGCTTGCTGATATTTCTTCAAAAAATCATGCACAGATTCAGAATCTTGAAACTTCACTTGAAACTTCAGCATCCGGCTTCAGGGCAAAAATTGATGCAGTTGAAAAATCTGTCAGCGATTTTACAGAACAGAGCAGGGCAGCCTTGCAGGAAGCAACAAACGGTCAGGGCTCTTTTGTAAAGACTTCTCTTGAATCTTACAACAGCCGCATGGAAGAACTTTTTGCAAAGTCTGAAAAAGAAACCCAGGCTCGTCTTGCAGAACTTGAAGAGTCAATCAACGGTCAGGCACAGACAAACCAGTCTTCAATTGACAGCATGCTCGGCGAATTTAACGTATGGCGCAATCAGCTGAAAAATCAGTTTGAGCAGACAAAAAATATGTTCACCGACCAGCTGACAAACGTAAAACAGAGTTCAGATCAGAAGATTTCTGTTTTTGAAGAAGAATTGAAACAGAATATGGAACAGTTTAAGAGCGAAACCCGGAACGAACAGAATTCACTTACTGAGACTGTAGAAAAATTAAAGGAAGATATTCAGACTTCAATTACTTCTTACAATGAACGTTCTGAATCAATTGTTGCTCAGCTGAATAAATCTTACGAAGAAATGCTCAATGATACACAGCGGCGCGTGCGCGAACAGAATGCAGACAGCGAAAAAGCAATGCGCGATCTCCGCACGAAAATTCAGGAAGCAAACGAAACAAACGAAGGTATGCGTGCAGAAATGATTATCCGCATGCAGAACGATGCTTCTGAATTGCAGACAAGAATGAGCGAAATTGACCGCGAAGTAAAGGCTTTTAGTGCCCAGATGCAGGTTTATCAGAAGGCAGATCAGTTAAAGGCTCAGCTTGAAAGCGAATTAAACGGATTAAAGAACGAAATTACAAGAGTTGAAGAATTTCAGTCAAAGATAGATGAATTGACTGCAGGTTTTAATTCAATCCAGAATTTAAACGAAGATGTTAATTCAAAATTGAATAAGTTTTCTGCAGAAAAGACAAGAATTGACGGGCTGGAAAAGAATTTCAGCCGCCTGATTGATTTAAGCACTTCGATGGACCAGAAAATTGAAGAATTAAATTCAACGAGCGACCAGCTTACTTCCATTCAGCTTGATGTAAGAAAATTCCAGGAAACTCTTGGAGATATTTCTAACCGTTATGACCGTCTCGAAACAAAGGGAAATCAGATTGACGCAATTGCAGGCGAAGTTGACAAAACCTTTGACAATTTAAAAAGCCTGGAAACCCGCTTAAACGATGCAAGCCGTCATGTTGACAACCTTCCGAAGCAGATTGAAGATGTTCAGAAGAATATTGATAACCTGGTTGCAAACCGCTCAAAAATTGCAGAAGCCGTTGATCAGCTTTCTTCATTGCAGAATATCCTTAACGAAACAGACGAACATGTAAAACAGATTCAGACCGGACGCGATGGAATTGCAAGAACTGAAGCAAGACTGCACACAATGGAAGCAATGATTGACCAGAAAATGAATGAACTTGCAGTCCTTACAAAAAGTGAAATAAAAGACAATCCGCCGGAAGATAAGGGAAGTATTTCTCTTGCCGACAGAGAAGCAATTATCCGCCTGCATCGTCAGGGCTGGTCAGAAGAAGAAATTGCAAAACGAATGAACCGCAGCGTCGGCGAAATTCAGCTTTTGATCGAAGGAAACGGATTTTTAAATTAGCGCTTTAACGCAAAAAAAACGGGCGGAAGAATTAACTTCCGCCTTTGTTGTTTTTATTTAGAAAGCAGGCATGTTGCCCATACTTCAACCGCTCTTCTCTGACCGATGTCTCCGAGTTTTTCTCCTGTCTTTGCTTTTACAAAAACCTGGGAAGGCTCAACATTAAGAACATTTGCAATTGAATTGATTACTTCCTGTCTGTGAGGTAAGAATTTTGGTTTTTCGAGCGCGATTACGCAGTCAAGATTTTCGAGCTGCCAGCCTTCAGCCGTTATTTTTTCCCAGACAGTGCTTAAAAGCATTTTTGAATCTGCGTCCTTCCACTTTGCTTCTTCCGGCGGAAAGAATGAACCAATGTCTCCCATTGCGCTGGCTCCGAGCAGTGCGTCTGTTATTGCGTGCAAAAGAACGTCGCCGTCTGAGTGGCCGTCTTCGCCTAAATCACTTTCTATTTTTATGCCGCCGAGCATTAAAGGGCGTCCCTGAACAAGCGCATGTTTGTCGTAGCCTAATCCTGTTCTGAGCATATTTTTTTCTCCAGTTGAATTCTGTTCCTTGTCTTTTGTCTGAACAATGTCCTGTCTGTAAGTTATTTTTTTATTTAAGACGTCGCCTTGTGTAATTTTTACTTTTCCACCTGGAACAAAAAGATCCCAGATTTCTGTATCGTCGGTGTATTCTTTGCCGGAAAGAACTGCTTTTTCGTGGGCAGATAAAAGGTCATTCAATCTGAAAACTTGAGGAGTTTGAACTGCACTAAGGCGGGAGCGTACCAGGTGCCTTTTTATAAAACCGTTTTCGTCAACTTCGTTTTGAGTGTCTACAGGTTGAATTCCAGGCGCACCTGCTCCAAATTCCACTGCTGCTTTGTATGTTGAATTTATAATACTTTCTGTAACAAAGGGGCGGGCTCCGTCGTGAATAAAAACAACTGGATTTGAATTTTTAAAATATGATTTTAATTCACCCAAAGCCTTAAAAACGCTTTCCTGGCGTTTTTTTCCACCAGGAACAAATAAAAAGTGAGTTCCCTTATTTTCAGCTTCTTTTACAAAGGAATCTGCAAAAAGTGCTTTTTTTGATTTTTCTTCTTCGAGTTTTAAAAGTCCAGCTTCTTCCTTAAAAGGAAAGGTTACTGCAACTACAGAAAAATTAAGTGTTTTTAAAAAAGTCCGGGTGGCAGCAGAAAGAACAGTTCCTTCGTCTAATGGAAGGTATTCTTTTTTTATGCCACCCATTCTGCTGGAAGAACCTGCTGCAACAATGAGCAGAGCCAGTTCTTCCTTTTGCTGACTATTCGTCGTCTTCATCGTCCTCGTCGTCCGAATCAGAATTGTCTGAGCTGTCAGAGTCGTCTGAATCTGAATCGTCAGAATCGTCGTCGTCATTCATAGAGTCTGAAGAACCGCCCAAATCGTCTCCAAATTCATCGTCATCATCGTCATCGTCAAGCTGAACTGCTTTCTTTTCGTGTACAGCGTTTAGAGGCTCGAGTTTAGCATGGAGCATTGATTCAACTTCTTTTGAAGTAATTCCAAGGGCAATTGCAATTTCGTCTGCCAAAAGTTTGCGTGCTGTATCGTAAAGTTTGCGTTCCTGGATTGGAAGTTCCTTTACCTTTGAGCGGTGATACAAGGTACGTACAATGTTTGTAATGTCTTCTATGCTTCCCTTTTTGAGAAGGTTTAAGTTGTCCTGATAACGCTGCTTCCAGTCAGATGTCACAGATTCTACAGGCTGACCTAAAAGCTCAAGGGACTTTTGTGCATCGTCTGCTGAAACAATCTTACGGATTCCGAGTTTTTCTGCATTTGCAACAGGAACCATTACAACCATATCCGAAACTTCAAGATAAATTCTGTAATACTCAACGGTGGTTTCGCCATTTTTTCTTTCAAAAATTTCTCTGATTTCACCAACACCCTGTGAAGGGTAAACGATTTTTTCATTAAGTGAAAATTGTGTACTCATATAACGAATATAATACCATAAAATTACAGAAAATTCAATTTTTAAGTTCTGGTGGCTGCCTGTTTTGCGAAATATTCAACTGTGTTCTTGAATTTTCCAAATTTTTCTTATATATTGACTGCTCACGATGCAGAGGGCATCGTTATTTTATCTGCGCTTTAAGGCCTTGCTTGTATTTTAGAGGCTTTTTGCGCCTTTGGGATACACAATGGAAGACTCAAAAATTGAAGCAGTTGACCAGACTGCTGTCTCGTCTGTCTCAGAAAACGACGAGAATGATTCTGAAATTTCGTTTGCAGATCTTGGTCTCGACGAAACTATTCTTGCTGCAATTGAAAAAAAAGGCTTTAAAACTCCTTCTCCAATCCAGGTTCTGGCAATTCCACGCCTTTTAAGCGGAGACACAAACCTTATTGCAAAGGCCCGCACAGGAACAGGAAAAACTGCAGCTTTCGGCCTGCCAATCGTACAGACAATTCACGAAGAAAGCGATCATGTCCGCGCACTTGTTCTTGAACCGACCCGCGAACTTGCAATTCAGACCTGCACAGAAATGCAGTCCTTTACGACTGGAAAATTTCCGCGTGTTACTGTTTTGTATGGCGGAGCTTCTTATTCAGGACAGATTAAGGATTTAAAACGCGGAACAGAAATCGTTGTCGGAACTCCTGGCCGTATTAAAGATCATCTTGAACGTGGAACTTTAAAACTTGATAAAATTGACTATTTTATTCTTGACGAAGGCGACGAAATGCTTGATATGGGTTTTGTCGATGACATTAAATCCATTTTTGCCCAGGCAAATCCAGACAGCCGTATTTTGCTTTTTAGTGCAACAATGCCAAAACCAATCCTGCAGATTGCAGAAGAATTTATGGGCGAATACGACATTGTTCAGGAAGAAGGTTTTGTTGAAGAACCTCTTTTAATTGACCAGAAATACTGGGTTATAAGCGAACGTGACAAAATAGAAGCCCTTGTCCGCCTTATTGATATTTCTCCTGATTTTTACGGTCTTGTATTTACAATGACAAAAAATGACGCCGATATGGTTTCACGTCTTCTGGATGAAAGAGGTTACGAAGCTGCAGCCCTGCATGGAGATGTTCCTCAGGGACAGCGCGAAAAAATCCTTGCACGCTTCAGAAGCCGCAAAACAAGAATTCTTGTTGCAACAGACGTTGCTGCCCGTGGAATTGATATTTCCGGTTTAAGTCACGTTGTAAATTATTCACTTCCTTTTGACGCTGCAACCTATGTTCACAGAATCGGTCGTACTGGCCGTGCAGGAACTTCTGGAACTGCAGTAACTTTTGTCCGCCCGGAAGAAAGACGCAAGCTTGAATTTTTAAGAAAGAGAATCCGCGCAGCTGCAAAAGGCGAAATGAAGGAAGACCAGGTTCCTTCGGTTGAAAAAGTTCTTGAAGTAAAAAGAAGCCGCATCTTAGCAGAATTAAAAATAAAGCTCGGATTAAAAGAAAAAACAAACGCTGAAAGTGTAAAAGAAAAACAGTTTGAAAGCGACGAAGTTGTAGCTTTACCGGTTGAAGAAGAATTAAAGAATGCTGAAAACCTTGCTGAAACAAAGACTGATTTTGTTCCTGCCTTAAAAAAGGCAGATGAGCTTTATGTAAAAATGGCAGCTGAACTCTGCGAAGGTCAGAACGCCCTGGACGTTCTTGCTGCTGTTTTACAGGAATCTTATGGCGAATCGTTAAATGAACGTCATTACGGAAAAGTCCAGACACAGCGCGGCGGAAGTTTTTCTTCTAATCCGAACCAAAAGCGCATTTATGTTCAGCTTGGCCGCCGAGACGGTTACAATGCGCGTTCAATTGCAGAATATTTCAGCGATTTATTGAATATTCCAGACCGTATGGTAGACAGGATCGATGTAAGCCAGAATTTTTCTCTGCTCAGTCTTCCGACAAGCAATGCTTTGCGTGCACTTGAACTTTCTAAGAGCCGTTCAAGCCTGCCACACATGCATCTTGATTCAAAAGAAGAAGATAATTTTACCAGCCGCCGTGGAAGAAGCCGTCGTGGCCGGGATAATGCAGACCATGGAAACGATCGCGGACGCCGTGGATTTGGCAGTGGCAGCAGATACGATGTAGCAAAGGGTGAAGGCTCAAGACGCGAAAACGGACGCAGCCGCCGCGGAGAAGGAAGTGGTTTTAAAAACGAACACGGCCGCACCCGCGTTCACACTTCAACGACAAGAAACGGAGCCAGTGCATACAAAAAGTCAAATAAAAAGGCAGAAACTTTCTAGGAGTTTAACCGGTTTCAGCTTTAAGGCTGGAACCTCGGGCTTTTTATGAAAGAATGACAGAGGACGCGAAACTGCAATCGTTGTCGTTTTTGCCCGCTGTCATTCTTTAATTTTTATAATCTTACAGGAACGCCCATCTTACTTAAGTCGGCTTTAATTCCTTCTACAGTGTAGCCCATGCTGTGAACCATGCTTGCAACAAGGGCTGCATCTGCTTTTCCGTTCGTCAGAACGTCTGCAAGGTGTCCGCTTGTTCCTCCGCCACCAGAGGCAATTACAGGAACTCCGACACTTTCTGCAATCATTTTTGTAAGGTTAATTTCGTAGCCGGTTTTCATTCCGTCAGCATCGATTGAATTAAGTACAATTTCACCGGCACCAAGTTTTACCGCCTTTATTGCCCATTCGCGTGCATCAAGATCAGTTTTTATTCTTCCGCCGTTTATGTAAACTCTGTAACCGCTCGGGCAGGTTTCGTCTCTGGCAGCATCCATTCCCAAAACAATGCACTGATTCCCGAAAATCCGTGCTCCCTGCGTAATCAGTTCAGGATTTTTTACAGCCTGACTATTCAAACTTACCTTTTCTGCCCCTGCAAGAATCGTTGAACGAATATCTTCGAGAGAACCAATTCCTCCGCCAACACAAAACGGAATAAAAACCTGTTCAGCAACACGGCTTATTAAATCAAGAATCGGGCCGCGACCGTTGGCACTTGCCATAATGTCATAAAAAACAAGTTCGTCTACGCCCTGCTCATAATATTTTTTTGCCATTTCAACAGGATCGCCGATATCAACGTTATTCTTAAACTTTACGCCTTTTGTCGTGCGACCATCTTTTACGTCAAGACAAACGATAATTCTTTTTTTCAGCATATATTTTGACCTTTTTTTATCCGGGTGGCCTTTTGTTCCGCTTTGCTGCACAAAAGCCGGGCTTTTCGAGGTTCCGCGACTTACGCGCTTCATTGTTTTGTCCAAATGCGAAGGTTTCGACAGGCTCAACCAGCGCATTTGCCCAAAACAACGCCTTCGGCGCCTCTACAATCCCTGCCACTTCAGTTATTTATAAAATTCCTTAGAACCTGCAATCCGCATTTACCAGACTTTTCAGGATGACACTGAAAGACCGTAATATTCTTGTATTCAACACACGCCGGAACTTTCGTTCCATAATCAACCCACGCTTTTACGATTGTTTTATCACCCGGCTGAATCAAATACGAATGAACAAAATAAAAATCAGAATGTTCTTTTACTCCGTCTAAGAGTTTTGAACCGCCGTTTGCAAAATTCAAATCGTTCCAGCCGATCTGTGGTACCTTTAAGTCCGGAGATTTTCCTTCTTCCTTCCATACTGTCGAAAAATGTTTTATTTCGCCTTTTAAAAGTCCAAGACAGTCAACATCGCCTTCTTCAGAATGTTCAAAAACAATCTGGCTTCCAAGACAAATTCCTAAAAGTGGTTTTTCAGAAGCAGCCCAGTCTTTTATAAAACTGTCAAAACCTGTCAGCTTAAACTGTTCCATTGCGTACTTTGCTTCTCCAACTCCTGGAACAATTATTTTTTCGCATTTTTCAAGCTCGCAGGGATTTTTTGACATAATAAACTGCGCATTAAGGGAAGTTAATGCACGTTCAACGCTTTTTATATTACCTGCGTTGTAATCAACAATTCCAATCATAGGAAAATTCTAGCGGTGTGCTTTATCTTGGTCAATGCTGAACAGTAAATTCTTAGTTGAACAAATTGTGCAATCTGCCGATAATTTCAATATGCAGGAACTTTTTCCAGTTTTAAAATCTGTTTTAGAAAATAAAGACCTTATTTTTATTCTGCTTGCGTGCATAGTCATGTTTGGCTTTATTGATTACATCTGTCATTACAAAAAAAAGGCTCCAAAGCAAAAAATCAGGAAAGTTGTTTCTTCAGCTCCTGCACCTTCTGCGACAGATGAAGAAAGTTCCGGCGAAGACAATGCAGACGGTGAATAAATCTGTAATTTATAATTTTTTTTTCAACAAGCACACTCAAATATGATTTTTTATTAAAAACATCAATGTGTCCCTGCCAGAACCCGCCCAGTTTTCTCACCTTTTTTTCGCTCATCAGCTGCGAAAGAATTTCCTGAACATCGCGGGCTTCCCATACATTTTCCTTAAAAAAGGCCCTGTCTGCTTCGTTCAATTTTTTTGTCAGAATGTTAACGCAATCGTCTTTTGTAAAAAGCCTTCTGTGTTTTTTTATAAAGTCAAAGGCAAACTTTCCGTCTTTTGCCGTATAGTCGGGAGTTTTGCCTTCTTTTTGTGCATCACAGATGTCGCAGCCGGAGCACACAACCTGCTCTCCGCTTAAATAATTCATCATAAACTGTCTTCTGCATTCCTTTGTGTGCGCAAGGTTTCCCATTATTTTTTCGCGGCTGTTATCTTGTGCCTGTTTCCATTTTATGTCGTCTGAATGGTTCCAGATTAGAACGGAATTTACATTATCTCCTTTGCGCCCGGCCCTTCCTGCTTCCTGAATAAAGTTTTCAAGGTGCTCCGGGGCGTCAAGGTGAACAACCGTAAAAATGTTTCCTTTGTCCATTCCCATTCCGTATGCGCACGTTGCCGCAAGAATTCCGTCATTGCTGTCAAAGAACCATTTTTCGACACTTAATTTTTCTTCTTTTGTCATTCCTGCATGGTAGAATTTTGCTTTTCCAGAACCAAAATAACCTGTTAAAAGCCTGGCCATGTCCTCTGTTCTCCGCCTGGTAGCACAGAAAACGATCATCGGTTTTTTAAATTCAATGCACGCCCTTAAAACTGCTTTTTTCTTTGCAAGAGCATAACGCACCTGATAGTGAATGTTTGGCCTGTCGCCCGTACTTTGCACAAGGTGGGCGTTTCCGTCAAACAGAACTTCTGCTATGCGCTTTAAGACAGGCGGACTTGCCGTTGCCGTAAAAGCCGTAACAACCTTTACTTCCAGTGTCTTTATAATCTGTCCTAAGGTAAGGTATGCAGGGCGGAAAGTGTCTCCCCATTCGCTTACGCAGTGAGCTTCATCAATTGCAATATGGGCAATTCTGCAGACTTTTAGCCTTTGTATAAGTTTAGAGTTCTGGAGGACTTCAGGATTTGCAAGAATAACACGGGCTTTGCCACATTCAATCTTACGGAAATTTTCGTTGCGTTCTTCTTCTGTTTGTCCGCCTTTAAAAACAACGCATCCTAAATTTCCTTCCTGCATTCTTCTGCTCTGATCTGCCATAAGCGCTAAAAGAGGGTAGAGAACAAGTGTCGGTCCTTTCAGTAAAAGAGCCGGAGTCAAAAAACACAGCGATTTTCCTGCTCCTGTCGGTAAAAGAACAATCTGCCGTCCCCTGCAAATAACGTCGTTCTGTTCATCATCATAAAAACTGTCATTTTCAAGAAAGCGTGCACAGTCAATAATGTTCGAAATTACAAGCTTCTGCCACGGAAAAAGCCATTTTATTCCAAAAGCATTCCTTGCAGCCGCTGTAGCTTCGTCATATTCAACTTCGTCAATTTCTACACTGACAGCTGGAAAATCTTCTCCTTCAACAAATTCCGCCATACAAACCTCATAAATATATATGGCTTTAAAATTCACTTTTTACACATTTTTTTATAAAAAAATTATTTTTTTTTACTTAGCGTAATTTTGAGTAAAAAAACGAGAAAATTGAAAATTTTTTTTGTGAAAAATGTCAAATAGCCGTAGCCGAGGTTCTCTCCCAAAACGCACTTTGCGCTTGTCGCAACCGTGCGGCTTTGGGAAGGTTCTCGGCGAGAGGCTATTTGAAGACTTTTAATTGAATTTTGTTATTCTTGCTATTTATCAAGAATCGTTATTTCTACTCTCCGGTTTTTCTTTTTTCCTTCTTCTGTTGCATTAGACGCAACCGGCACTTTTGAACCAAAGCCCTGGGTAAATATATGTTTCTTTTCGCGGATTTTTAATTCTGCAATAAAATCTGCAACTGACAAAGCTCTTTCTTCGCTTAAAGTCTGGCAGGACTCTTCGCTTCCAGCCCGCGCTGTGTGCCCCGAAATTAGCAGATCGTTGTCAGGATATTCGTTTAAAATCTGAGCAATTTTTTTAATTTTTTCCTGTTCACTTTGTTCAAGTTCAAAACTATCTGCCTTAAACTGAATGTTTTCCAGGCTTAGAGTAAGTCCCTGTTCTGTCTTTTTTACTGAAATGTCCTGCAAACCCATTCCGTCAATTTTTTCGAGAACCTGTTCAACAGTTTCTGCTGTTGCGCTGCGCTTAAATTCAGTGTATTCGGCCTGGGTTTTTCCCGTAAACTGATACTGATTTCCGTAAAAAGTTTCCATTATGATTTTAAAATCTTCAGTGTAGTGGTCAATCTGTCCTTTTTCGTTGTCCCACCAGATTGTCCTGTTCGAATAACCAGCCGTTGTAACAGGATAATCTGTAGCAGTCTGTGTAGCAGTTTCCGGAGTTTCGTAGTAAAGCGTGTATCTGGCAGAAATTAAACTGAACGTTTTTTTTACTTTTGCACTGTCCGAGCTGATTCCCTCTTTGTCGCCCAGGTATTTGTATTTTGCGGTAAAAGGAACTTTAAACGGCTCTTTTACGTTTAAATCGCGCCTTAAATCTTCTGCTTCGTAGCCGTCTGCGCTCCATTCATCTCCCGGATTTAATTCATAATCCGGAAAAACCGGCATATCGCGGATTACGGGCATAAAATATTGTGGTTCAATTTCAAAGTTTCCGTTTTTTGCCCTCCAGAATTCGCTTTCAAAAGTTTCGCCCCATTTTCTTGTCTGGTTTTCGAGCCCGGCAAGTGTCGAAAGTTCGCTTGTCATAAAATTTGCAAGAACGTAGCCTCTGCCGTCAGAATCAACCTTTTCAACGTGTTCCGTAACTCGGTTTTCGATTACTGTTGTGTGGCTTAATCTTCCGTTTACTTTTACAGCTTCGTTTACAGTTGTGTATAAAGAAAAATTGTCCCCTTCCTGGTATTTAAATTCAAACTTTTTTGCGTTCTGTGCTGCTATTAAAAAAGAGAATAAAACAAAATAAAATAATGTAAATGTAATTTTTTTTATCATAAAAATTCCTTTTCAGGTGAATGCCGATAATTATTCATATTTTCTTTTTATGAATTTTCTGAAAAAAAAGTATATCATCAAGTTCAATGAACACTTTTTTTAATTTTTTAATGAATAATATCTATACTGCTTTTATTTTCGGAATAATTCTGCTTTTTGTAATTATTTTAATTTCGTGGAAGTGCGGAGAATTTTTTGCGGGAATTAAATTAAAACAGACAATAAAGACTGCCCGCGAAGACGCAGTAAACCGTTCAAAAGCCGTTGTTGCAGGCCTTGCAGCCGAACAGATTGCGCCGTTTCTGCCACAGTTTCCGTGCAATCCTGCAGACTGCCGTTTTGTCGGTAAACCCGTGGACTTTATAGCTTTCCCCGGAGCTGGTTCCGACCAGGAAATTCAGGAAATTTTATTTATAGAAGTAAAGACAGGTGGAAGCCAGCTTTCAAAGCGTGAAAAAGAAATAAAAAACTGTATTCAAAGCGGAAAAGTCCGTTACATTGAATACAGAATTGAATAAAAAAGATGAATATTTAGATGAATGGCGAGTTTATTAAAAAAAATAGCCGTAGTCGAGGTTCTCTGTAAAAGACCGCCACGGATGGCGGAGGCAGACGGGCAAAAACTTGAAAAGTTTTTGCAATAAAGAAAATGCCAGGATGACATTTTCTTTATTGAGTTTCTCGACGAGAGGCTGTTTATGTTGTTATTGAAAACTTACCATTCTTTCTTTTAGTCCGTAAAACGGATTTCCTGCCATGCATTGTTGTATTTGTCCAGTGCTTCGCCAATGTCAAGCTTAAGCTTACATTTGTTCATCTGGTTTGCGTCGTACATTGGAGTTGAAGTTGTATATTCAGCAGCTTCAGGAACTACAAAGCAAGGGAAACGGAATGCATCAAGGAATTTTGCATAAACTTCAGGTCTGTGAATGTAATTGATAAATTCATTTGCTAAGTCTGCGTGCTTTGCATCCTTTAAGATACACATGCTGTCAAGGTACGAAGGCCCGCCTTCTTCCGGAATAAAGAAATCGATTGTTTCGTCCCATTTTTCTTCCGGAACTTCACCGTAAACAACTTCTGCATAACCCTGGCAAACCCAGAAATCTCCAGAAGCAAAAGACTTACCAAAACCTTCAGCGTCAAATTTTACAAGGTTCGGTTTCCAGTTTTTAATAACGAGTTCCTTTGCCTGTTCAAGTTCATTGTCGTCAGTTGTATTCAGGTCGTAGCCAAGAACTGTAAGTGCGTCGCCCAAAACTTCGCGCATGTCGTCCATCATTGTTGCGTGTCCAGCAAGGCGGTTGTCGGCAAAGATATTCCATGATTTTTCGTATGTTCCGGCTGGAATTTTTGTCTTGTTTACAGAAACTCCGGCTGCACCAAGATAATAAGGGCTTGCATATTCGAAATTCGGATCATAAGTTGCTAAAGTTGAAAGAAGGGGATTCAATTTTGAATTATTTGTCTGTTTTGCAGGATCAAGTTTCTGGAGCATTCCCTGTGCAATCATGATCGAAGCATAATCCTGAGAAGGAACTACAATATCGTAGCCCTTTGCACCAGCCTTGAGCTTAGCATACATTTCTTCATTTGAAGCATAGCTGTCAACTTTGACTGTACAATCGAATTCCTTTTCAAAGTCGCGCAAAACTTCATCTGGAGTGTAGTAAGTCCAGTTGTACAAATAAAGAGTTTTTCCGTCATCTCCACAGGAAGTAAAGAGACCCATAGCAGCAGACAAAGAAAGTGCTGCAAAAACAATTTTAGAGGCGATTTTCATAACGCTTAACTCCAAAACCCGGACACCCCATTGCATCCGGAAAACCATAAAATAAACCGCTCCATACAGAGCGTTTTTTACCATAAGGAAAAGAATTAGTGACCTGCGGCAAAACCTTTTACGCCTTTACGCAATGCAAAAGTAAGAACTGCGATTGCTGCAATCAGGGCAAATGAAAGCGCATTGATTACCGGACTTACACCAAAGCGGATCATTGAATAAACATAAAGCGGCAGGGTTGTGCTTCCAGGACCGCTTACAAGGAAGGTAATTACATAGTCTTCGAGGGACATTGTAACGCTCATCATAAAACCGGAAACAATACCTGGCATTATTGCAGGAATAATAACCTTTGTAAGGGTTTGAATTTCGTTTGCACCAAGATCGTGGCTGGCTTCAATAATGGAAGTGTCAAATTCGTCAACTCTGGCCGTAACCATTAAAAATACAAACGGAAGACAGAAAGTTGTGTGTGCAATAAAAATCGTTACAAGACCAAGGCTCATTTTAATTGCACTGAAGAAAATCAGGAGCGAAAGTCCCATGATAACTTCCGGAAGAACCATCGGCAAAAAACTTATAGTCTGAATGTAATTTTTTCCGGTAAATCTGTACCAGCTTACTCCTAAGGCAGCAAGTGAACCTAGAACAGTTGCAACAATAGACGAAGAAATTGCAACAATAAAGCTGTTCAAGAGAGAATTCCAGAGAGGTTTTGAATCAAAGATCAGTTTCTGATACCAGACAAAAGAAAAACCTGTAAAACTTGTGTCTTTTGAAGCATTAAACGAGTAAAAAATTATTACTAAAAGCGGAAGAAACAAAAACAGCATGCACAAAAAAAGTACAGTTTTAGAAAAAGAAAACTGCGGTGACTTCTTTTTCCAGTGTCTTTTTGCGTGTCTGAAATTTTCGCTGTGTCTTACTTTAGAAGGTTTGAGTAAATTCAATACAAAATCAAATGGTCCAAACGACATTATTTTGTTCCTCCGGTTGTTGTGTCCTCTTTAGTCGAAACTTTTTTAAGTTCGGCTTCCTTTTTGTTTGAATACAACATCCACAGAATTCCTGCCATGGAAAGCAGGGTTAAAACCATGGAAAAAGCTGATGCAAGCGGCCAGTTACGGGTTTTCTGAACCTGATCAACAATTATGTTTCCAATCATGTAACTGTCTTTTCCACCAACAATATTAGGAACTGTATAAGAACCAAAAATAGGAATGAATGTAAAGATTAATGCAGAAATAATTCCGCTTTTTATTCCCGGAATTAAAACCTTAAACATTGACTGTGGTTTTGTTGCTCCAAGGTCGCGCGCAGCTTCAATCAAAGAAAAATCGAATCTGTCTACTGCCGTAAATACAGGGAGAATTGCATACGGAAGGTACATGTAAATGCTCAGAATAATTACAGCGCCCTTTGTATACATAAATTTTACAGGAACAAACGCAGCAGGATTCCCGGTTATCTTATGCCAAAAATCAAAAACTGATTTTAAAAACATATTGAGAATTCCGTTGTCGCCTAAAATCGTAATCCAGGCAAAAATTCTTATTAAGGAATTTGTAAGGAAAGGAATAATTACAAGGACTAAAAGTACAGTCTGATATTTTCTGCTTCTGGCAATTGCATAGCCGCACGGAAGGGCAACCAGGATTGTAATCAAAGTAGAAATTGCCGTAATCCACAGAGTCCTTAAAAAAATGATTCCGTATGCCGGAGAAAGCATCTGTTTATAGGCTTTAAGGCTGAATTCAGCAACTACAGAGCCGTAAACATCTCTCTTCATAAAAGAATAGGCAACAATAATAATCAGAGGAATAACAAAAAATAAACTGAACCACAAACCCATTGGCCAGGCATAAACCGGCCCCGGATTTATTTTTTTGAATTTTTTATCCCTTGCAGCTTTTGCAAATTTGAGCGAAGGGCTGTCGTTTTCTTTTTTCATTACAAACTCGTCCTTTTATTTTTCAATATCTTCAACGATATAGCCGTCTTCTGCCGACCATGAAATATAAACCGTGTCCTTCCATTGAATTTCCGGACCGTCATCGAGGTAGTTTGTATGCTGCTTAAAGACTTTTACTATTGTGCCGGTCTTTTCGAGTTTTACATAGAATTTTGACTGAAAACCAGTATAAACAGGTTCTTCGACAACGCCTTTAAATACGTTAATGTCTTTTCTTCCGTTTACATCTGGTTCTTCGAGAGTAATACGGATTTTTTCCGGACGAATTGTAAATGCAACTTTCTGACCTTCGTCAGTGTGTTCATAATCTGTAACGAGAATGTTCTTGTCTTCTTCCTTTGTTGCCTGGGTGTCGCCTGCAAGCTGAGCCTGGAGACCAAGAGCCGGAGTGTTGAGTGTAACCATGTATTCTTCACCGGTCTTAGCCTTGTAGCCTTCGCATTTTACAACAGTTGATTCAAAAAGGTTTGTTTCGCCGATAAACTGTGCAACAAACTGAGTTGCCGGACTTTCGTAAATTTCAAAAGGAGTTCCAATCTGAAGAACATTTCCTTTATTCATTACGGCAATGCGGTCAGAAACGGCAAGTGCTTCGCTCTGGTCATGAGTAACAAAAATAAAGGTAACGCCGATTTTATCGTGGAGATGGTCAAGTTCAACCAGCAGACTTGAACGCAGTTTTGCATCAAGGGCAGAAAGAGGTTCATCAAGAAGAAGAACTTTTGGTTCGTTAATCAGCGCTCGGGCAATGGCAACACGCTGACGCTGACCTCCAGAAAGCTGGTTCGGTTTTTTGTACATGTGTTCTTCGAGCTGAACTAAAGAAAGATATTTTTTTACCTTTTCTTCAACAGTTGCGTTATCAACTTTTTTTAATCTGAGAGAAAATGCAACGTTTTCAAAAACTGTCATATGCGGAAAAAGGGCATACGACTGAAAAACTGTGTTTGACTGTCTTTTGTTTGGTGGAAGGCCTACAACGTTTGTGTCATCAAAAAGAACGGCACCGTCATCCGGGTTTTCAAAACCTGCAATAATACGGAGAAGTGTTGTTTTACCACATCCCGATGGACCTAACAAAGTGAAAAATTCACCCTGATTTATAGTAAAATTAACATCATTCAGTGCAACAAAGTCACCAAATTCCTTGGATACGTGGTCAATCTTAACCTGACTACCGTTCAATGTGATACCTCTTATTTTAAAGCCCGACTTCCGGGGGTTTTGATGAATAACAGAAAAACTGCATAAAATCTAAAATAAGATTATTACTTCAAATTGTCTACACGTTTTTTAAAAGTTTTGAAAAATTATTTATCACATGGACTGTCGGGATTTGTGGAAAAGTCCTTTTCTAAATAACTCTTTCTAAGATCATAAAAATAATCGTGCTGCCAAAAATGCTTAGCATGCTGTTTCCTTTCCACAGATGCAAAAGAACAGCACTTACGACAGCAGCAAGGGCCGGAATTCCATATGGAGCTTCGCTGAACGAAATATATTTCGGGTCAACAAGACAGTAGATAATCAGAACACCGATTACCATTGCCGGAATGTATTTTTCAATAAATGAAATAATCTTCGGAGGTTTTCGTTTGCTGAAAAGAATAAAAGGGAGCGCACGCAATAAAAAAATCATTAGTGCCGACGCAACAGTCGCAATCACTGCCTGAAAAAGTGTAAGACGCATTATTCTTCAACCTCACTGTTTTTATGAAAAATTCCACGCACAAGGAGCAGAACTGCAATTCCTAAAGAAAGAGCTACAATCAGAACCTGCTGCGAAGGAAGAATTCCATATCTTGCAAGCACAATTGCAGTAACTGCCGTTAAAATTCCACAGATCGAAGGAAATAAATCCTTACTTTTCTTAATCTGATCAATCATTATTACTATAAAGAGAGAATTCAACGCAAAATCAACTCCGGCAAAATTAAACGGAATTACGGTTCCTAAAACTGCCCCAATCAATCCGCCCAAAAGCCAGTATGACCAGTTTAAAGCTGCAATCAGACTGTAATATTCGCCGTCTTTTTCTCCTAACGGAACATCGCACGAAGCAATCATTGCATAGGTTTCGTCGGTAAGGGCAAAAATTAAAAACGGCTTCCATTTTCCGACACGTCTGCCGTCAAATTTCTTTAACAGGGAAAGCCCGTAAACGCAGTGTCTTATTCCTACAAAAAACTGAGTTACCAAAAAAGCAGGAAGCGACGCCCCGGCTGCCATGAGTCCGATTCCAACATACTGACCGGTTCCCGAAAAAATCGTCATTCCCATAAAAAGAGCAAACCACCACGGATAACCGTTGTTTACGACCATTATTCCAAACGGAATTCCAATAGAAATATAACCAAAAAAAATTGGAACCGTTGCACGCACACCTTTGCGGATATTTTCTGCCTTTAACATAGCGAGCATTATAGCAATTTACAAAGTTTGATAAAATATATTTAATGTGATAAATTTTTCATCCATTGTTTTAAGTTTTTACTTTGGGCGCATCTGCCGCAAGGACGTGCGCTTCAGCGCACACGTAAATAACGGGTTTGCTGATTTTATTTTTGGGAGTATAGAAATGGTTGCCATAATTTTTGGACTTCTGCTGATTGCTTTCTGCATTTTTGCTGCCCTGCCGCAGGGCCTTGACTGGGGAACTTACATCCTAATCGCATTAAAAGGCGACGGTCCCCTGCTCGCAGTCCTCGTCGGAATTGCCGCAATCTTAATCGGTTTTGCCGACATTCAGGACAAAAAAGAAGCCAGAAAAGAAGAACGCGAAGCAAAAGAAGAAACCGAAAAAGAATCCAGAAATTAACCAGCGGTATTTGCGGCGCAAATTCATAAGGGATTTTAGAATTTACCCTCGTTTTACATTGACCAAAAACCATAAAAATTTTAATATTTATGTCCCCGTATATGCGCAGATAAGCTTCAATATCTGCGGAGTGTGATTTTTGAAGATGCAATCAAAATGAGCACAAGAGACTTTTTAGTACAAGGTATATACAAATGAAAACTTTATTCGTTAAAGATTACGAACAGAAACGTGACTGGTACATCATCGATGCTGCCGGTAAACCGCTCGGACGTGTTGCTGCTAAAGTTGCTGCAGTAGTTCGTGGAAAGAACAAGGCTACTTACACACCTAACCAGGCTATGGGTGACTTTGTTGTTGTTATCAACGCTGACAAAGTAGTTGTTTCTGGTAACAAAACAACAGACATGCTTTATCGCCATTACACAGGTTACGTTGGTGGATTGCGCTCATTCACTTTCGAAAAGCTCATCGAAAGAAACCCAATCGCTCCACTCACACGCACAATTGCAGGTATGCTTCCAAACGGCCGTCTTGGTCGCAAAATGATGGACAGTGTAAAAATCTATGCTGGTTCTGATTACCCACAGAAGGCTCAGAATCCAAAACCACTTGAAGTGTAATAGGAGTCTATGATGGTAAAGAATGTTGCAATTGGTACAGGTAGAAGAAAGACTGCTACAGCACGTGTATTCCTGCGTGACGGTAGCGGAAAAATCGTTGTAAACGGAAAAGATGTTGCTGAATATTTTGATTCAGAAGAACAGGTACGCAGAGTACATCAGCCGCTTCTCGTTACAAGCAACGAAAATAAATTTGACATTTTGATCAACGTAACTGGCGGTGGTTTAAACGGTCAGGCAGATGCTTGTCTTCACGGACTTTCTCGTGCATTGCTCCAGGTTGATCCAGATGCACACACATCACTTAAAGCTAACGGATTCCTTACACGCGATAGCCGCATGGTTGAACGTAAAAAGTACGGTCAGCGCGGTGCTCGTCGTCGCTTCCAGTTCTCAAAACGTTAGAATATCGTTTTTTCAGAGATTATCTGGAAAATGTTTCTGGACTTCTTTTTTGGGGAGTTCAGAAAATCTTATTCAACGGAACAAAAAATGCGCTTAAGTGCCATAAAACAGACCTTGTCGGATATAGTGGAACTCACCACAGAAGACGGGTCTGTTTTTTTTATAAGGACGGCTTTTCTCCAGTCTGTAAATCCTGCGGAAATTGTTCCTGGAGCTCAGTTTGAGGCAGAAAAGGAAGAAGAAATCCTTGATTGCGGACTGGCATTTGCTGCAGAAAGAAAGGCCGAAGAATATCTTGCGCGCTGCGAGCAGTGCAGGGCCGGGCTTGAAAAAAAACTGACACAAAAAGGATATTCAAAAAAAGCAGTAAAAACTGCACTTGATTTTCTTGAAGAAAAAAAACTGCTGGATGATACAAGATTTTCGTACTGCTGGCTTAGAAGTCATACAATTACAAAACCTCAGGGGCGTATCCGGCTTTTAAGTGAATTAAGCAGTCGTGGAATACAAAGAGAAGATGCCAAAAAAGCTCTTGATCTTTTTTTTGAAGAAAATGAAGAAATTCAACTTTGCAGAAGGGCAATGGAAAAGGCAGTCAGAAGCGGAAAAAAAGACAAAAAACTAATAAAGTATATGATAGATTCAGGTTTTTCGTATAAAATGATTTGCTCTTTACAGAATGAAACAAAAGAATAAAACAGAATTAAAATAAATTTCAGGAATACAAAAATGGCAAAAAAAAATGACAAACCAGAAGTTTTTTCTGCGCTTGAAGTTGCAAATATATGCGGAGTCGTAAATCAGACGGCAATTAACTGGATAAAAGGCGGACACTTAAAGGCTTTTACAACCCCAGGCGGTCAGTATCGCGTTTACCCTGACGATCTTGCTGCTTTTATGAAGGGCAGGAATATGCGGATTCCTCTGGAATTAAATAAAAAATGTTCTTCACCGGTTGTTTTTAAGCAGAGTGTTTTGATTGTTGACGACGATAAAGGCTTAAACTGCGTAATTGCAAGATTTTTACAGAAAAAATACGAAAATTCCGGACTTGAAATTTTTCAGGCATTTGACGGTTTTGAAGCCGGAGTTTTAATGACTCAAAACCAGCCGGGAATTTTAATTCTTGATCTTGATCTGCCTGGAGTTGACGGTTTTAGCCTTTGCAGGAAAATTCAGGAAAATGAATCATTCGGAAAACCGGTAATCGTTGTTGTTACAGCCTTAGAAGACAGTTCTGTTGAGCAGCGCGTAAAAGAACTTGGTGTAAATTACTTTTTTAAAAAGCCGCTCAACCTCAATGAACTTTCTTCTATAATTGAATGTTCAGAACAGCCAAAGTTTTAATTTGAGTAAAGATACGATAAAACCGGTTTCTGGTTAAAATATGCTGATGGATTTTTTATTGCAGAAAAACCTTCCAGGAGCATTGAACGCAAAGATTCACTTTTTTCGTATTTAAAATCCTTAAAACTTAAATTGTCAAAGTTAAAATCGGCCTTTATGGATTCCTGCGTCTGCTCGTAAGTAAAAACTTCGTCTACAAGCCTGTTTTCTTTTGCCTGTCGTGCCGTGTAAACTCTTCCGTCTGCCAATGTTTGAACTTCTTCGATTGGAATCCTTCGGCTTTCGCTTACAATCTGTGTAAACTGCTCGTATGCTTCGTCAGAAATTCCCTGCATGATTTTAATCTGTTCCTGGGTTACTGGCTCGTCGTAGTTGAGCATATTTTTATTTTTGCCGGAATGAATTGTAACAACTTTAAGACCAAGTTTTTCGAAAAGTCCTGTTGCATCAACCGAAGAAGAACTTATAACGCCGATTGAACCTGTGAGCGCATTTCTGTTTGCATAAATTGTGTCTGCTGCACAGCCAATGTAATATCCGCCGGAAGCTGCGATTGAACCAAAATATGCATAAAGTTTTTTGCCGCTTGCCTTGTATTTTAAAAGTTCAAGATAGGCTTCGTCTGCGTGGTAAACTGTTCCTCCCGGGGAATCTATGAATAAAAGAATTCCCTTGTTTTTTTCGTCATTTTTTAAGCTGCGGATTGTGCCTAAAAGCCATTCCTGGTTGTAGGAGTTTCCTTTTTCCTGGATTGTGCCCGTAATGTAAACTACTGCAATATAAGGATTTGTTTTTTTTACTTTAATTGAAAATTCTCTTTTTGGAGAAGAATTATCTGTTTTTGAAAAATCTATTGGTGAAGCAAAGTTAAAAACTGCAATTATTACAGCAATTATTGAAATTGTGATTAAAACTGCAAGTCCGCTTTTTTTTGAATTCTTCTTTTCCATTTTGTAGCCTCAAATTCTAGTTAAAATCTTCTGCCGTAAGAACTCCCGAACGGAGAGCCTGCATTTTCATATTTTTGTAGGCGTTTGCAAAAGACATTTTTTTATATGGAGTAAGCCAGAGCTGGAGGATTTCAAATGTAAAGCACGAAAGAATTTCCCAGCCGATAAAACTTAAAACCATTACAAAAAGGTCGCCTTTAAAACCTTTTGTCATTATTCTGCTGATTTTCATTGCCTTAGAAATTTCGATTTCCGGATTTTCTGCAAGAATAAAGTAAATTTGTGAATAAGAGAATGCTTTTACGATTCCCGGAATTATAAATAAAAGAGACCACAAGAATACCCACAAAGCGTACCACAGGGCACCAAGTGCACCGTTAATCCAGTACGAAAAACCTTTTAAAAATTCAGAAAACGGAAGTTTGTCGCGGGTTTTAAAATATTCAAGGTAAAGATGGCATTGTGCTGTCTGTAAAATTCCATTGATTGCAATTGTTAAAAGAGCTATTACCGTAACCATAGGACCTGTGCCTAAAGAATCGGAAAGGGATGAAGTTGATGTCAGCAGAATCGAAATTAAACCTGCAATTAAAGTTGCCATTGCAGGAATTTTCCTGCGGCCTTCAAGCTGTTTTTTTGCATATTGTTTGTATATTTTTCTTTCGAACATAAATTTCTCCTTCGGTAAAAACTTTATTTTAACTCGCCTAACATCTGTGAATAGTAGCGGTTTTCGATCTGGTCTTCGCTGATTCCACATTTTGCAAGAAGTTTTAAAAGTTTCTGTTTTGTCTGTAAAACCTGGGTTTCGTCGTTTGTTTCTGATAGAATTTCAATTTCGATAAAGTCACCGAGACGGTCAACTGTACACAGTTCAAGATGTGCGCCGTCGTAGTACCAGCCGAGTGTAATTTTGTGCTTTTTAAGGCTTGTAACAAATCCAATGTCTGTAAGAAAGGCTTCGAAAGGTTCTTCTTCTGTCAGAAAAGTTTCTTTTTCGTCGTTAACTTCGATTGAAGTTCCGTCTTTCTGTAGAATTTCCTTTCGTTTGTATGTAAAAGTTACAGATTTCTGCTGATGAATCTGCGGAGCATTTTGAATTTCTTCTGTTGTAAATGGAGTTTCTTTTCTGATTCTTACCTTTATGTTTTTTCCGTTTACTTCTTTTGAATAATAAGTGTCGTCTTTTTCGACAGCTGCAGAAAAAACAGCAAAGCGTTCAAGATTTTTGATTAGCTGCTGTCTGTCCTTAACGTGTGCTTTAAGTTCTATTTCGTACATATATAAAATATAACATAATCGGTCTGTAAAATCATCAGTTTTGTTTAAGGGCCAGGGGGTGTAGCCCCGCCGAAGGCGTTCTGCTGACAGGATGTCAGCAGAATGGAGCGCGTCAGACGCGGAAGGGCGAAAGACCCGGTCCGGCGCGACGCGGCGGAGGCCCCAAGCAAAAAACTAGAATAAAAATTTAAAACGGAGTAAAATCTTTTTATTATGACAGTTACATTAAAAAATTCTAATTATGAAGTAGTTTTAAATACTCACGGAGCAGAAATTAATTCTTTCCGTGGTGCTGATGGCACAAAGTATGTTTTTGAAGGTCCTGAAAGTGTGTGGAAATTCCATGCTCCTGTTCTGTTTCCTCATGTTGGACGCATTAAGGACGGTTTTTACACTTATGACGGAAAAGAATATCACCTTGTTAACAACGGAATGAGCCGTGATATGGAACACAAAATTGTGGAACAGACACCGGTTTCTGCAACTTTTGAACTTACGGAAAATGCAGAAACTGCGGACAAGTTTCCGTGGAAATTCAGCTTAAAAACGCATTATGAATTAAAAGATGATGGTTTGATTTTTACGACAACAGTAACAAATACTGATTCTTCGACAATGTTGTTTTCTGTCGGCAGCCACACGGCATTCTGCTGCCCGCGCAATACAGACCCTGAAGGAACTGTAAACAGCGACTATCAGTATGAATTTGAAAAGAAAGAACCTTTAACAACAGTTTTATTGAACGATGCTGCACAGCTTGCTGTTGACGAAGATGGAACTGCTCCATGCACAGAACTTTATGGCGAAAAAGAAGCAGGAATTATTCCAATCAATGAAAAAGGTTTTGGAAACGGCCACTTCTTTACAAAAATTACTTCTGACTGGGTTGGTCTGCGCAATAAAAAAGATGGCAGCCTTGTAAAAGTAAACTGCAAGGGCTATCCGTATGTTATGGTCTGGCAGGGCGGAAAAGGTGAAGAAGGTGCAGCTGGAAACGGCTTTAACTGTATTGAACCCTGGTACGGAACTGCTGACGCAGAAAACACAAACCACGAATGGGAAGAAAAGGCAGCACTTATAAGCCTTGAACCAGGAAAAAGTTTTACTGCAGATCAGTCAATTACAATTGAAAAATAAAATCCGGTGAATGCACAGGATGAAGAGACTTTTGGTCTTAAATAAATGGCTGAATGACGAGTTTATTTATTAAAAAATGCAAAATAGCCGTAGGAGAGGTTCTGACACAAACGCATTCTGAGCGTAGCGAGGCATGCGGCTTGCTGGCAGGTTCTCGACGAGAGGCTATTTGATGTGTGTTTTTATTGAAACTCGACATTCGACCTTTTAGACAGTCTTTTTTACAGGTAAAGAGTTTCAAAATCGTGGAGCGTAAGCGGATGCGAAAAATAGAATCCCTGAAAATAGTTGCAGTTCATGTTTGAAAGTTCAATAAGATGATTTTTTGATTCAACGCCTTTTGCAATAAACTGCATTCCAAGCGAATGCGACATGGAAATCATTGTCTGCAGAATAATCCTGTCTTTGTCCGAAAGTTCTTCCTCTGCAAGAAAAGCAGTGTCCATTTTTATTCCGTCGGCCATAAAATCTTTCAGCATATTGAGCGAAGAATATCTTGTTCCAAATTTGTCTATAAAAATCTTAAATCCAAGTGCTTTTAAGCTGTCAAAAATTGAAATTGAAAGTTTCGGATTGTCTGCAATTGCAGTTTCCGAAATTTCTATGTGAAGATTTTTGGGTTCAATGTCATAATTTTTTACTAAATCAGTAAATGTTTTTACGACATCAATATAGTTTTTGTCTTTGCCGGAAACATTTACAGAAATAAATTTGTCCGTAATTCCTTTCTTTTTCCAGTCAGAAAGTTTTTTTGCTGCAAGGTTCCACACAAACAAATCAAGTTTGTAAATTAAACCTGTTTTTTCGAGAATGCTGATAAGGTCAACCGGTTCGATTGTCTGATACGTCGGATGATTCCACCGTACAAAAGCTTCTGCACCAATTGCTTTTCCGTTGAGCGTGTTTATCGGCTGTAATTGAATAGAAAACTGCCGTTCACTCAGGGCGGTTTCAAATTCGTTTAAAATATTTTTTTCAGCAATAATTTTGTCCATCATTGCTGAATCATAAAAAGAAAAAATCTGCTGACTGTCCTCTTTTAATGAATCGAGGGCAATTTTTGCCTTATCAAAAATAAGCTGAATGTTTTCTTTTTTATTGTAGATTTCGTAAATTCCTGCAAAAAGCTGTATATTAAAATTATTCGTATTATTTAAAATACTGAAAATCTTGAATTCTTCTTCGAACGTATCTTTATCAAAATATTTTTTGTCTGTAACCATTGCAAATTTGTCGTCTGAAAGACGTCCGATAATTGCTTTTTTGCGTCCGAGCCGTTCGAGCAGGTCTGCCTGGCTTTTTAAAACTTCGTCGCCCTGTTCGTTGCCGTAGAGAGTGTTTATTAATTTAAAATCCTTAATATTTGTAAAAATCATTACCGGAAATTTAAATTTATTCTGCTCAAAGTCTTTTTTTACGCGGTCAAAAAATCCCTGGCGGTTGTAAAGCCCAGTTAATCTGTCGTGAGTAGCCCTGTGCTGAAGTTCATTTGTCTTTTTCAGCTCTGTTGTTCTGTCCTGCAATTTTATGTAAGAGCCGGCGATTGAATCCTTAATGTAAATGTCTTTATATTCAACATTAAAAAAGTGTTCTGCGTTATTTTCGCCTAAAAAAAGATGAAGTTCACGAGGTTTTTCCCTTAAATAAAGTTTAACAAAAAACGGGGCAAATTCTTCAAGCTGTTCGTCAGTTTTGTCGAACAGATTTTTTGCTGCAGAATTAAAGTAAACGAGTTTTCCTTCTGCATCAAAACATAAAATTGCGTCCTGGATTGTTTCTGTAATCGTTACCAGAGGAGCGATTAAAAGCGGTGAATTAAAATCTATTGTTACGATTTTTGCCAGATGAATTGTAATAAAGGCCAGAACGACCGGAGAAAAACTTATCGGAAGTTTTAATGCAAGGCAAACGTAACTTACGAGTAAAACTATAAAAATTCCACCGGCAATGCGTGTGTATTTTATTTTGTAGTAAGAAGGAGCGCGAACCATGCTTATTACAAGAAGTGTAAAAGAGCACAGTAAAATGATTGTGCATATGATTCTGTGCCAGGTGTAGCTGGAAGTAAACACCGGATTCCAGTAACAATAACCTGCTTTTGTGAATAGTGCTTCGAGATAAAAAATATGACCTGCGCGTACATTTGCAAGAATCGAAATTGAATCTATAAAACTTAAGATAAAGAATACCTGTTTTACAAAACCTACTTTTTGAATTGTATTTGTAAAACTCATTGTAAAAGTGAATGTCGTGTAAACTGCCCAGCATGTGCAGAACAAAAAGAAGGTGTACATAGCAGCTGCATTTTTATAGCTTGAAGAAAGCATGTAAAATGCATAGGCAAAAATTGTAATAAAAATTGCACAGATTACAAAAATTGTGTTGTATTTTGCTTCTGACTTTGTTTTTGAAACCCTATATGCACATAAAACAAGGCAGGCATCTGTTAAAAAAAGCAGGGCAGCATAAAGTGTAAAATAGTTTTGAAGATTGAATATCATTTTTTGCCTCCATGAATAACTGGAGCAACGAAGAGGTTTTCAAAATCTTCTACACATAATGGTTTTGAATACAAAAATCCCTGGAAGCAGTCGCAGCCAGATTCCCGCAAAAAGGCAGCCTGAGAAAGATCTTCAACTCCTTCAACTACAATTTTAATTCCAAGCTGTTTTGCCATTTTTACAATTGATAAAAGAATTTTTTTGCTGCGTTCTTTGTGTTCAGTCTGACTGAGAAAAGCCATATCAATTTTTAAAACATCTGGTTCCATGTATTTTAAAACGTGGAGAGAAGAATAACCTGAACCAAAGTCGTCCATTTCTATATTAAAACCAGACTGCTGAAGTTTTTTGAGAATGCGTTTATTTGTGTAAGAGTCGGAGCGTGAATAAGCGTTGTCCATTATAAAGACAGTTTCTGTAATTTCTATTTTCAGTCTTTGCGGCTGGATTTTATATTTTTTTACTAAATCTGTAAATTCGCGGTAGATGTCGAGGTAATAAAAATCGTTTGCACTTACGTTTACTGCAATGTAAAGATCACGGTTCTGTTCCTGCCATTTTTTTAATGTCTGGCAGGCTTTTTCCCAGACAAACTGGTCCAGCTGGTAGATTTTGCCGTTCTGTTCAAGAATATTGATAAAACTTGTAGGATTGAGCAGACCTTTTTTAGGATGTTCCCAGCGGACAAGAGCTTCTGCACCCAAAATCCGTTCTGAGTGGCAGCAGACCTGAGGCTGTAAGAATAATTTGAACTGTTCTTCGTCAATTGCGGTTTTAAAGGAATCGAGAACTTCCTTTTTCTTTATTAACGATGACATAAATTTTTTGTCATAGTATGCAATCTTGCCTGAATAGTTTTCTTTAAGAGTTTGCGAAGCTAAAAATGCCTTGTCGTACATTGCGCTTACTTTTTCGTATGGATCGGAAATTTCGTAAACACCGATAAACACGGTTAATTTGTAATTTATGTCTGGATTAAAACTCTGCAGTTCTTCAATTTTTGCAGAATAGTCGGCCGGATTAAATTCACTCTGTTTTACAAGAATTGCAAAGCGGTCGCCGTTAATTCTTCCTAAAAGTGAAGAAGGCCCGTTGATTTCTTTTATTGCATCCGTAAATGCCGTAAGTAAATTGTCGCCAGTCTGAGAGCCGTAAATGTCGTTTATAAGTTTAAAGTTTTTTATATCTGTACAGAGAATGCAGCGTTTTGTATCCGGATCTGTCTGGAGAATCTTTTTTGCCTGAATATAAAAATGTTCGCGGTTTAAAAGTCCTGTAAGTTTGTCATGAGAAGATAAATACTGGGCTTCTGCTTTTGTTTTTTCTTCGTCGGTAATGTCTGTAAATTTTAAAATGTAGCCGAACAGTCTTCCCTGGGCATCTTTAAAATAATCAAAATCTTCGGAAAGAGTGCGGATTCTGCCGTTTTTTTCAATTTGAATCTGGCGGTGTATTTTACTGCTGCGCAGGGCAAGCAGAGACTGAATTTCTTTTGAGCGAATTGTTCTAGAAGTAAAATAGTCATTTGCCATTTTATTTGAATAAATGCACTGACGTTCAAGATTAAAGCAGAAAATTCCAATTCCTAAATTTTCTGAAATCTGCCGGAGCATTGCACTTTGAATTTTTTTTGGAGTTGAATAGAAAGTAAAATACGAAGAAAGAAGTGAAAATATCGAATAAAGAAGAATGGAAAAATCGAGTTCTGTTTTTGATTTAAGAAAAACTACGTTTATTGCAAGAATTGCTATAAATAAAACCAGAATTGAAAGATATTTTGCGCGGTAGAATTTATTTGTTAAAAGCGATTTTCTGATTAAAAGGACAAAACTTAAGGCGCAAAGTACATAGCACAGACCTAAATGAATATAAAAAGGCCATTTGTATTGTGCAGGCCAGCAGATTGAATCAAATTCAGTTAAAACAAATTCATGCTTAAAAAACGGGTTTAACAAAAGAGAAATTACGTCGGCTGTTAAAAAAACGGTCCAGAGTTTTTCAAAAAATGCCCATACCTTTTTCTTTTTGTCAGAACAGTCTGTTTCTGTAAGGGCAAAGACAAATTCAAGCATAAAAACTACAAGAACGTGAATGCCTGCGTAGTGAATGCTGTTTATTATGTATGCGGCTTTCAGACTGATATTAAGAATAGACAAATTGTAGAGAACTATTACAGCAATTGCCCAGACCTGCAGACGGATGAGACTTTTAGAAAGAAAATTTTTATTTTTTGTAAAGAAAATGCAGCAAACCGTCATTATCCCAATAAAGACAGCTGACAGTGCCAGATACATTGTTTTCAAGCAGAAACCCCGTTCGCGGAACTTTTTGAAATTATAGTATAAATTGAATTGAATTTCTTAGAACTTACGAAATTTTATTGTGATAACTGTGTTTTATTTTACAGTATTTTAAATCTGTCTTCCGGGGTTATTATGGAAGAAACGCTGGAATTTCAAAATCAGGAGACACCATTCATCCTAATTTACAGAAGCTTCTACCAAAAGAAAAACTTTGTCATAATGAAATCGGAAACTGTGCAGAGGTTGACGCTGTAAACAAGGCCTTAAAAGATGGCGCAAAACTTAAAAACCTGCATATGACCACAATTCATACAAATGAAACTTCAAAACACGATTTTGGAGATTATAAAGCGGCTTGTCCTAATTGCAAAGCAACATTCAAAGGACATATAAAGAAAAACTATTCCGGTTGGGAAGGAGAAGAATAAAAATGAAAAATAAACTTGATAATGTTTCAATGGTTGGCCGTCTTGCCTATTTAATTATGTGTTGTGAATCTTATCTTAAAAACATGCATCCAGATCGAGATTGGACATTTATTTCTAAAAATATGTGGGAAGCTACAAGTTCAGAATATTGGGAAAAATGGACTGACAAATATGTGGTTTTTATTCCCTCAGTCCTTTTTGAATATCCTGAATATGACGAAGAAGATTTAAGTGAAACATTTACCCCAGAACAGTACGAAATGGTAAAATCTTTGTATGCAGGATTAACAAAAGGTATTGAGAACGATAGAACAGATCAGTTTGCCAGAATCATAAGTGCACCATTCAATTTTTGCAATGCTTATGACGGTGCTGGAATCGGAGACGGTTCTGAAGGCTATGTCCTCATAGAGGAAGCCGAAAATATTCTTACTAAGAACAATATCCCATTACCAGATTATCACAAAGTTGAATTTACACCTTTCAGTGAATTTAATGGTTGGGGAAATGAATTCGACGGAACTTCTCTTTCCATTATCCTAAATAAATAGAAATTTTATAACAATTATGCGGTTATTTAT
>CAVEBK010000008.1:0-24542 GCA_963613915.1 uncultured Collinsella sp.
TTAATAAAATAAACTCGACATTCAGCTATTTATTTAAAACTCGAAATTAAGGTTACTAACAATATTTTTTTTATGACTTGTTTTTTTTGTGGTATAATTGACGGGCTATGAAGGGTACTATACAAAAATGGGGGGGGTATCTTGAGTGGAGTTATCAATACCCGTCGATTAAGCGATTTATCTTTTTCAATAGATCCTGACCTGAATGTAAAATCAGGCAACAGAAGCTTTTTAATTTTTTTACAGAAAACAGAAGTTTCCGGCATTAATTTAGATTCAATCCTCTATGAATATGATGCAAAAAACCTGAGATTTTTTCTGCAGACTTATAAAAATGTCCAGACTAGTGAACCCTGGGTTTTTACCGCAAAAATAAAAGTAAACGAAAAACTTATAAGTTGTGTTTTTTCGATAAAAAAGAGCAGAGAACTTTTTGATGTTTCTGTTGAAGAACTTTCATATTCACGACAGCTTTTAGACAAGGCCCTGCTCGAAAGCAGGGAATATTCGGCACTTTTACAGAATTTTGATGCCTATTACTTTATTTTTGAAGACGGAATATTTTGCATAAAAAATACAAAAGACCTGAATACTGTTTTTTCTGGAAATGAAGAAGAATTTTACCAGGCTTTTATTTCTCTTTTTAGATTGAATACACAGGTGGGCGATTGCAAAGGTCAGCTTACTTCAATGATAGAAAACATAAAAAAGTTTGAATCCGGAAAATATTACGATTTTTTACGCACAGACAGAAAACGGGTCTCTGTTCGTATTTTAAAAACGAGCACACGTTCAAAATCAATTATTGTAGGAAGCATAAGTTCTGGAATCAGAAGCGCAC
Organism: uncultured Collinsella sp.; assembly: GCA_963613915.1. Classification (GTDB taxonomy): domain Bacteria; phylum Spirochaetota; class Spirochaetia; order Treponematales; family Treponemataceae; genus Treponema_D. Next base: position 842 of record CAVEBK010000008.1, read on the forward strand.
CGTCAGAAAATTTTTATGCAGAAAGCCACGACGGTTTAACAGGTCTTTACAACAAGGTTGCAATTACAGAACTTGCACAAAAGAAAATCAACCAGGAAAAGGCTCCGTGCACAATATTCATTATTGATATTGATAAATTTAAAGAGTGCAACGACACCTACGGTCATGCTTTTGGCGACAAGGTTTTAGCTTTTGCCGGAAGATGCATAAAAGAAGCGATTGGTTCAAAAGGAATTGCAGGAAGAATCGGTGGAGACGAATTCTTAGTTCTTCTTGATTCTCTTGAAGAAGACGACATCCGCAATATTGCAAGAAATATCCGGATAGGAATTCAATGGAACATAACTTCCATTGAACCTACAAGCCTTGTAACCTGTTCAATGGGAATTGCCCGCTTTCCGTTCAATGCAAAAACTTACCTGAGTTTATTCAAACTTGCAGACAAATGCCTGTACATTGCAAAAGACAGAGGCCGCAACTGTTACGTTATTTACCGCCCGGAACTTCATGAAAAAATGTTTGTGGAAGGCAGAAAAAGGGTAAATAAAATTTTAAACGGACAGCTTTACAGCGAAGATGCCGAAAAAGAATATAAAATTTTAAAAATGATTCGTGACAGCAAAAACGAAGACGACATAAAACCGATCTTAAAAATGCTTGTCGATTATTTATCAGTAAGCACAATAACGATTTACAATTCTGCCCTGAAATATGCGTGTTCAGCTGGCAAAGGAAAGGAAGATTTTAGGAAAGACGCTTTGCAAAGGTCAGATTATTTTGAATTCTTTAATAAATTCGGTTACCTGCATCTTGATAACACAAATGTCTTAGCTTCGCTTGAGCAGAGAAAATATTCAATCTACAGAAACAACAGCATAGCAACAACGCTTGAAGTTCTCTGTTTTGACGAAAACGGCTGCCGCAAAGGATTAGTCTGCTACGACGTTTACAGACCCGCAACAACGTTTCCTAAAGAAAAGATAATTTTTATGCTGGTTATTACAAAAATGATCGGTCGTTTTTTGGGGACCTCTAAAAATTGAAATTTTTAGAGGTAACTCTGAACCCTTTTATTCTGCATGGAGCAGATCACGTCAACTAACAGTTTTTTCTAAAAACCTTTATTCTTTGTTTTTGTTCTATTTGTTAAGATTTGTTAAAAATCACAAAAAAATGGCTCAATTTTGTATGCCACAAATTTCAGGAGAATTTATAAAAATGAAAATCCGTAATTTAACTGTTTTTGCCTTAACTGCAATTGCTGCCCTTACAGCATTTTCCTGCGCTTCTACAAAAGCAGAATCAGGAAAAAGTCCGTTAAAAGAATTAAAACTTGAACTTACAGCAAATCCGACAACCGGATACTCTTGGGAATATTCCTTAGAAACAGAAGGAATTGTAAGCATAAAAGAAAAATCAACTTATCTTGGTTCAGATGGAATTGTCGGTGCTCCTTCTCTTTTTGAATACACAGTAAAAGCCTTAAAAGATGGACAGACAAAATTAACATTTGTTAACCGCCGTTCTTTTGAAGAAAATTCAACTATCGAACAGCGCGAATACCAGATTCTTGTTAAAGATGGAAAAATCTATGCAGAAGGAAACATTGAAGGAAGCTGGCGTTTAACTGATTTTACAAAAAACGGAGATTCTCAGAAAATCTGTGCAGTTGAATTAGGTCTGCAGAAAAATAATGAGGGACTTTCTGTTTATGGCGAAGGCGGAGTAAATGTTTTTAACGGAACAATCAGCCTCAGCGGAAACCTTGCAGCAGATCTTGGCGGCTTTGCAATGACAAAGATGATGGGCCCAAAAGACGATGTAGAATTTGAAGACCTTTATATTCAGCTTTTTAACGGAAACTTTACAATGATTCCATTTGTAAAAGACGGAAAACAATCTCTTTGTGTAACAAATTTAAAAAACGGACTTTCAGCAGTTTACTCTTACGAAGGTCCTGTTCTGGTAAAATAAAATGCCACAGCCTTTTTTGTTTAATTTGATTGATAAAGCAGTTTTTGACTACGATTTAATAAAAAAAGGCGACCGAATTTTAATCGGTGCGTCTGGAGGCAAGGATTCCACCGCACTGATTGAATATTTTTCTAAACGCCACAAACGTCCTGACGCAGATTTTTCTTTTTTTGCATTAAACATACGCACAGACTTTGGTGGCGAAATTCCTCAGAAAATCCGCAGTCTTTTTACAGACTGGCAGGTTCCGTTTGAATCAGTTTTTGTAGACGTAAACGGACGCTTAAAACAGGGCAGAAAAATGAGCTGCTACTGGTGTTCAACACAGCGCCGCAAAGAACTTATCGACTATGCATTAAAAAATGGTTACAACAAAATTGCTCTCGGGCATCATCTCGACGACATTTTAGAAACACTTTTAATGAATGTTTTGGACAAAGCTGAACTGAGCACAATGACGCCTTCCTTAAAATACGAAAATTATCCTCTGCAGATTATCCGTCCGCTGTGTTATGCTAGTGAAGACACGATTATTGAACACGCACAGGCCGGAGGCTATCGTGGCTGGACATGCACCTGCGGTTACCAGGACAACAGCACCAGAAAAGACGCACGGCGTCGGCTCGAACTTTTAACAGACGGTGACAGAAGAAAAAAAGAACATCTGTTTAACGCTTTAAAAAATATCCGCCCGGAATATCTTCCGTAGATTTTTATTCTGGAGCACATTTTACAGTTCGCGTCGGCTATTTTGAACAGTAAAAATTTTCAATAATTCTCCGCGTTTTTTTATCTGCATAAAATAATTTTTTGTATATTCCGACATCGTAAATGTCTAAAGGTTTGACCGTTCAAAAATCCTCGCACATAATTGTTTAGTTGATTAAGTGTAACTTAAAAAAATTAACGAAAAATTAACAATATGTGTTTTGGAGGTCATTTTATGAAAAAATCGCTTGTTGTTCTTTCAGCAGCAACTTTAATGCTGTTCGGTTTTGCTTCGTGCAATAAAACAGAGGCAAAAAAATCTGCAGTTCAGGAAGTAATTGAACAGGCAGAAAGCATGAGCTTTGAAGAACTTTGTAAAAAGGCCATCGAAGAATCAAAAAATGCTACGTTAAAAGGTATTGGTAATTCCAGCCGTGGAAAAACTGCCGGAGCTTCATTTATTCAATATCTTCAGTCTATTGATCCGTCTTATGCAGGAAAGATTGAATGGTCTCAGCCAAAAAACAATTCAATCTTTACAACCTTAAATGTTGACTACAAAAGTGCAAATCCTGAATATTTTATGACACTTATCCAGGACGGTAACCAGATTCAAAGCAAGATGATGGACACTGGAGTTCTGCGTACTTTTATTCCAAAAGAATGGGCAGAAGCAAACAAACTTGCCAGAAAAGATTATCCGGAACTTCTTCCTCTGCAGACTTTAAATAAAATTTTTATGTACAACAATCTGAATGGTGCAAAATTTGAAAACTGCTGGGATTTTGTTGCTCCAGGAACTCACGGGCTTTTTATGGGCGTTAATTCAGAATTAGTAGGAAAGAACTTCCTTTACATGCTTACAGCCGACAAATATGCAACCTGGCTTAAAAATGCTTACGAAAAACTTTCTGCAGAAAAACAGGCACAGTTTGCTTCAACAATTGCAGAATGCGAAAAATTAGCAGAAAACTTTGGACTTGAATCAAAGAATGCAAAATATGGTCTTGCATTTGCAAAACTCTGGGTAGAAAACTACAACGAAGAAACAGACGACGGTCCAATCTGTAACAGCATTGTAAAAAAATCTGCTGCCGGCGAATTTGCTCTGATTGTTTATTCAAAACTTCGTTCTGTTGCTGAAACAGCCGATGTTTCTGCAAAAAATGTTTCTGTTGCAGCTTATGAAGACGGCTACAAAGGAATCGGCGGATTTGGTTACTGTCATTACCTGGAAGTTATGGATTCTTCTCCATATCCTTGGACAGCATGTGCATTTATTTCTTACATGGTAACAAAAGAAGACGGATTTACTGCATGGGGCAAAGATATGGGCGGATATTCTGCTAACCCGAACCTTGTTGCAGAAAACGAAGCTAAATTCCATCACAGCACTGCCGGTGGAACAGAATTCCCTGTAAAGAATGACCGCGGAATTGAATGGTGGTCTGCAGAAAATGGTGGAGAACTTGTAATTGAAGATCCAAAATACTGTGCCCAGGTTTCTGTTGACCTTGGCGACTGGATTGATATTACCCGTGCTAACCGCAAATAGAATTCACTTTTCTTACAGTTTGCGGGTGGTGCCGTTTTTGTGTGCCACCCGCGTTTTTTCATATCTTAAAGCTGGAGGTACTTTCTATGGCGGGCAACAATCTTCAGACCCAGCTGAAGCTAAACAAAATCAAGACATTTTTTTATAAACCTCAAAATGTAATTCTGCTTTTGTGCGGAATTGTTCTGTCTGTAACAACGATTGCACCGATTCTTTACCTGATTCAGGATACGGTTGCTGTTCATGCCGGAACGGTTGACTCTCTAAAAACAGGCTTAAAAGAAGGTCAGATGACTTTTTACAACTGGGTTGACCTTTTTACAGGCCGCCTTGCAAAAGCAAATTTGTGGAAGCCTCTTTTAAACACGGTTCTGCTTTCTGTTTTTGCCTGTTTAATTGCAATTTTTTACGGCGGACTTTTTGCTTATCTTGTTACTAGAACAAACCTTAAGTTTAAAAAATATTTAAGTGCAATATTCATCTTTCCGTATATTATGCCGCAGTGGACTCTTGCCATGGTCTGGCGAAATGCCTTTAACAGCAATGCAGTTACCGGTGGTTCAGACGGACTCCTGGCAGCTCTGTTTGGAATAAGAATGCCTTTGTGGTGGTGCCAGGGAATTTTTCCGTCGGCAATTGTTCTTGGTCTGCATTATGCAGCCTTTGCTTACATCCTTATTGGTGGAATTTTCCGCAACATGGACGCAAACCTGGAAGAAGCTGCAACGATTCTCGACACTCCACGCTGGAAGATTTTTCTGCATGTAACAATTCCGCTTGTAAAACCTGCAATCCTTTCTACAATCCTGCTTGTTTTTGGAAGCTCAATGGGAAGTTACCCGGTTCCTCATTATCTGCGCCTGGAAACTCTTTCTACAAAATATGTAGGTTTAAGTTCTGCCCGTGCAGGCGAAGCCAGCGTCATTGCCGTAATAATGATGGTTTTTGGCATTGCAATTCTCCTGTTAAATCAGCGCAGTACTTCCAGCCGTCAGAATTTTACAACCGTAACTGGAAAATCTGGTCAGATTACAAAGACTAATCTTGGAAAAGCTGGTAAATATGCAGTTGCCCTTGTTTTTGTCGTGCTCACGCTTTTTACGAGCATTTATCCGATTATTTCCTTTGCTGTAGAAACATTCCTTCCAAATCCGGGAGATTACAGTTTCTTAAAGACGGGCGACATTAATATGCTTACGACAAAATGGTGGACGACGTCGGACACACTTGGCGAATACGGACTTTTTGGTCAGCTTGGAATGCTGCATAACGTTCAGATCTGGAAGTCGTTTTTGGGGCAGCTTTTTGTTTCTGTCTGCTGTGCCCTGTGCGCAGGAACGGTCGGAACTCTTGTCGGTTATGCAGTAAGCAAAAACAGAAGAAGCAGGAGTGCAGCATACGTAAATTCTGTTGCATTTCTTCCTTATCTTATGCCGTCGCTTTCGGTTGGGGTTGCCTACCTTATTTTTGGAAAAGCTCTTTCCATTGGTGGATCTTTTTTAATCTTAATACTTGTAGGAACAGTAAAATACATTCCGTTTGCAAGCCGGAGTTCATTAAATTCCATGCTTCAGCTTTCCGGCGAAATTGAAGAAGCTGCAATAATTCAAAATATTCCGTGGATAAAGCGAATGTTTGGAATCATTATTCCGATTCAAAAGAGTTCAATTCTGTCCGGATTTCTGCTTCCGTTTATGACCTGTCTGCGCGAACTTACGCTTTTTATGCTTTTGTGCGATCAGTTCAAGCTTATGACAACAGCCATGGACTATTTTGACGAAATGGGACTTTACGCTTTTTCGAGCGGAATGAACTTAATTCTTATTATTACAATCCTGATTTTTAATGCCATCGTAAATCGACTTACTGGCGCTAGCATCGATAAAGGTGTAGGAGGTAACTAATGCCACAGATTAAACTTACTAATGTTACAAAACGCTGGGGAAAATTTTTCGGTGTTGATAATTTAAATCTCGTAATTGAAGATAACGCTTTTGTTACCCTGCTCGGGCCTTCCGGCTGTGGAAAAACAACAACACTTCGTATGATTGCGGGGCTGGAAACTCCTACATGCGGAAAAATTGAAATTGGCGATACCGTTGTTTTTGACAGCGAAAAAGGAATAAATATTCCTGCTAATAAAAGAAAAGTCGGATTTTTGTTCCAGAATTATGCGCTCTGGCCAAATATGACGGTTTATAAAAATATTGCCTTTGGTTTAACAAATATTAAGGAAGAACTGCCAGTTTACGATTTTGAAGCAAAGACTGCCGATCAGATTACAGAAATTCTGCGTGGAGCAGTTGAACTTGTTGAACTGATTAACGGCTGCAGGGGAAAAGACGGAAAAATCGATGAAGAAAAAGTTCTTTTAAAGATAATCGACACTTTTACTGTTTCTATGTATACGGCAAAAAAAGTGTATGCAATGAAACTTCAGAATGAAGAATTTCCGTCAGAAAAGGCGAATGAACTTTGCAAAGAATACGAAGCAAAAATTCAATCAATTCAAAAAAATTATGAACAGAAAGGAATTGAATTGAACGACGATTTTGCACTTGTTCAAAACGGAAAAATCATTACAAAAATCCGCAATCTTAGCGCAGAAGAAATTGATCTTGCAGTGCGACGTGTAAGCCGTGTTGTAAAGATTGGAATGTTCATGGACCGCTATCCTGCAGAACTTTCCGGTGGTCAGCAGCAGCGTGTTGCAATTGCCAGAACCCTTGCGCCTCAGCCAAGTGTTTTGTTTATGGACGAACCGCTTTCAAACCTTGACGCAAAACTCAGACTCGAAATGCGTTATGAACTTCAGCGTCTGCACATAGAAACCGGCAGTACCTTTGTTTATGTAACACATGATCAGATGGAAGCAATGACGCTTGCTACAAAAATCTGTCTTATAAATAACGGCGTTTTGCAGCAGTACGATGCTCCACTTGATGTTTACAACAGACCTAATAATCTGTTCGTTGCAGACTTTGTCGGAAATCCTTCCGTTAACTTTATTGAAGCAAAGGGAACTCAGACAGCTGACGGACTTGCCCTTACGGTTTTTGATGGAAAAACTGTTAATTTTAAGACAGATTCTCAGTTTAATATTGAAGAATGGTACAAAAAGCGCGACGACTACGATGCACAGGCTGCCAGGGAACTTGAAGAAGCTTCTAAACAGAAAGGTTATGTCGAAAAACAGAATAAGGACGAAGTATTTAAATACCACATTGCAAAGATAAACGAAGAAGAAGGATTTGCTGCTAAAAAAGAAGATGCAGTAAAAAACGGCGACTTTGTGCTTGCAGTTCGTCCTGAATTTATACAGCTTGGGCAGGAAGGAATGTTCACTGGAGAAATCTGCGGTGCCATGCCAACTGGTATGGAATCTACCGTAAAGGTGAGCACTGGCGACTTTTTGCTGACAAGTGTAGTTTTTGGCGGTGTAACGTTTAAAATCGGAAGCCAGATAAAATTCAATTTTACAGGGAACGAAATTATGCTCTTTGACAGAAAAAGCGGCAGATTTATAACCCACGGCAGGATTGAATAAAGTTGGGAGGAATCGAAAATGTCGCGCAGATTGTGCATGCTGTCATAAGACGCGTAAGCAATCGCGCGGCATACCTGCAGATTCCCTCATTCCCAGGTTTGAGCCGTTTATTAAAAGGCGATGTCCGCTTTTTAAATTTTTCCTTTTGTTGAAGGAATTTCACCGTTGCGGCGCGGGTCAATTTCTACTGCTGACCTTAATGCACGGGCCGCTGCCTTGAACAGACCTTCGATTTTATGGTGGTCAGAACGCCCGCGGATTGTGTCTAAGTGAATATTGCATTTTGCGTTTGCTGCAAATCCCTGCCAGAAATCTTCGAAACAGTCTGTCTGGAATAAATAGTCTCTGCCGTTTTCGTCGCGGCAGACAAGAGGAATTCCTGCTAATTTTGCATTGCATATACAAAACGGGCGGCCGCCAAAGTCTACAGCAACCTGAGAGGTTGCATCTTTGCGTTCCTGTGAATTTGCGTTTTCGATAAGTTCAAAAGAAACTCCACAGCGCAAAAGACTTTCGTCCATCGGATAAATAAAATAACCGGTGCGGAAAATGCCTGCGCAGTCGCCGAGTGCCTGGGCAAATGCCAGACCGAGCGCAATGCCTGTGTCTTCGATTAAATGGTGCTGGTCAACATCAATGTCGCCTGCAATCTGTCCTTCTAAGTCGAACATTCCATGTTTACAGAATGAATTGAGCATATGATTAAAAAATCCGATCGGATTTTTTACGCTGCATTTGCCCTGTCCGTCTAAATTTAATGTAAGTTTAATCTGTGTTTCTTTTGTGTTTCTTTCGACTGTTGCAATTCTCATAATAAACGCTTCTTTTTTTTGTCTTACTGCATTACTTTGCGAAGTTCGTATTCAAGAATGTCGGTTGCTCCTAACTGATGCAATTTTGGCAGAAGAACAGGAACCTCGCTCTTTTTTACGGCAATTTTTACTGCAAAGCCGTTGTTTCCAAAAAGCGGCGAAACCGTAGGGCTCTTCATAGCTGGCAGACCTGCAATAAGACCGTCAAAATTTTCTTTGGAAACGTTCATTTCAAGCATTACACGGCTGCGTGCTGCAAGAACTGCTTCGAAAAGCATTTTAAGTTCCATTATTTTCTGCTTTTTCTGCGGATCTTTTAATGCTTCTTTAGAAGCATACATTCTTGTAGAAGATTCCATGATTGTGTCGCAGATTTTTAAGTGGTTTGCCCTTAAGCTTGAACCGGTAGAAGTATTGTCGATTAAAATCTGTGCTAATGCCTGGTCGTTGTCCTGAACAAATCCTTCTGAAGTTCCCCAGGTGCGGAAAATTTTTCCGTCTACGTTTTTGTTTTTTGCCCAGAGACGGCTTAAATTCTGGTATTCAGTTGCAATGGTAACAGGTTTTGTCAAAAGCGAATCAAAATCTACGCTTTCTGGAACTGCAACAACAATGCGGACCGGGTCAAAGCCAAGATCCATGATTTCTTCCAGCTGATCTTCTACGCCGTTTTCGTAAACCCAGTCTTTGCCGCTGAATGCAACGTCTGCGCGGTTATTTGCGAGCAGGGCACTTGAAATCTGTGGTTTTACAACCTGAAACGCAAGGTCTTCCTGGTTTGTGATTGGATAATATGTGCGGTCCGGAAGATAGATTGAAATTCCAACATCTTTTAAAAGTTCAACAACTGATTCGTAAATTCTTCCTTTAGCGAGGAGAATGCTTAATTTTTTCATAAACTTTTCCTTTATTAAAAACTCTGATTTAAGCCTGATTAGGTCTAATAATAGAAAAATAATGCATTATTTTCAATTGTGCGCCTGAAAAACAAAACATTTAAAAATCGTCCTTTTTGTGGTAAGATTTCTGTTACTTGCTAAAAAATGTATTTTTAAGAGGTACAAAAATGGACGGAAAAGAAGAAATCCTTGAACTTTTGCGGGAAAATGCGCGTCTTTCGGTTGAAGACATTTCTGCAATGACAAAAAAAACTCCAGATGAAGTTAAAAAAATTATTGCTGAACTGGAAAACGAAGGAGTAATTCTTAAATACGCCGCCATTATAAATCCTGAAAAAGACGAAATAAATAAAGATAAGGTTGTTGCCGAGATTGAAATTCAGTGCCAGCCGGAACGCGAACACGGTTTTGATGCCCTTGCAGAACGCATTTATCGCTTTCCGCAGGTAAAGTCGCTTTATTTAATGAGCGGTGGTTACGATTTAAAAGTTGTGATTGAAGGTGACAATCTTAAGGAAGTTGCAGGTTTTGTTTCGAGCAAGCTTTCAACTTTAAATGGTGTGCGTTCAACAAAAACACATTTCCTGCTAAAAAAATACAAGGAAAATGATGTTCTTTATGTTGAAGACGAAACAGATCGCCGTGAAGGTGTAATGGCTTAAGGAGGGGAAAGCCTTCCCCTGCGCGCCCACTTTGCTGGTCGCTACCCCTTCTGCGGGGGACACCCCCGCAACGCCCCCGCGAAAAGCGGGATTTTTTTAGGACATAAACAATGAATAACAGACAGGATAAATTTTCTAAATCAATGATGAACATTCCGCCGTCGGGAATCCGCAAATTTTTTGAAATGCTGATTGGACACGACGACGTAATTTCGCTTTCGGTTGGTGAACCGGATTTTCCAACTCCGTGGGTAATGCGCGAAGAAGCTTTTTACCATCTTGAAAAAGGACATACTTCGTATACTTCAAACTGGGGTTTGATTGAACTTCGTAAAGAAATTTCAAAATACATGGAACGCTACAATCTTTACTACAATCCGGAAAACGAAATTCTGGTAACGGTTGGAGCGAGCGAAGGTGTTGACGCTGTTCTGCGTGCAATTTTAAACCCAGGCGACGAACTTATTGTTGTTCAGCCGTGCTACGTAAACTATGTTCCGCTGGCAGAACTGTGTCAGGCAAAGGTTGTTCAGATTGATTCAAGCATTAACGGCTACTATCCGACAGCCGAACAGGTAAAAAAAGCAATTACTCCAAAAACAAAGGCAATAATGATTTGTTCTCCGAACAATCCTACAGGAACGATGATTCCTTCTGAAGAACTTGAAAAAATTGCAAAGCTTGTTGTAGAAAATCAAATCTGGTGTATTGCCGACGAAATTTACTGTGAACTGCGTTACGAAGATGCTGAGCATGTTTCGATTGGTTCTTACCCTGGAATGAAAGATTACGCTATTATTCTTAATGGTTTTTCCAAGTCATTTGCAATGACGGGCTGGCGAATCGGTTATATTGCAGCTCCAAGCGACCTTTTAACTCAGATTGTAAAACTGCATGGCTACAATACGATTTGTGCACCGATTTTCAGTCAGTATGCGGCTGTAGAAGGCCTGCGCCATGGCTGGAAAGACGTAGAAAAAATGCGCGTAAGTTACCAGCAGAGAAGAAATTTAATGTACAAGGCTTTTTGCGATATGGGCCTGCCAGTTCCTGAACCAAAGGGTGCTTTTTATATGTTCCCGGATATTTCTTCAACAGGGCTTTCTTCTGAAAGTTTTGCAACCCAGCTTTTCCAGAAACATAACGTAGCTGTTGTTCCAGGAAGCGTTTTTGGTCTTGGTGGAGAAGGACACATCCGCTGCTGCTACGCAACTGCAATCGACAAAATGAAAGTTGCGCTGGATAGAATTGCGGATTTTGTTGAAGAATTAAAGAAATAACGCAGGATGGTGATATGCTGAATTTATTTCAGCATATCTTTACGAAACATCAACTCGTTTTAAGAGTTTTATTAATCCGTCTTTTGCAATTAAATCGATAGGTCTGCCTTCGGCGTATTTTTTTGCTTCTTCGGAATAAGAGCCGGCTGTAAAACAGAAACCGCGGTCGGCCTTGCTTTCGCTTACCTTTGCCTGAAAGTCGCGCACAAAAAGTTCTCCGATAGAACCGGTTGTTCTGTAAAATCTGAAAACTTCTGTGTCTTCCCACTTGTTTGAGTCAACCGAAAGTAAAATTTCAACATGGTCAGATTCAACTGAAATGTCCTGCAGTTTTACGTTTGCGCGTTTATAGTACGACAGAACAACCTTGCGGCAGAGGGAAACAAAGTCAGAAGTATTGCTCATAAGGTAAATCTGAAGGTTTTTGTTCTGGTTCAATTCTGAATAGCGTGCTAAAAGCTGCTGAACATCCTTGTAATTCGGGGTAATTGCCTGAATTTCGTGCAGGAGATTGATTCCAAGCCCGATGTTTTTTGTTGCAAAACAGGCCATTGCGTAGCGGTAGCGGAGTTCGAGTGCAATTTCCGGCTGAACATTCTGATGCTTTAAGCCTATTTCAAAATCCTGCATTGCTTTTTCGTATTGACCGTTTCTTGTGTGAACGATTCCCGCAGAAAGGCACGAACGTGCACCGTATTCCGGATCCGGGCGCAGGTGAAGAAAAACTTTCATTGCTTTGTCGGCATAGCCGCTTTCCTGCATTGCATCTGCCATGCTGTACAGTGCTTCTTTGTTGTCTGGATTTTCGTCGAGGGCACGGCGCAAAAATGCTAAAGATTCCTTAAAATGATGCCCATTGTAAAGAGCCATTCCAAGAGGGGCATTAACGTTCTGAGCTTCTGGTTTTGAAATTAATGCCTTTTTTAACAGTGGAATTGCTTTTTCGTATTCTTTGTTTGAACTGAGTGCAAGTCCAAGATTGTAGTTTACGTCAAAATTTGAGTGATCAATCTGATACGCTGCCGAAAGTCCGCGGAATGCGTCTTCTGTGCGGTTAAGTTTTAGGGCACAGATTCCCTGGCGTAAAGAAACTAAAAACGGATCTATATTTGAATGTGCCGGTGCAATGCTGAGCATTGTGTCGTAAATCTGGTAAGCCTTGTCCCAGGTGTGTTCGTTAAAATAAATGTCGCCGAGAGCCGAAAGTCCTTCCGGATTGTGAGGATCCTGCGCAAGTTTGCGGGTTGCTTCGCGAATAATCTGAGAACGGTTCTTGTTTTTTCCTTTTTTGCCACCGGATTTTTTTGTTCCGAATGCAACAAGAATTGCTGCAACTGCAATGGCAACTACAAGGGCAATTACAAATGTTAATGAATCCATAGTCCCATTATCGGTAAATTTTTAACAAAACTCTATAAAAACCTGCGTAAAGGCACTGTGGCTAACGTTCAATTATTACTAAGTTGCGTTCGCGTTCTTCTGATTCCCCTGAATTTTCCGTTAAAAATGGAACTTTAAGCGGTTCTATTACGTATTTTGGTTTTGAAGATTCTAAAGATTCCATTTCTTCTGCAATTTTTTCTGAACGTGCTTTGTATGCAGCGAGTTTTCCGCCGTCTTTTAAGATTCGTCTGAGCACTTTGAGCATTTTTTTGTCTAGCGGACGGAATGCACGGAATACACAAAGGTCAAATCTTTTTTGTTCGAGCCGTTCTGCCTGGTTTTCTTCTACCGTAACATTATTCAATTTAAGCTCGCTGGCGCAGTGAGTTAAAAAGGCACAGCGTTTTGTCATTCGCTCTACAAGTGTAAACTGCAGCGACGGAAAAGCTGCCGAAAGAGGAATTCCCGGTAAGCCCGCTCCAGAGCCAATGTCCGCAAGCAGAAGGCTTTGTACTCCAAGTGCAAGGTCGACTCCGCTGTTTTGTATTAGCCCGGCACAAAGTTCTGCAACCTTAGAAGCTCCGCTCAAACTGTCTAAAATGTGGCGGACAGCAATTTCGTCGTAATTGTCTGTGTTTATAAGGTCAAATTTTGCATTGTATTCCTGGAGAATTTTTATGTAAGAATCCATCTTTTGTTCGAGTTCTAAAAGTGGAAGCGTTTTTATGCCGAAAAAATCGCCTTTTTCAAATCCAAGTTGAATAAGTCCTTCGTGAAGATAATTCATATAAATCCTCCTTTTGTGCTTTTGTAATTCTGAGCTTGACTCTGAATCTTACTGGCACTTTAACCCTACAGATATTACGGATGTCCTAAAAACTTAAAAGCATATTTAAAACCGTGCCGTTTTCTTTTGATTTTAACGAAATTAAGCTGCCGGTTTTTTGTGCCGTTAAACTGCTGATTTTAGTAAGTGCATAAAGATATGTTGAACTGTCTTCTTTATCCTGAAAAACCGAGGCTGTAACAGAAAATTCCTGGCTTGCGTTTTTTGAGCCCGTTGAACGGAACAGTAAATAAAAAGTTTCGTTTCTTGTTTTGCCGTTCAATTCGTAGCGGCAGTCGCCCGTGAGTAAAAATGAGCCGTCAGTTTCTGCGGAAGAAAAAAATACAGTTTTACAGAAAGGAATCATGTCTGTGCCGTTAATTAAAAAGCGCAAAATTGAAGGCGAGCGGGAATTCTGTGCGGAAGAATCGTTTCCTGCTGTTTTTGCCGCCTGTTCAATGTTTTGTGCACTTGTCGTAAAAAGCTGACCTGTGCTGTCTGTTGTTCCTGATTTTCCTGCCAAAAGGTCTGAAAGAGAATTTAGAATCTGTGAACTGTTAATTAAAGAATTTCCGTTTTCCGTTAAAGAGCCTGCTAAAGAATTGCTTAATGCACTGTTTACAAGGCTGGAAGTTATGTCCTGCGCCTGCTGTGTGTTTGCACTTTGTGCTGCATTTGCCTGATTTTGTGTGCTGCTGCTAGTTGAAGAAGTTTTGGAAGAAGTCGCTGATGACGCTGCCGTTGTGCTTTTCTGCCCGGTGTAAAAATCACTGCTTCCCGGAATATAAAATCCGTTAGAAATCTGGGGAACAGAAACAGACGGCATTGCAGGCGACGAAGGCATGGAAATTGAGTCTTCGCCGTCTGCATAAAAAGCACAGGTAAAAAAAACTGCAAGAGAAAATACTTTTACGACAGTTTTAGAGATTTTCAAGACTTTCCTCAACATATTGCAGGCGCTGCTGAAGTGCCGTAATTGTTTTTTCGAGACGGTTCTTTTCTTTTTCGAGCTTTGAACGCGGATCGTCGTTTTTGTGCTGCTTCATGAGCTGGGCTACAGTGTCGGCCGGTTTTCCTTCGAGAATCTGCTCCTGTGCTGCCTGGCGGTCTTCCGCCTTTTTTAATGAAGCAACTTTTTTCATGTTGTCAAAGCCGATTGCAGGATTTACTTCTACATGACCGACCTTTGTAATTTCTTTTGCAGTTGTGCGTGGCAGGCACAGAACGCGGTCAAGATAATCTTCGTAGCGGATATTTGCCTTCTGGCACAGAGCGTGAGCCTGGCTTAAAAGACGACCGAATTCCTGCATGAGTTTTCCGTTTACTTCGATGTAGTCGCGGCGGATTTTTTCTGTAATTTCCTTTAATTCAGGAGATTCTTCAATGTCAATTTTGTAAATTCCAAGTTCTTCAGCCTTTTGTAAAAGTCCGTGGAATTTTGACCAGAAAGCTGCGTTGTGGGCTTTGCCTGTTGCAAGAAATTTTCCGCCGCTTTCTGCAAGTTTTTCTTCGTTTACAAGGTGATGAGTGTATTCGTGGATTGCAGTGTAAATAAGTTCATTGTCGGTTTTAAAGTTTTTATTATGAAGAAGAATTTCCCTCGTTTCCGGGTTATAAAGACCGTTTACTCTTGTAGATTCTTTGCCGGTCATAATTACCTGAAAATCCAGCTGAGTCGGTTGAATTTCCAGAAGTTTTTGTTTGATTGTTTCGTTGTCCATAGCAGAAGATTATAGTTAAAAAAAAAGACTTGGTCATTAAATTTGCTTTATACGGGCGCATTTTTGCGCAAAGCGCAAAAATGCTCAGCCTAAAAAGCCCATGCTGTCCAGGATTATGCTTGCTGCGACTGTTGCTGCTGTTTCTGTGCGTAAAATTCTTGTTCCCATTGAACACAGGCTAAAGCCGTTCTGTTCCAAAAGGTCGCGCTCGGCTTCTGTCCAGCCGCGTTCACTGCCAATGGCAGCAGTCATTTTTGCAGCTCCTTCTTTCTGCAGAAAATCGTGCAGGCTTTGGGTTGCGCGGCGGTTGTCGAGTGCAATAAAGGAAGTGTCAAAATCTGTGTCTGATTTTACTTTTTTAATTGCTTCGTTTAAGGTTTTTACAAAAATTAACTCAGGAACGTGTGTGCTTGCAGCCTGAGCTGTCCCGTCTAAAAGCATTTTATACGCTGAACCGTCGCTTACAACGTTGGATTCAAGATAGGATTTTTCTGTAAGTTCTGTTCCCGTTAAGATTACACGGCTGCAGCCAAGACCTGCAATGTCGCGCAAAAGACGGCGCAGCTGTATTGGACGCGGAAAACCTATAATCATTGTAAGCGGGTAAAGTGTTTTGCCCCGCGTTTTTGGTTCAAAAGTAAAACAGATATTGCCGTCGTCTGTAATTTCTGTAATTGTTGCAATTCCTGCAGCTCCGCCGATAATGCCGGCGTCAAAAGTGTCGCCTGGTTTTTTGTGTAAGACTTTTATAATGTGTTGTGCGCGTTCATCTTTTTTTAAAAGAGGCTGAGAAATTTCCTGGCCTGTAAACAGACAGATATTCATTAAATGCTCCAGAAGGTTTATTGTCTTGAGTGTAACAGAAAAAAGCGCCTGATAAAATCCTACGCCGGCGTGGAGGGGCGCCGCAAGGCGTCCTGCTGACAGAATGTCAGCAGGATGAAGCGAAAAGCGTAACCCCGCAAGGCCGGAAATGGTTTTATAATTTAGCGCCTTAAAAAGACATGAGTTTTTGAGAAAAACATCGTCCAGAAAAGAAGGAAAAGAAAATGAAGTTTTTTAAGCTGAATAAAAATTATTTTGCAATAAGTGTTTTTGCCGTTTTGTTTTTTGCCTCGTGCGATCTTGATGTAGAAGAATCTGCAGGTTCTTCTACTGTCAGTCTGGCTTCTGAGACAACAACTTCTACGACTGCGGCCTGGGACGCCAGCGAAAGCAATATTTTTGAAATTGAAAGCGGAATAACGACCATAAATATTACAGGGGCTACGTCGGGGAAAAATCTTTACCTTGTTAAACGCAATACCGGGTCAAGGAGTATTGCTGCTTCTGCCCAGCCTTATGTAACAAATTCTTCTTCGTCGTCGCGGTCAGCTGCAGACGAAACTGTGGAAATTGAAGATATTGATGAAGAAACCGAAGCTGCAGAAAACTGGCACTGCTATATTCCGCCGGAGATTAATTTTACTGCAGTGAGTTCTGGTGCGCGCTCTGCTACCAGTTCAGGTACGAGTGTTGAACAGATCAGCCCTGTTGTGGGAGAAACTGCAAAAGAAATTTATGTTGACACAGATGTAAATATTTCTACTTATGAACAGAAAAGTGCAACCCTTTATGCCGCAGGCAAATACTGCTATGTATGGATTGTTGACGATTATTACGACGAAAGTGCTTCCGGCTGCAAGGTGAATGAAGAAATTGCTGAAGAAATTGCAGAAAAGTTTGATTCCCTTTACAACATGGAACGCTACGTTTTTGGTGAAGAACTTGAAAAAATGTATTCGAGTTCTGGCAGCCTGACTGCTATTGAAAATGTAAGCGACACAGGTTCAATGGTAAATATTGTTCTGTACGATATTGGAAATGATTATGGTTCAACTTCAACTTGTGGCGTTGTCGGTTATTTTTATGCAAGGGATTATTACAGCCAGAGTTTAGGTTCTTCAAATCCAAGTTATTCGGCACTTAAATGCAGCAACGAAGGCAAATATTTTTATGTGGACAGCGCATATTTAAACACTTATTTTGACACCTGTATTTCGACCCTTGCGCATGAGTTCCAGCACATGATCAGGTTTGCGAACGTTGTAAATAATAATCTGTCTACGGATTCAACCTGGTATAACGAAATGCTGAGCATGCTTTGCGAAGATATGCTGCAGAAACATCTCGGGCTCGAAGACGGCGACAGTCCAAAGGGCAGAACCCAGACTTTTAATGCTTATTATTATTTTAATGGTTTAGGCGAATATAACAGTTCTTACGCTTCTGCCGGTTATGCTGTATGGAGCAATTTTGGAATGTTTATTGCGCGCTGTTATGGCGGGGCAGCACTTGTACAAAAACTGGCAGTGATGAATTCTTCACTTTCGAACGTTGTAAGTGCCGTAAACTCGTTAAATGGCACGTCTTATACTCTTGATGATTTATTTGAACAGTATGCACAGGCTCTTTTGGGCAGTTCAACTTATACGCATAATACAGACGCTGCAACGACCTTAAGTTATACAGGCACAGACGGCGACGAAAGCAATTCTTACAGCACTTCTAATGCGTATACTTACCCGATGACATCTTACGATATTTTTAGCGATGATTATGCTTTGTCTGAAGAAAGTTCTTTAATGAATTATAAATACAGTAATTATGAAGGAAACGGACCTTTTGTTCTGAGCAATTCTGCAGGAGCAGCCTTGCGTCCTAATAACGGATTTATCATACACGGAATAAAGGAACTGACTGGCACGAGCACAACAGTAAATTTAAGTTCCAACAACAACAGCAGCTTAAAAATGTATTTGATTTTGATGTAAAAAGCGAAG
Source organism: uncultured Collinsella sp. (assembly GCA_963613915.1). GTDB lineage: Bacteria > Spirochaetota > Spirochaetia > Treponematales > Treponemataceae > Treponema_D. The sequence continues at coordinate 19,031 of CAVEBK010000008.1, forward strand.
TTTACGTCATGCTGGGCTTGTCAGCCTTCGGCGGCTTCGCTCAGCATCTGTTTTGCATTTAAGCAGGAAAATAATAATGAAAAAAAGTCTGATTGTTTTTGTTTTAATTTTTGCAGTCTGTGCACTTTTTGCTATGAATAAAAACGACAACCTGTCAGAAGCCCGCGGCTATATTGAATGGTTTGGAAACATTCCTTTTGAGTATTCTGGATTTAAAACCACTGACGGAAAAATCTACCTGCTCGAAGTTGAAGAAAATGCAGATTTCAGCGTAAAAGATATAGAATCCCTGCAGGGAAGTCTGATTTATATTGAAGGAAGAATAAAAAACACCGCCGGCAACCAGATAAATGCGCTGCGCGACGGGGTTTTTGTCGTAAAGAATTTTAAAAAAATTGAACAGTAAAGCTGAACAGTAGCAGCGTGCCGTTATTTTGAGCTCTGGCTGTCGCCGAACTGTTCTGAGATTGCTTTCAGCTGTTCGCGGGTGCTGTCTTCCTTGTGTTTTAATAATTCAGCAGGAATCTGGTAAGCTTTTTCCAGGTCTTCGGAAGTTAAAACTTCTTCCGGGGTGCCGAAAGACATTGAGCGGTCCGGATAGAATAAAAGAACCCTGTCTGCATATTTTTTAGAAAGGTCAAGTTCGTGCATTGAACAGTAGATTGTCGTGCCTGTCTGTTTTACAAATTCCTTAAGGTAGGCGAGTGTGGACTCTTTCTGGCGGTCTTCCATGGCAAACATCGGTTCGTCCATAAAGATTGAAGAACTGCCATATAAAAGACTGAATGCAAGGATTACGCGCTGCTTTTCGCCCTTGCTCAAATGTGTTAACGGGCGGTCTGTTAATTGAGAAAGTTCAAGAACATCGATAACTTCTGTCATAAAGTCGCCGGTGGAACGCAGTGCCTTTGCATTGTTTTTTAGTGCTCCGGCAGAATAAACCTGGGCTAAAAGCTCGCCGACTGTGTCTTCTGTTTCAAATTCAAGATTCTGATAAATTACGCTTGCAAGCAGGTTCTTTTGTTCCTGGTCTAAGGTAAGCGGATTGCGGCCTAAGAGACTAACTGTTCCGCTGTCTGGCGCAAGACGGCCGGAAGCAAGCATTAAAAAAGTAGTTTTGCCGCAGCCGTTCTGTCCAACTAAACTTACAAAGCAGCTGCCAGGAAGTTCGCCTGAAAAATGTTCAAAAACAGGAGCTGGAACAATCTGTTTGCCCTGTTCATCTAAATCGCCTTCGACAGGCGGATATGTAAAACTAACGTCGTTAAATTGTAAAAAGTTCATGTGGATATTCTATTAAAAAAGGTTACCTCGTTAAAGTGCTTTTTGCAGTTCGAGACGGCGGACTGGTTTGTGAGCAGAAAGAACCAGCCCCGGGTGTAGCCCTGCGACCTCGTGTCGCGACATAGGGAGCGACGGCTAAAAGCCGGAAGAACAGTCCAGTGGACTGTTCTTAGCGAGTCTCCGAGAAGCTGTGCTTCGAAGGCTTCGCCGGTTTCTTGCGGTCAACCAACATTCAGCGCCATCCGGGCGCCACATCGTAGAAAAAAATCAGACTGTATCAATCGTCGTTAGCGAAGGGCGGAACACGGGACGAGACTGTAAATTGTGCTCCGGAACAAAAAGAAAGATTTTTTTTATTACCGTCAATAATTGAATAAACGCCTTATATCCTTTAAATTTAGCAGAGTTTTAAAATCAGGAGTTTGACAATGGACTGGGCGCTTTTTGCAAAGATTCTTGCATTTGTTTTGTATCTTGGAGCAATGGTTTATGTTGGCTTAAAAAGTGCCAGCAAAAATAATACTTCATCGGACTTTTTTTTAGGTGGACGCAATGTTGGTCCATGGGTTACGGCTCTTTCTGCAGAAGCTTCGGATTCTTCGGCATGGCTTTTAATGGGGTTGCCTGGATTGTGCTACCTTGGCGGCGTTAAAGAAACTTTCTGGACTGCCCTTGGTCTTTGTATCGGAACTTACGTAAGCTGGCTTTTTATTGCAAAACCTCTGCGCAAATGTTCGGTTACTTTTGGAGATTCAATCACAATTCCGGAATTTTTTAAGAACCGCTTAAACGACAGAAGCAACCTGCTTTTGGTTATTTCCGTTATTTTTATTGTTTTCTTTTTTACGATTTATACGGCTTCGGGCTTTGTTGCCTGTGCAAAACTTTTTAATTCTGTTTTTGGAATTCCTTATCTTGCAGGACTTGCAATCGGTCTTATCGTAATTCTCTGCTACACGGTTACCGGCGGATACACGGCAGTTTGTACGACCGACTTTATTCAGGGAATGCTGATTTTTGCAGCAATCGTTGTTTCCGGGGCAATTGCAGTAATTTCTCTTGGCGGACCTGTTGCAGCCTACGAAAGCGTTCAGGCTTTTGACGCTCGCGCACTTGCAGGCAATTTTGGCGAAACAATCAAAAATGCCTTTGTTGCAAACAAAAGCTACAGCGCAATGAACATTGTTTCTGCCCTTGCGTGGGGCTTAGGCTATCTTGGAATGCCGCACATTATTGTACGCTTTATGGGAATTGATTCTCCGGACTCAATCAAAAAGGCACGCAGAATCGGTATTTCGTGGATGGTAATTTCTTACATTGGAACTTTTGTTCTTGGAACAGTCGGAACAGCCTTCCTTCTTAAGCATGGAATTATCCTTGGCCTCGATGCAAACACAGTTGTAGAAGGCGTAACAAAAACGGGCGATGCAGAAACGATTTTTTCTGCAACAATCCAGAATATCTACCCGGCATTCTTTGGCGGTATTTTCCTTTGTGCAATTCTGGCAGCTTCCATGTCTACGGCAGATTCCCAGCTTCTGGCAGCATCTTCGGCAGTCGGTCAGGACATTTACAAGGGACTTATTAAAAAGAATGCAAGCGAAAAAGAAATCCTTACAGTCAGCCGTCTTACGGTTTTCTTAATTTCTCTCGTTGCTCTATTCCTTTCGCTTAATCCGAATTCTTCAATCTTCGGGCTCGTTTCTTACGCGTGGGCAGGATTTGGTGCAACCTTTGGACCTTTAGTTCTGCTTGCACTTTACTGGCGCGGACTTACTGCAAAGGGAGCAATTGCCGGTCTGATTGGCGGTGGAATTGTTGTTGTTTTGTGGCACCAGCTTTCCGGCGGAATCTTTAATCTGTACGAAATTGTTCCGGGCTTTGTAACCTGCCTTGTTCTGGCAGTAGTAGTTTCCCTTTTGACAAAAAAAGACGAAACAATCCTGGCAAAGTTTGAAGAATACAAAAAAGCATAATTTTTTTTATTGAAGGGGGAGAAGTCTCTCCCCCCGCGCGCACTATGTTGCGCGCTCCCCACTCTGCGGGGGACACCCCCGCAACGCCCCCCCCAGTTGATAATGTTTTTGCGTGTGTACAAGTGCCGTACGTTGCTGTATATTAAAAACAGGGGGTAAGGTTATGGCAGTTGCAATAAAAGACGTTAGAATTGACCTCAGGACAAATTTTAATCAAAAGTCTCTTTTAGAAAGGGCTGCAGAACTTAAACATATTTCTCTTTCTTCGTATATTCTTTCAACATCATTAAAGCAGGCCTAGCTTGATTTAGCAGAAAACGAAACACTTGTGCTTTCAAAACAGGACAGGGATTTAATTATGAATCTGCTGGACAATCCTCCAGAGCCGAATCAGGGCTTAAAAGGACTGTTTAACTAATGGTTGAACTAAGATTAGTTTCTGTAAAGGAAATAACTCCAAAATCAGGCTTAAAAAATTTTGATTGCCAGGTTGACGCATTAAATGAGTTTTTAGCACGATATGCCTTAAAAAATGATGAACTTGGTATTGGAAAAACCTTTGTTGCATTAACAGAACAAAATCAAATAGCCGGGTATTTTACACTGGCAAGTGCACAGGTCGCATATCAGGAAATTCCAGAAGAATATAAGAAATAGATACAGTCAGAAAAGCAATGCAGCCGTCTTAAAAATATTGACATGGGCTGCCCTGAAAAACTGTCATACTGAACCTGTTTCAGCATCTTCCAAAAGCCAGTCGATAATGTTCTTGTGTTGAATTCCATTCCGGCTTAAATCTACCGGGTCTGAACTTATTACGAGTTTTGGAAAATTGTCGTTAATTTTCATCAGATTTCCAAATTCTCTTTCCTTATCACTTTCTGTAATAAGATATGCAACCTGAATATAAAGTTTTTCTGTTCCTCGATAAGCAATAAAATCAATTTCTTTATTGTCGAGACGGCCGATATTAACAGAATAACCGCGAGATTTTAATTCAATAAAAACAACGTTTTCGTAAACTTTTGAAACATCAACATTTTCGCTTGTCCGCGAAAGCGTGCAGAGCCCTAAGTCCGACGAATAATATTTTTCGTTGCTTTCCAGCAGTTTTTTGCCGGTTATGTCGTAGCGTTTTACTCCGCGGATAATAAAAGCATTTTGAATGTAGTTCAAATAAGTTAAAATTGTGTCAGTCGAAACGTTTATGTTTTCTGATTTTAATTTTTTGCAGATTGAATTTGCCGAAAACTGCAGGGCAACATTGTCGAGCATAAAATTACACAAAGTCTGTAAAAACTGCGGATTGTTAATTTTATTCCTTGCTATTACATCTTTTAAAACAACGGAACTGTAAATGTCGCTTAAGTAAGAAATAATTGCATTTTCGTCAGAAAACTGGAATCGCTGTGGAAATCCGCCGAATTTTAAATAGTCTTCAAAAAGTTTCTGGTTGCCTGTAAATGTACCGTTTTGAACTGCAAATTCTTTTGCTTCCGACAGGGTAAACGGATAAACTTCAAAAGAAACATAACGGCCTGCAAGCAGAGTTGCAAGTTCACCCGAAAGAAGATTTGAATTGCTGCCTGTAATGTAAATGTCACTGTCAAAATCTACCCTGAACGAGTTAACGGCTTTTTCCCATTCATAAACATTTTGAATTTCATCTAAAAAAAGATAGATTTTGCCTTTTATTTTATTTTCGCCTTCAATTTTTTTCAGAACATAGTTATAAAGATTTTCTGCAGTGTTGAGAGAACTGAATTTCATTGATTCAAAATTTATATTGATTATATTTTCTTCAGAAACTCCGCTTTGTTTTATAAAACTGCAAACCTGGGCTAATAGTTCGCTTTTTCCAGAGCGGCGGATTCCTGTTATAACTTTTACAAGAGAATTATTTATAAATGGTTTTATTTCGTTCATTAAACGTTTTCGTATAACTAAACTTTCCATGTTGTCGATTGTAATCGATAAAAATACGAAAATCAACATTTTTATCGATTACAATCGATAAAAATACGGAATTAGCCGATTTTATCGACCCTGGTCGATAAAATTCGCGATTAAATAAGATATATCAATGACGCGTAATTTATAAATTACTGCATTTTTTTATATATCTAATTACAAATTCCTCACATAAAATAAAAGGAATCTCAAAAAAATATCGAGAATCTGAAAAAAAAAACGATGTGCATATAAAAAAGCATATGGTGGAGGAAAAAATGAAAAAACTAAGAAAGATTGCC
>CAVEBK010000008.1:24552-55579 GCA_963613915.1 uncultured Collinsella sp.
AAGATTGCCTGTGTGTTTAGTGCGCTGGCAATTATTTGGAGCCTGTCCGGGTGTTCGGATGGCGGAAGTAGTGGGGAAGCACCAGAACAGACTACAATTAAAAAAAATACTGACGGAACTGTTACAATAACTTTTCAGGAAAGTGGAGACGGATTTTTAGGAACAAACGGAAAAATAAGTACAGACACTTCTTCTGCTGCTGGTCTTGCTGCTTCAAATGGTTATTACTATCAGAATTTCCCTTCTACGGCTAATAAAGATACAGATACTGCTTACATTAAGTATATTCTTACAACAGATACTGCCGGGGACTATACATTAAAAGTTCGTTATGCTTTTGGTGGCAACTGCGATTATTTACGCGATGCCTACGTTTCTGTTAACGGTACAAAAGTAACCGGCGAAGACGGAAACGCACAGATATTACAGTTTGATTACACTATAAAAAACTGGACAAGTTATAACGACGCTACAATGACAATTCCTCTTGTGGCAGGTTCAAATACAATCTTAATAGAAGCCGCACTTGGTACAGAACGTACAGTTACATATAACAGCAATTGGGCAAACTGGGATGAACTTGCTGATGTTCCAGAAGATGGACGGATTCGTGGTGTTACAGTTTCTCTTGCAAATATTGACTATACTTCTGTTACTTCAACTGTAACTGGAGTAAGTATGGCTGCAGGTACTGCCAGTGATGCATTCAATTCATTATCAGTGGCTTCAGAAAATGAATCTTATGGAACAGTTGATTTTAATTGCACAGATTTAAAAACGGGTTCTTCTGTAACCGTAAAAGCAACGCCTGCAACTGGTTATAAATTTGACGCATGGTACGGACTTTCTGGCAGTAACTGGATTGGCTCAAATAATGCAGAATATACATTTGCAATCAGCGATGATACAAGCCTTAAAGCACATTTTATTCCAAAGTCTGCAACAGCACTTTCTGGACTTGTCGGCTATGGTGCAATAACAGACGATTCCGGCACAACTTACACAATTACAGGTGGCCTTGGCGGAAAAGAAATTACATTGTCTTCAAAAGAAGAACTTGATAGTGCAAAAGAGAAACTTTCTAGTAACGATCCTTACATTGTAAAAATCAGTGGAACTTTAACTACTACAGACAATGTAAGCGTTAAATATGACATTGGTTCAAATAAAACTATTTACGGAGATACAACAAATCAGGGGCGCCTTAAAAATATTGAATTTGTAGTAGGCGGAAACAACGTAATTATCCGCAATATGATGTTTGGAGAAGTAATTTCTGATAATTACTGGAAAGGCTCAGCAGACGATGCTTTAAGTTTAAACAGCGCAACACATGTCTGGATTGACCACTGTGAATTCCAGTCTCATCTTAGCCCGCAGAACAATGATGATACGGCATTGAGTTATAGTTCTGGTCAAACAGAAGCAAAAGATGAAGAAGAATTCAAAAAAGACTTTTACGACGGATTGTTAGACATTAAAAACGGTTCTGCATTTGTTTCAATTTCTAACTGTTACTTCCACGACCACTGGAAGGCTTGTCTCTGCGGTTCAAGTGATGTTACAGAAAACGGGGATTCAAAAATGCGCCTTACTTTCTATAACAACTATTGGGAAAACATCAATGCGCGGCAGCCGTTGTTCCGCTATGGAAAGGCTCATATATTCTCTAGTTATTTCTATGAATCTTCTTCAGAAACAAAAGATTCTGCAACCGGCATTAACTGCCGCGCAGGAAGCAGCGTTTATATAGACAACAACTATTTTGAAAACGTAAAAACACCAATCGGATATTACAACGATGTAAGCGCAACCAATACAGGTTACTGGGTAAATAAAAACAATGTATTTACTAGTTGTACAAACAGTGTTGAATCTTCAAGCACAAGCTACAAGCCTCCTTATACCTGGACTCCAGCTTCTGCAGCAGATTCAAAAACAAATCTGCCAGATTCAGTTGGTGTAGGTAAACTTACTGCTGAAGATTTACAGTAGGTTGTTACGGTCACTTCTGAAAACTGTAATTTTTAGAGGTGCCCTGACATAACTCATTCAACATTTACCCGTTAAAAAATAAGCCCGGCCTTTAAGAAGTTTTCTTCATAAAAGCCGGGCTGTTTTTTTTTACTTCCCCATAATCGAATCAATCGATTTTATGCACGCGTTTCTTAAGCCGTTTTCTTCTAAGGCTGTAACTCCGCGGATTGTGCTTCCGCCGGGGCTGCAGACGTTGTCTTTTAATACGGCCGGGTGTTCGCCGGTTGCAAGCTGGAGTTTTGCTGAACCTAAAACCGTCTGGCTTACTAATTTGTAGGCTGTTGAGCGTGGAATCCCGTATTTAACTGCTGCATCTGCGTAGCTTTCCAAAAATAAATCTACAAATGCCGGTCCGCAGCCGCTTATTGCTCCGCCGATTCCCATTAAATTGTCCGGCAATTCTTCTACTACGCCTAATTCTGCAAAAAGTTCAAAAAGTTCTGTGCGTTCTTCTTTATTTAATGAATTTGATTTTTCAAAAAGAAAAACTCCTTCACCGACCATTGCAGGCGTGTTTGGCATTACAAACTGAACGTGCGGTTTATCTGTATATGCAGCAAAATATTTTTCGTAAGTGTGGAAATTCCAGCCTAAAGCAATCGAAACAATCGTTTTGCCTTCTAAAGCTTTTCCGGCTTCTTCTATAACGTCTTCAATCTGGTAAGGTTTGCAGGCAACAAAAATTGTTGGTGCCGAATTTATTGCCTGTAAAAGAGAGGTGCAGGGACAAAAACCAAATTTCTGAGCATTTGCCTTTAATTTTTCCTGGTGAGGCGCAAAAGCAAAAACATTTTCCGCCTTAATTCTGCCGGTCTTTACAAATCCACTAACCAAAGCCTGGGCCATGTTGCCCATTCCAATAAAAGCAATTTTTTCCATAAGTTCTTCCTTTTTATTTTCCGGGGCTTCCCGCTGGCGCGGTCGGGCTGTCCAGGGGTCTGGCTTTCGCCTGCATTGCTGCGCAGCGTGCCTGAATGCAATTATTCTGCCAGAAACAGACTTCCTTTTGCAGTTCCGTTGCACAGATTGTCCAGGATGTTTTCTTGTCCGCCGTTTGCAAGCAGCATCGGGATCCCGTAAACTGTCGTTTTTTCTGCTGCCTGGATTTTTGTTTCTATTCCGCCGGTTCCAAAACTGTTTGCTTCTCCAATGTGGATTGATTCCCTCAGTTTTGGAATTGAATCAATTACTTCAACGAGTTTTGCATCTTTGTTTACTTTTGGATTGTCCGTAAAAATTCCGTCAATATCGCTGAACAAAATTAAAAGATCTGCACTCCACAAAATTGCGGTAAGTGCAGAAAGGTTGTCGTTGTCGCCAATCGAAAATTCAAGTGTAGAAACAGAATCGTTTTCGTTGATGATTGGAACAACGCCTTCGTCAGCAAGCGTAAAAAGTGTGTTGCGGATATTTAATGAACGGTTGTTGTCTTCAAAATCTTCTTTTGTTAAAAGAATCTGCCCGATGTGCAGTCCCTGTTCGTTAAAAGCCTTGCGCCACTGAGCCATAAGTTCAACCTGACCGATTGCGCACAAAGCCTGTCTAAAATGCAGGTCCTTTTTGCGTGCCCATTCCTTTAAAGTAGAAACCCCGGAAACCTGAGCTCCCGAAGAAACCACAACAAGCTGCTTGCCCTGGTCAATAAGGTTTTTGCATTGCCGCGCAAAGTTTGCCATAAATTCCGTGTTTTGCGTGCCGTCAGCCTTTGCAAGCGTATTAGAACCAATTTTAATAACAATTTTGCGCGATTTTTTAAGCGCATCCTGAATATTCAACATAAAAAGCATTTTAATGAAAACAAACTGTTTTGATAAGGTGAATAAAACCAGCAGTGTTTTTAATTGCAGCCTCAAGATTACTCATATTTTAAAAAAGTGTGTCTGGACAAATAAGTTTAAAATACAGGTAATAAGGGATGAAATAACCAGAATAAAAGTGTATACTTTAAAAAAGTGTGTCTATACACGGAATTTAAAGGTATAAAAATGAAGATAGAAAGAAGCAGTTACCTGAACAAAATAATAGAAAGAAAGCAGAATGGAATGATAAAAATCATTACAGGTGTCAGAAGATGTGGAAAATCCTTTCTGCTGTTTGAACTTTATTATGAATATCTCCTTTCTCAGGGAATAAAAGAATCTTCCATAGTTAAAATATCGCTTGATGACAATAATTTTGCAAAACAGCGTAATCCGAATGAACTTGCAAAATATGTTGAGGGAAAAATAAATGACAGGGAAGAGTTTTATATATTCATTGATGAAATTCAGTTCTGCAAAAAGATTCCTAATCCAGATCTGGAGAGAGAATTCATTACATTCTATGATGTCCTTAACGGATTCTTGCGTAAGAAAAATCTTGATATATATATTACAGGAAGCAATTCAAAGATGCTTTCTACAGATATTCTTACGGAATTCAGGGGAAGGGGAGATGAAGTTCGAATTTATCCTCTTTCATTCAAGGAATTCTATGGCGCAAAAGGGGGAGATAAAAATTCTGCCTTAAATGAATATATGCTTTTTGGAGGAATGCCGCTTGTTTTGAATCGACCTTCTGCCGAATCTAAGATTTCATATTTGAAACAGCTTTTTGAAGAGACCTATTTCAAGGATATTGTGGAAAGAAAGCATATAGAAAGGGAAGATATACTTTCAAATTTGACTGATTGTCTTTGTTCCTCAACTGGTTCACTTACAAATATTCATAATCTTGCAGGAACAATTAATTCTGTTCAGCACAATAAGAAAGATTCTCTTGTAACAGATCCTACAATAAAAACTTATGTGGATCATCTGAAAGATGCATTTCTGTTCAATGAAGCTAAAAGATATGATGTCAGGGGAAAGAAATATTTTGAATCTCAAAGCAAGTTCTACTGTATAGATCCTGGATTAAGAAACGTAAGACTGAATATGAGGCAGAATGAAGAATCTCACATAATGGAAAACATTATATATAACGACCTGATTCAGAGAGGCTGCGCCGTTGATGTTGGAGTTGTTGAAAGTTTTACAAAAGATAAAAACGGAAAAACTGCAAGAGTAGTTCGTGAAATAGATTTTGTCGTAAATAATGGAAATAATCAGTGTTACATTCAGTCAGCTTTTGAAATGACAGATCCGGAAAAACAGCTTTCAGAATTAAAACCGTTCAGTATCATAAACAATTCTTTTAAGAAGATAGTCATTACCAGAAACGAGCTGATGCCATGGTATGATGAGAATGGTATCTACCATATAGGATTGATAGACTTTCTTTTGAGAAATGAAGCAATCTAGCAGTATTTTTTTATGAAAAATGTCAAATAGACAGCCACATTTTCTGAAAATACCGCCACGGATGGCGGAGTCAATATAGAAAACTGTGATATATTTCCACTGCAAAGTAAGTTCTAAAAAGAAGTAAATTTGCAGTAAGAGTAGAGTGGCTAAAACAATATCGTGATGAACTTTTAAAAATGTGGAATACACAAAACATAATAAAATTGCCACCAATAGCAATTTACGAATACGGCAGCAAAATCGAGTAAACAAAATGTCTTGTGAGCCTTTTCTCCTAGCCCCGGGTGGAGCCCCTTTAGTTGGCACGAATGTGCCAATGAGCGTAGCGAAGGGCGGAACACGGGACGAGACGGAAAAATGTGCTCCGTTACTGCTTTTTTACTTATTTTTGATTGTTGAATTGTGATATTTATTTCACTAGAATAGTGGAATGTTTCGTATTTATGTTGAACGCAAGCCTGGCTTTGAAAGTGAAGCTCAGAGCATTTTATCGGAAATCAATGGATTTTTGGGCATTTCCTCTGTTAAGGGAGTGCGTTATTTTAACCGCTACGACATTGAAAACACTTCTGACGATGTGTCTAAGATGGCTGCCCTTAAGGTTTTTTCTGAGCCTCAGAGCGACACTGTAGCCTACGAAGAAGTAAAAACTGACGACAACGACACTGTGATTGTCTGGGAATATCTGCCTGGCCAGTACGATCAGCGCGCTGATTCTGCTGAACAGTGTCTTTCTCTTTTGCGTGAGTCTATGAAGAATTCTGCAAAAGTCGGAACTCTTCCTCCGCGTGTTCGCTGCGCAAAAATGGTTATCCTTAAAGGAAACGTAAGCGCAGACGATGTTGCTAAAATTCAGCATTATCTTGTAAACCCTGTAGACAGCCGCCTTACTGACTCAAAAATTCCTGAAACCCTTGAAATTAAGGCAGACGAACCGGGCGACGTTCCTGTCATTGAAGGATTCAATAAATTCAATAAAAAAGCACTTGATGAATACCGTGCAAAAATGGGTCTTGCAATGGACCTTGCTGATATTGAATTTCTGCAGAAATACTTTAAGTCAATCGACCGCGATCCTACAGAAACAGAAATCCGCGTTCTTGACACTTACTGGTCTGACCACTGCCGCCACACGACTTTTAACACTGTCCTTAAAGACATTAAGATTGAAAAAGGTCCTTACGCTAAACTTTTTAAGCAGTCCCTCGAAAATTACAAGGCTCTGCACACTGACCTTTATGCAAAACGCAAGGACAAGCCTGTAACTTTAATGGACATGGCTACAATCGGTGGAAAATATCTTCGTAAGCACGGAATGCTCGACGATATGGAAGTTTCTGAAGAAAACAACGCATGTTCAATCTTTATCGACGTTCATTACACAACGGACAAAGACGGAAATCCTTATCCAGACGGAAAAGACGAAGTTGAACAGTGGCTTCTGCAGTTCAAAAACGAAACTCACAACCATCCGACAGAAATTGAACCTTTTGGTGGTGCTGCAACCTGTATCGGTGGCGCAATCCGCGATCCTCTTTCCGGACGCAGCTGGGTTTATCAGTCAATGCGCGTAACAGGTGCAGGTGATCCGACTGTTCCAATGAGCGAAACTCTGCACGGAAAACTTCCTCAGTTAAAGCTTTGCCGCGAAGCTGCCCAGGGATTTTCTTCTTACGGAAACCAGATTGGTCTTACAACCGGCCAGGTTACAGAAGTTTATCATCCTGGATTTGTTGCAAAGAGAATGGAACTTGGTGCCGTAATTGCTGCAAGTCCTTATTCAACTGTAATGCGCGAAACTCCGGAAGCAGGAGACATTATTATTCTTCTTGGCGGTGGCACAGGACGCGACGGAATCGGTGGAGCAACAGGCTCTTCTAAAGTTCATACAGAAAAATCTGTAACGACTGCCGCTGCCGAAGTTCAGAAAGGTAATGCTGTTGAAGAAAGGAAAATTCAGCGTCTTTTCAGAAATCCTGAAGTAAGCCACATGATCCGTCGTTCAAACGACTTTGGTGCAGGCGGTGTTTCTGTTGCTGTCGGTGAACTTGCTCCTGGGCTCGACATTAATCTTGACGCTGTTCCAAAAAAGTACGAAGGATTGAACGGAACTGAACTTGCAATCTCTGAAAGCCAGGAAAGAATGGCTGTTGTTGTCAGGGCTGGCGATGTTGAAAAGTTCATTAAATTCTGTAATGAAGAAAACCTGAATGCAGTTGTTGTGGCAACTGTAACAGATAAAAACAAGCTTACAATGAAATGGCGCGGAAAAACTATTGTTGATATTGACCGCTCATTCTTAGATTCTGCCGGAGCTCCGCATTATGCAAAGGCCGAAATTGAAAGCCCTGCAGAAAACCGCGAATCGCCTCTTGTTCAGCCGCTCGAAAGCGTAAAAAAGGCACTTGGAAACTGTGCTTCTGCAACCGGCGAAAGCGGAGAATTTTCTCCAACTTCCGAGCAGATTAAAAACGCATTTATTGCAGACATTTCTGACCTTGCCTGCTGTTCTCAGCGTGGTTTGCAGGAACGTTTTGACGGTTCTATCGGTGCTTCTACTGTTTTGTTCCCGTTCGGCGGAAAATACCAGGGAACTCCGGAATGTGCAATGTCTGCAAAGATTCCTGTAATTTCTCCTCGCGAAACTTCTACCGTAAGCCTTATGTCTTACGGCTACGATCCTCGCGTTGCTCAATGGTCTCCATGGCACGGCGCACAGACTGCAATCCTTTCTTCTCTTGCAAAAATTACATGTATCGGTGGAAAGGCAACTACAAGCCGCATGTCTTATCAGGAATTCTTTGGCCGCACAGTTGACGAAAAGACCTGGGGCTATCCGACTGCTGCCCTCTTAGGTTCTGTTGACGCTCAGAGAGAAATGGGCTGCGCTTCTATCGGCGGAAAAGATTCTATGTCTGGAACTTTTGAGCACATGAATGTTCCTCACACACTCGTTTCTTTTGCTGTTGCTCACGACGAAGCAAAAAACGTTCAGTCTGGTTCATTTAAGGAAGGCGGAAACTTTGTTTACCTTGTTCAGGTTCCTTATTCTGCTGAACTTGCTCCTGACTGGGACACATTCAAAAAGAATTCTGATGCCCTCTACGAAGCAAATAAAGCCGGCAAAGTTAAGGCAATGTACCCGGTTGGTGCCGGCGGAATTGCAGAAGCAGTTGTAAAAATGTCTTTTGGAAACAAGGTCGGCGTTCAGCTTACACAGATTCCTTCCAGTGCAACTGCCCTTGGATTCCACAGAAATGTAAACAATACGATTGCAGATCTTTTTACACCGCTTTATGGTTCAATCATTGTAGAAACAACAGACGACAAGTTTGAAAACAACGGTTTTGTAAATTCAACTGTATTTAGAATCGGTAATACACAGAAAGAAGCTGTAGTTTCTCTCTTAATGGAAGGATTGAATGCACTTCCTTTGACAGAAATTCCGCTTGAAGAGCTTTATAATGCATGGGAAAAACCTCTTGCAAAAGTGTTCCCTCAGGTTTCTTCTGTAAAAACTGCAGAAAGCCTGCCGGACTGGGCTGTTCAGAAACATTCTTCACTGGAAGAAGCCCGTGCAAAGGCAGAAACATTTACAGTCTTAGACAAAAACAAGGCTAAACCGCGCGTAATTATTCCAGTATTCCCGGGAACAAACTGCGAATACGACATGGCCCGTGCATTTAACCTTGCCGGAGCAGATTCTAAAATCTTTGTTTTCCGTAACAGAACTCCAGAAGACCTGGAAGAATCTTTAAAAGGTCTGCAGAAAGAAATTGAACTTTCGCAGATTGTTGCATTTGCCGGAGGATTTTCTGCCGGAGACGAACCAGACGGTTCTGGAAAATTTATTGCAAACGTTATCCGCGAAGCAAACATTGCCCAGGCAATTACAAACCACCTTGAACAGAAAAACGGTCTGATTCTTGGTATTTGTAACGGTTTCCAGGCATTGATAAAAACAGGTCTTGTTCCATTTGGAAAAATTGTTGAACCTGCTGCAGAAAACCCGACTCTTACTTACAACAACATTCACCGCCATATAAGCCGCGTTGTACGCACAACAATGGTCAGTGCTGCTTCTCCGTGGGCATTAGACGCTTCTGTGCTGGATTCTCGCCCGCATTATGTGCCTGTAAGCCATGGTGAAGGCCGCATTATTATGTCGGAAGAACTTGCACAGAACCTGTTTAAAAATGGTCAGGTATTCAGTCAGTATTGTGACGAAAACGGCAACCCTGCAACGTCTGAACCGGACAATCCGAACGGTTCAGCATACGCAATCGAAGGCCTTACAAGCCCGAACGGTCATGTTCTTGGAAAAATGGGACATTCTGAACGTACTGTAGGAATCGGCGGTTACAGCAGTGATTTAATTAAAAACATTGCAGAAAACAAAGATGCAAACAGCTGCCAGAACATTTTTGCCGCAGGTGTAAGATTCTTTAATTAGAAGAACCCGCACACTGATATAAAGCGTGACACAAATTGCAAAGCAATTTGTGCGGGTCTGTTGTCTTTAGTGCCGTCCGTGGCACAATTTTACTGTGTAAAAAACATAGTAAGATGTAGTGCGAAAGCCGGAACCCTGGACAGCCCGACCGCGCAAGCGGGAAGCCCCGGATAAAAAATTTTAGGAATTGGAAATGAAAAAACTATCAAAACTTATTTGTGCTTTTTTGATGACTTCTGTGTTTTTTGCAGGCTGTTCAAAAAAAGATGAAACGGCTCAGGCTCGTAAACCGTCTGAAAATATTGATTCTTCGGACTGGATTGACAACCTGATTGACGCAAAGGCTGCCGCACAGAAAGAAAATAAAAAAATCTTCCTGCTTTTTTCTGGCGATGACCAGGACACTGCAAGTGCAAGAGTTAAGAAAAACATTTTTAACACAAGTGAATTTAAGGACGAAATGACAAAAAATTACGTTCTTGTAAATCTTGATTTTTCTCTTTCACTCCAGCAGCAGGCTGTAGCTGAACCGACTGCATCGGAAGAAGAAAAGGCTGTTGCAGCTGCAATCTGGCAGAAGCTCGAAGAAAACATGCGCGATGCAACTCTTTACAATGTTCAGGCAACTCCTTCGTTCTATCTTCTTTCTAAAGAAGGCTATGTAATCTGGCAGATTATTTTTGAAAAAGAACCACAGACTACAGCTGACTTCTTTGAAGAATTCAACAAACTCGACGAAGACATTGCTGTTTTTGACAATACACTCGAAAGTGCACGCCACGGCAAAACAGAAGACAGACTTGCTGCAATCAACAAGCTTTTTGAACTTTCAGACCCGCAGGTTCGTCATCTGCTTACACCGTTCAGCGAAGAATACATAAAACTTGACAAAAAAGACACAACAAAGATGGTTGGTCTGCATGTAATTGCAATTGCAAACGCAAAGGCAATTCAGCATTATCTGGATCAGGATCCTCTGGCTGCAAGTGAAGAATTTGCAAAGGTTGCAGAAAACAAATACCTGCTTCCGGAACAGAAACAGCAGGCTTATTACACAGCCGGTTATCTGTATGCTGTAAGCGGAGAATCTGACCACGCAAGAGTAAAAGATTATTTCCAGAAAGCTTATGACGCTTCTCCGGATTCAAAAGATGCAGAGTCAATTTTGAGCATGATCCGCATGATGGAAGAAAACTACGGCGAAAGCGCAGCCTCTGCAGCGGAAACACAGACAGAAGCGCCGACCGACGCTGAATAAAATACAAAAAGGAATTATATGGACGACTACCCCTCGGATAATTTATTCATTTTACTGTTAATTGCAGTTACCTGCGTTGTTCTTTCGTCGCTTTTTTCTGCTTCTGAAAGTGCATTTTTGGGTTTGAACAAACTTAGAGTTCACTTTCTGCGCGAAAAGGGCGACAAAAAAGCAATTCGTGCAGGCAAACTTCTTGAACGTAAAGAAGAACTGCTTAACATGCTGCTCGTTGGAAACGAAATTGTAAACGTTACACTTTCCGTTGTTTTAACGTCGATCTTCCTAAAACTTTTTGGGCCTGCCGGACTTGGAGTTGCAACCTTTATTTCTACAGTTGCTCTCCTGATTTTTGGCGAAATTACTCCAAAAAGCCTTACGACCCGCTATCCGGAAAAATCATCGTTTGCCCTGAGCGGTTATGTGTGGTTTTTCTTTCATTTATTAAAACCACTCGTAATAATTTTTACATCGATTTCCCGTCTGTTCCTTAAAATCTTTGGAATTGATACAAAAAAGAAGGAAGCAACCTTTACCGAAGAAGAAATAAAAACGTTTATTGACGTTGGCGGTGAAGAAGGCGTTCTCGAAAAAGGCGAAAAGAACATGATGAACCGCGTTTTTAAGTTTACGGATTTAAACGCAACCGACATTATGGTTCCACGCCGCGACGTTGTCGGAATCGACATAAAATCAACCTACCGCGACATAATTCAGCTTTCTGAACGTACAAGAATAAGCCGTTTTCCGGTTTTTGCAGACGACGGAATCGATAACATTCTTGGCGTTATGTATGTAAAAGATCTTTTATTCTTTCGTGGACCGCGCGAAGAATTTTCCGTAGAAAAAATGATGCATCCTCCGCTTTTTATTCCTGGAACGACAAAAATGTCTTCTATCCAGGAAATGATGCGGAAAAATAAAGAAAGTTTTGCGATTGTAATTGATGAATATTCCGGCACAGATGGAATTCTTACGACAGAAGACATTGAACGCGAAATTTTCGGTGCAATTGCAGACGATTTCCAGAAAGCCGGCGAATCCACAACAGTTCACATAAAAGACCCTGACGACAATTTACTCGACGGAAGTGCACGTCTTTCCGACCTTGAAGATGAACTGCACATAAAAATGCCAAGCCGCGACAACGAAACAATCGGCGGTTACATTTGCGAAAAATTAGGACACATTCCGCTCTGTGGCGAATATATCGAAGTCGGCGAATACCGTTTTGAAGTTAATTCAATGGACAGACGCAGAATAGAAAGCGTTCACTGTACAAAAATTGCAGGAGGCGAAGAATAATGAATGTCTTTACAGAAATTATTGTGCCGGTTCTTGCAGATATAATGCTTGTCGGCGTTGTTGCCTTTTTTGCAGCGAGCGAAACAGCCTTTCTTTCCATTACGCGCGTAACATTGCACCAGATGTTAAAAAAGGACGGCGGAAAAAAGAATTCTCCGGCAAAGAAAATCCAGCATTTAAAGAAAGACACAAATAAACTTCTTTCTTTAATTCTGATTGGAATAAACTTTATTACGTCTTTAACTTCCGGCCTTGCAGCAACGATTGCAATTAAACTTGCAGGCAACTCAGGTTCAGCCTACGCAACTGCAATTATTTCGTTTGTGCTTATTGTTTTTGGCGAAATTATGCCAAAGACGGTTGCAAGCGTTTATTCAGTGCAGACGGCAAGCATTTTTGCTGCTCCGCTTTTGATTCTCGAAAAGGTTTTGTTCCCGATTGTCTGGATTTTTTCTACGATTACAAATGGAATTACAAAAGTCCTTACTCATTTTGTAACGGAAAGCCGCGATCTTATTACCGAAGAAGAATTAAAATCGCTCATTGCAGTCGGCGAAAACGAAGGAACTCTCGAAAGCAGCGAAAAACGAATGCTTTACAAGATTTTTGAATTTACAGATCTTAAAGTTCACGACATTATGCGTCACAAAAGCCATGTTCAGTTTGTGCCGGAAAATGCAACCTACGATCAGATTGCCGACATTTTTGCACAGACAGGCTACAGCCGCCTCCCGGTCTGCCGTAACAGTTTTGAAGAAGTTTTAGGAGTTCTTTATTACAAAAATGTGCTGCTTGCGGGCCGTGTAATAAAGGAATCAGAAAATCTTGCAGTGCGTTGTATGCGCCCGGCTCTTTTTATTCCGGAAACAATTACGGCAACAGAGCTTTTGCAGAAATTCCGTAAGGAAAACGTTAATTTTGCAGTTGCAGTTGACGAAAACGGTTCAAACATTGGAATCGTTACCATGGACGACATTATGCGCGCAGTTTTCGGGCACAGTGTTCATGGAGAGCAGTCCGACGTTCCTCCGGAAACAAGGATTGTGCCGGTTACTTCAAAAGAGTTTCTTGTTCCCGGCGATATGAAAATTGACGATGTAAACGAGCTTTTAAAACTCGAACTTGTAAGCGACGACTACGATACTCTTGCAGGCTGGCTTCTGGAGCAGTTTGACGCAATTCCTGAAGCAGGAGAGGCAATCCGCCGCGACGGAGTTCTTTTTAAGATAGAAGATCAGACAAGGCACCGCATTCAAAGTGTAAGAATTACGCTGCCGTAAGTTTTTTATTTTCTGGAGCACAACTACAGTCTCGTCCGGCCAAACGGGGTTCGCTAACGCTCATTGGTGCACGCACCAACTAAAGCCCCTAATGTCCGGGCTGGCTTTTGCTGTAAAAAATAAATGCCCGCAGTCTCGAAAAACAAGACCCGGGCATTGTTGCGACCTTGCGGCTGCTTACGAATGTTTTACAATTTCTTCGATCATCTTTGCTGTCTGTTCAATTCCGATTGTTGAACTGTTAAGCATAAGATCGTAGTTTTTGCGGTCGCCCCATGTGGCTTCTGTAAAAGTGTTGTAATGGTTTGCACGATGCTTGTCGATTGTCTGAATTGTCTTTTTTGCAGCCTGTTCCGGCTCTTTGTACAATTCTTCGATTCTCTTTAATTTTTCTTCAAGTTCACCGTAGATAAAAACATTCAGCAGTTCTTTTGAATCAATTTCTTCGCTTGTCTTAATAATGTAATCTGCACAGCGGCCTACGATTACACAGTTGCCCTGTTTTGCAAGGTCAAGGATTACCTTGCGTTCTGCATTAAAAACCTGGTCTGCAAGCGGCAGAACCTGTCCGCCGGCTACAGAAGAAGCAATGTTTCCTGCAGAGCCGGAATAGCTTGTTCCAAGCAGAAGATGATATAAAAATCCAGAAGAAAGGTTCTGTTCTGTTTTTTTAATAAAATCCGGGGAAAGTCCGCTTTCCTGAGCAGACATGTCGATTATTTCTTTGTCATAAAATTTGTAGCCTAATGCTTCTGCAACGAGTTTTCCGATAACGCGTCCTCCAGAACCATATTCACGACTGATAGTAATAATTTTTTTCATTTATAAGCCTCCATTAGTATGTTCATTATAGTTAACTTAATTTTTTGACATTATAGCACAAAATTAAAAAATGTCTTTCTGCTCATTTTTATAAAAATCTGTATTTTTATAAAATCTGTATTTTATACGCAAAAGTAATGTTTATGTATCTTTGTGCAGCTCCGCCGTCAACTTCGTCTGACTTTTTGTCTTTTGACCACGCTTTTTTAGAATTTATATAATCGTTGCCGCGAAGCGTTTTCATATAAAAGCCTTCTGCAGTAAGTATAAAAGACTGCTTTTTTGTAAGTGCGTATTCTACACCAAGGTTTGCATCAAAGACAGAGAAATATCCTGGAGTAACGTCGAGATAATAGGTGTCTGAAAGGTAGTGGGAATCAATCGATTCTGAATATAAATACGGCGAAACTTTAAATCCTGCAAGAACAGCAAAGTTTTTTAGAAGTTCTACTTTAAAATCGCTGCCGAGACAGAGAATTAAATTCTGTCGCTGGTAAGCCATTACTTTTCCAGATTTGTCTCCTGCATCTGACCTTTGATTATCCCAATCGTTCCACCGAGCATAATAGCTTCCTAAATAAGCTCCATACCAGCATGTTCCGTCTTTGCATGTAAATTGAAAATTTTCGTACTGAAATTCTGCAAATGGCTTTAACGAAAGTTTTACTTTTTTGTCCTGTAAAAGTTTAAACTCGTAACCTGCTTTTACTTTTGCTCCAATGTCATAGTCAATATAGTTATCGTGTTCTGAATAATTTGTTTTATATTGATAATTTTCTGTATTTTTACGAGATGCATTTAACCAATCTGAATCTTTTGTAATTCCAGAACTTTGCGGGATTGCTGCTGTAAACGATGTTTCTAAAAAAACATTTTTAAAGCTTCCGTTCAGTTTTATTCCGCCGTAAAGTTCGTTTTTTATGTCCCAGTTAAGTTCGCTTAGTTTGTCGCTTGAATACGAACTTTCTTTTAAGAAAACATATTCATCGACAACGCCGTTTTTTAAGCCGAACAACGGTTCTACAGAAAAAGAAAAATCTGTTTTTTTAATTTGTGCTGCTGCTAAAAAACTGAAAAGTTCCAGTGCCAAAATGAACGCTAATTTTTTCATTTAAAAGTCCTTTTGAATTTTGCGTCAGGGGCTGTAGTGGTGCCGGAGGCAACCGGCAGATGCAATCTGACGGTCGAAGCGAAAGCGCAGCCACGAAAGACCCGACCTGCCGCCAGGCAGGGGACGCCCGGTTATTCCTCTAAAAGAGGATCTACACCAAAAATATTTGCAAGCTGTTTTCTTGTTGCTTCCATGTCTTTCTGGTAAGGTGCGGTAAAAGTCATGCGTTCGCCTGTTGAAGGGTGTTCAATTGAAAGGCTGTAAGCGTGCAGGGCAAGGCGGTTTAAAAGCGGACGTTCTTCGAAAGTGTCTCCGTTCCATCTTTTTTTTATGTCAGAAAGTCTTACTGGTTTTTGGTTGCCTGAATATAAAGGATCGCAGACGATTGAAAGCCCGATTGACTGCAAATGTACGCGGATCTGGTGTGTGCGTCCTGTTTTCGGGCAGGCTTTGATCCAGCTGTAAGGTCCGCAGACTCCGATTAAGGTAAAACCGGTAACGCTTGGTTTTCCGAATTTTGAATTTACGGTTGTTCGGTGGCGTGCGTCTCCGTCCGGCAAAAGTTTTGAGTCCACGGTTTTTGTCTGCCACAGCGGGCGTCCGTTTACAAGACAATGGTAAGTTTTTTCTACTGTGCGGTTTTCGAACTGCATGGAAAGAGAGCGGTGTGCTTCTGCGGTTTTTGCATAAATTACACAGCCTGAAGTGTCTTTGTCGATTCTGTGAACGGCGTATAATTTGCCGAATTCTTTTTCTGCCTGTGTGTCGAGGCGTGGTGCGTCCGGGTCGTAGCGGTCCTGTGCAACTAAAAGCCCTGAACGTTTGTTTAAAACAATAATATCGTCGTCATTATAAATAACAGTGTAGTTTGGAGTAATTTTCATAGGAATGAGTATAGCATAGAAAAAAAGTTGATAGAAGAATGGGGGCGACATCCTGTCGCCGCACAAATTGCCAGGCAATTTGTGCCGGAATAATAGTCTTTGTGCGCCATCCGTGGCGCTCAATACAGAACAGACCTGTGAACTGAAATAATAGTCTTTGTGCGTTGTCCCTGGCGCTCAATACAGAACCCTGGAGGGGGGCTTTAGCGGTTACTCGTCTTTGCGCGCAAATATAGTATAGATGCTGAACTGAATTCAGCATGACAGTGTCTGTCGTTCCTGCCCCGAGCCGGAATCTTAAAAAGAAGTGTCAATACGACTTTTTTAATTAAATTGACAAAAATACAAAATTTGTCATAATAATATAATACATGTTTATCTTTTGCTGTGATTTTTTTACAGCTTTAATTTTTGTTGAGAATATGGGAGAAAAAAAATGGCAGTTATTAAACCAATGATTCGTTCCAATATCTGTATCAATTCACATCCTCTTGGATGCGCTCAGGATACAAGAAATCAGATTGCTTATGTTGTTTCGCAGAAAGCAAAACGTGCAGTAAAGTCTGCAAAAGAAGGCGGCTACGCTCCAAAAAATGTGCTTGTGCTCGGCTGTTCAACTGGATACGGACTTGCAAGCCGCATTTCTGCTGCATTTGAATACGGTGCTGACACAATCGGCGTTTCTTTTGAAAAAGAAGCAACAGAAACAAAGGCTGGAACTCCTGGTTTTTACAATAACATGACTTTTGACAAAGAAGCTGCAAAGGCCGGCTTAAAGTCAAAAACTTTTAACATGGACGCTTTTTCTGATGAATGCCGTCAGACAATTATTAACGAAGCTAAAGCACAGGGAATTAAATTTGACCTTGTAATTTATTCACTTGCTTCTCCTGTTCGTACAGATCCAGACACAAAAGTAATGTACCGTTCTGTAATCAAGCCGATCGGAACAACTTTCTCTGGTCCTTCCCTCGACATGATGACCGGTAAAATTTCCATTCAGGAAGCAAAACCGGCAGAAGGCGAAGACATTCCAAATACTGTAAAAGTAATGGGCGGCGAAGACTGGGAACGCTGGATTAAACAGCTTAAAGAAGCTGATGTTCTTGCTGACGGTGTACGCACTCTTGCATATTCTTACATTGGACCAAAATACAGCCATCCGATCTACCGCGACGGTACAATCGGCGAAGCTAAAAAAGATCTCGAAGCCCGCGCTCACAACATTGATTCTTCCCTTAAGAGCTTGAATGGTGCAGCTTACGTTTCTGTAAACAAAGGTCTTGTAACACGTTCTTCTGCAGTTATTCCGATTATTGCCCAGTATCTTGGAGTTTTGTTTAAGATTATGAAAGAAAAGGGAACTCACGAAGGCTGTATTGAACAGATGGAACGTCTTTTTGCTGAACGTCTTTACACAGCAGACAAAAAAGTTCCAGTTGATTCTGAAAACAGAATCCGCATTGACGACTGGGAACTTGACCCGGCTGTTCAGGCAGAAGTTGATAAGGTAATGCCGGCTGTTACAGAAGAAAATGTAAACGAAGTCTGCGACCTTGCAGGCCTCCGCCACGACTTCTTGATGATTAACGGTTTTGACGTTCCTGGCGTTGACTATACAAAAGAAATTACAAAGATGAACGAAATAGACTAAAAAACTAAACGGGGTTGCCTGAACTTTTTTGGACAGCCCCGTTTTTTTATGCTATCTTTTGCAGATGATAAAAAAGATCTGTGCCATTGCCTTTGTTTTTTGTGTGGCAGTTTTTAGTTTTGCAAAAGATTATTCAAAAAAAGTATTTTTGTGGCGCGGAGTGCCTGGAATGGAAACCCAGGTGCGCGACACTGTCCTTTATTTTTGTCCTGTTCAGGATAAAAACGATAAAACGAATAAAAGCCGTGCAGCTGTAATTATCTGTCCTGGCGGAAGCTATCATCACCTTGGAATGAAGCACGAAGGTTTTGCAACTGCCAGATGGTTTAATTCAATTGGAATGAATGCCTTTGTATTACAGTATCGCGTAGCTTATAACGAACATCATTATCCGGATCAGCTTGTTGATTTACAGATGGCAATTGCCCATGTACGTCAGAATGCAGAAGAATACGGAATTAATCCTTTAAAACTTGGTGCAATTGGTTTTAGTGCCGGCGGGCATCTTGTAACAATGGCAGGCGAATTTGCTAAAACTCATAATGAATTGCAGGCACTGGGAATAAATACTGCAGTCAGTGTGCGCCCTGATTTTGTTGTGCCGGTTTATCCGGTTGTTTCCATGCAGGACGACATTGGACACAAATGGAGCCGGAAAAGTCTTTTAGGCCACGTCTATGACGAAAAAAGGGCAGGCGAAGGTTTTGGATTTTTTAATCTCCGTGGGTTTAAATACAGCCAGAGATATAAAGATGAATTCAGTATGGAACTGAATGTTCCTGATGACATGCCGCCTGTATTTTTGCTTGCCTGCAAAGATGATCCGGTTGTAATGTACGAAAATTCTGTCCGGCTGGACAAGGCACTGTCAGAAAAACAGATTGCTCATACTTTTATAACCTTTGAAAAAGGCGGACACGGTTTTGGAATGAAAGAAAACAGCAGAATTATGCGCCGCACCCACTGGAATGATGAATATCTGCTTCCGTGGTTAAAAAGCATTGGTGCTGTATTTTAGCAGGCGTTGCGGGCGGCGTTTGAGCCCGCAGAAGGGGTAGCGGAAGCCGGCCTGCCGGCTGGAGCGAGGGGAAGGCTTTCCCCCCTCTCAGGCTGATTATTCAGTGCAGCGCTTAAAAATTAAACTTGTGTTTATTCCACCAAAGGCAAAATTGTTTGACATTACGTAGTCTGTCTGAATTTCGCGGCCGGTGCCTGTTATGTAGTCGAGTGGTGCACATGCGCTGTCTACGTTTACAAGATTTAAGTTTGGATGGAACCAGCCAGTGTTCATCATGTTGATTGTAAGCCAGGCTTCGAGTGCTCCGCAGGCTCCGAGTGTGTGGCCTGTGTAATTTTTTGTCGTACTTACTGGAACTGCTCTGTTAAAAACGTCGTAAGTTGCTCCGCTTTCGCAGACGTCGCCGGCAATTGTTGCCGTTCCGTGTGTGTTTACATATCCGATTTGTGAAGGATCAATTCCTGCATCTTCGATTGAAAGACGGATTGCATTTGCAATTGTTTCGCGGTTTGGGGAAGTAATGTGAGTTCCGTCGGTTGTTGTGCCGAATCCTGCAACTTCTGCGTAGATTTTAGCCCCGCGTGCCTTTGCGTGTTCGTATTCTTCCAGGATTAATGTTCCGGCTCCTTCTCCAACTACGAGTCCGTCACGGTCTTTGTCGTATGCGCTTGGGGTTAATTCCGGGGTCTGGTTTTTTGTTGAAGTTGAAAACAAGGTGTCAAAAGCGGCTGCATCTACCGGGCAGAATTCTTCTGCACCGCCGGCAATCATTATGTCCTGCTTGCCGAATTTAATCTGTTCATAAGCATAGCCGATTGACTGTGAACCGGACGTGCAGGCTGTGTTGGTTGTTATGATTCTTCCCTTTAACTGATAGTAAACTTCGAGGTTTGCGGCACAGGTCTGCGGCATGCATTTTATGTAGGTTGTTGCCCCGATTTTAGAAGTGTCGTTTGTAATGAGCATGGAAAAATAGTCCATTAAAGGATAAACAGAACCCATTGAAGAACCGTAGGCAATTCCCATTCTTCCGCTCTGGAATAATGGATCGCCTTCTTTTATTCCTGCCATTTCGAGTGCTGAATCTGTTGCTGCGAGTGCCATCTGTGCAACCGGGCCCATTCCACGAATCTTTTTGCGCGGATATTTCTGTGGATCGAGCTTAAAATTTTCGATAGGGCAGGCAAGACGTGTGTTCATTAAAGGATACTTTTCATCCCAGTCGCTCATATATTTTACAAAATTTTTGCAGGCTTTAAGGCTTTTTAATGCTTCGTCCCAGTTGTTTCCGAGAACGCTTACGATTCCTCCGCCTGTTATTACAACTCTTCTGTTTTCCATAAAAATAACTCCTTGATAAAACTCCGCCTCAGGGACAGCACAGAAAGTGCAGCTATTTATTTAAAACTCGAAATTAAGCTTAAATAATTCCTCCGTTTACGCTTAAAACCTGGCGCGTAATATACGAAGCTCCTTCGCTCAAAAGAAAGACTGCGGCTGCAGCTACTTCTTCCGGTTTTCCGGCTCTCTGCATTGGAATTGTCGGTAAGATGTGTTCTACCGGTGCGTCTTTTATCATGTCTGTTTCGATAAAGCCCGGGGCAATGCAGTTTACTGTAATTCTGCGGCTTGCAAGTTCAACTGCAAGGGCTTTTGTTGCCCCGATGATCCCTGCTTTAGAAGCTGAATAATTTGTCTGTCCGCGGTTGCCGGTAATTCCTGAAACGCTTGAAATTGTTATGATTCGTCCCTGCTTTTTGCGGCAAAGCGGCATTACGAGAGGTTTTAAAACATTGTAGAAGCCGTCGAGATTTGTGTGAATTACGTCGTCCCAGTTTTCGTCTGTAAGGGCAGGAAAAGCGTTGTCGCGGCAGATTCCTGCGTTTAGCACGATTCCCCAGAAAGCACCGTTTTCGTTTGTCCAGTTTTCCAAAACTTCTTTACATTCGTTGCGGTCGCTTATATTGAATTTTAAAAGCGAGCATTTTCCGCCTTCGCTTTCTATCTGTTTTTTTAATTCTTCTGCTTTTCCGGCTCCATTGTTAAAATGAGCCACAATTTCGTAGCCTTCGCGGGCACAGGCAAGAGCAATTGCCCGTCCAATACCGCCGGAGGCGCCTGTTATAAGGACTTTCTTATTCTCTAAACTCATAGCGGTATTATAGCGGAAATAAAAATTCTAAAAAAGGGAAAGAGAAACTTACTGTTGTGGCGGGGCTGCCTAATTAGTAACGTTGTGCAGCCACTTGCCGGAACGTACCCGGAAAAATCCGCAGATTGTTTTTAAAAGCTGTTCAGTTTCGAGGCATAAAAGAATCTGCCACGGAGCAAGCCCAAGCTTAAACGAAGCAAAATAGCCGAGCGGAATTGCAAGACACCACATCCAGCCGTTGTCGATTAACGAAGCAAAAATCGTGTCGCCGCCGGAACGGCAGATTCCGACAATTAAAAGCATGTTGAATGCCCTGAACGGATACAGGAATGCGATTGCAAAAAGCATTGTTTTTACAATGTGAACAATTTCTGAGTCAACGTTAAAAATATACGGAACCATAAAACTCAGCGGAATTAAAAAAAGTCCGATAACAAGCCCCATTAACGGAAAGAACCAGCAGTAACGGTTTGTGTAGGCAACTGCACCTGTTTTGTCCCCGCTGCCGATTTTTTTACCGAGAATGATTGCAGCTGCGTTTCCCATGCCGATAAAAATTACCCATGTCAGCTGGCTTACTGTGTTTGTAATGCTGAATGCTGCAAAAGAATCGGTTCCTGTGTGTGCAAAAATTGAATTCTGTGTGGAAATTCCAAGCCCCCACATGGTTTCGCTGAAAATTACCGGCAGTCCAACTTTTAACAGTCTGAGCAAAAATGTTTTATTGTTAAAGGCCAGAAGTTCACGCGGAGAGCCAAAGGCTTCAAACTTTTTAATGTTTCCGATACTAATCGTAATGATGAATTCAACAGCGCGCGAAATAAAAGTTGCAACAGCAGCACCGGCAACGCCCATCCGCGGAATTCCAAGGCTTTCAACACCAAAAATAAAGACTGCGTTTCCTGTTACGTTTAAAACAAAAGAAATTGCAGTTGTTACCATTGGAAGAATTACATGTTCTGTGCTTCTAAAGGCTGCCTGACACGCAAAAGAAACTGCCATTAAAGGATAACTCAGGGCAACAATCCTCAAATAATCGCAGGCTTTGTCTATAACTGCTGTGTCCGTTGTATAAAGCGAAATTAGGCTGCGTGGAAAAAATACTCCGCCAGCAGTGAATAAAAGGGCAACGCCAAGACATGTAATGAGCATTATTCCAAAAGTTTTGCGGATTCCCTTTAAATCCTGCTGTCCCCAGTACTGGGCAATAAAAATTGAACAGCCGGAAGAAACTCCAAAAACTACCATGTTTAAAATAAAGAAAATCTGGTTTCCAAGCCCTACGGCAGCAATTTCGACCGAGCCGATTCTTCCGACCATAACTGTGTCCATCATGTTAATAAAGGTCTGAAGAAGGTTTTGAAGAATGATTGGAATTGCAATTGAAAAAAGAATTTTGTAAAAGCCGTTAAGCTGATTTTTTTTAGCAAGGCTTAAAGTTGAAGAATTTTCTGTAGAAGTCATTGGAGAAGTATAGAGTTTTTTGAATTAAGTTAAAAGTGAAAGGTGTTTTTGGTTCAATTTCGACTTTATTAAAAAAAGTCAAATAGCCGTAGTCGAGGTTCTGACACAAACGCACCTTGCGCTTGTCGCAACCGTGCGGCTTGCTGGCAGGTTCTCGACGAGAGGCTATTTGAATTAAGTTAAAAGTGAATGCAGTTTGCTTTAATTTGCATTTAACAAACATACTGTTATATAATTACGGAATGTATTCAAGACAAGTGCTCGAACCTCCCTCCGGGCTTATAAAAAATGGCCGCGCCCTTTTTGGCACTTATGCAGGGCGGGTTTCTCAATTAGACATTCGTGGGCTGCGTTCTCCGTTTGGAGGAGTTCCGCTCCCTGTTTTTGTTTCAAATTTCCGTATAAAAAGTTCAATTTTATTTAAATTCACTGCTGGTCCTTACGACTGCCTGGTAAGTTTTTTTGACAATAAAATTTTTGGTCTTGCAGAAGTTGATTTATGGAATAAGGAAACCGGCCGCAAATACGCTTATAAAAACTTAATGGGGCCACGCCACCGTTTTATTCCGCATTCGCTTGAACAGGGCTTTTGTGCAAGCTTTAATCCTTGCTGTTACATTAGAATCAGCTGGGATCACAAAAGAGACAGGCTTTCGTTAATTTTTAATTTAAAAGGGAATTCCGTTCAGCCAGCTGTGCAGGCAGCTTTAACCGGGCATTTTTCAGATCCTTCAACCTGTGAACTTACTCAATGCGTGCCGATAAAATCGCGCAGAAGATGCTGTGCTTCCTATACGGTTGCCCAGAAGCTGCGTGGTTCACTTACAATCGGCAAAACAAAAAAATCTGCCGGTCAGGTATTGAATGCAGACAATTCAACTGCAATTTTTACGATTAAAAGGGCATATTACGGATACAAAACCCAGGAACAGAAGATTTTTGCAGCGGGCGATTACAACGGAAAAAGCATTTCTTTTTCTTTGAACAATACTCCGGATTTTATTCCTTCTCCGGAATCAATAAATCAGAATATTCTGTTTGTTGACGGAAAATGCACAACCCTTCCACCTGTAAAAATGACACAGCCGTTTGGTTTAGGCAAAAAATGGATTATTCAGGATACGGAAAACATGGTTGATTTAACTTTTGAACCTTCTTCAAGAATCAACCGTGAATTGAGTCTGTTTGCATTTAAAATTCTTGTTTCAAATATTTACGGAAAGTTTGAAGGCGTTTTAAAAACGCAGGATGGCGAAGATATAAAAATCAGTGGTTTTGGCGGAATTGCAAGAGATCAGCTGCTGAGAGTTTAGCGGAGGTTTGTAATGAGTGACGAGTTTGGACAGAAAAAAGTTGAACAGTCGTGGGAACCTGGAACTCTCGATGCCACAAGAAAAGCAATTGGTCCTATCGACAAGGCCGAAGCCGCAAGAATGACAAAAATTCTCGGCGGGGAAATCTTACAGGAAAAATCTGCACCGATTGATTATTCAGCCTTTCCTCCAAAAGAAAGACATTATTCGCACAGGGCAAGCGGAAGGTCTACGGCAGATGTAGCTTCAATGTCTACAGGCAAAAATCTTTCTGACAAAGAAGAAAAGAATTCTACAAAAAAATCAACAAAATACGGTTATGTGCCTTCAACCGCAAAAAGTTCATCTTTTGGAAGTCTGCCGGAAATTCCTGCAAAAGAACGGAATTTAATGGACAAACTGATGATGAGCGAAGATTACAAAATTAAACCGAATTACGGATTTTTTAATTTTGTGCGCTTTTTTAAGAAAAATGGAACAGAAGTATTAAGACGCGGTTACGTTTCTTACGATTTGCAGAATCATCTTGATCATTACCAGGCATTTATAACGACGGTAAAGTCAATAATTCAGATTTGTCCGGATTCCTATCGTTTAAAAATTGTCAGCAATCCTGAAACAAAATTTAAATTTCTGCGTACAGTCGGCGGCTGGACAATGAAAAACCTTAAAGTTATGGTAATGGACCTTCAGGAACATGCTGATGACGTTACTGTTTACATGATGATTCCAATCGTAAAAGCTGTTTATAAAGATCTGCTTAAAATCTATTATCTTGGCGAAAATTCAATTCCACGCTTTTTTAAGGAAATTTACAGCGATTTAATGAAGTACCCTAAAGCAGACCAGCAGAAGCTTTTAATGCTTTCAAAACAGGGGCTTACAGAGTGGCTTTACGTTTACACCCAGATTATTAAGGGAATGTATCCGCTTTTAATGCGGATGTGCAGCCCGAAGTTTGAATATTTTCCTAATTTTTTTACGGCGGAAACTGCAAATATTTTTGAATTTTTAGGAATTTCAAAATTCGACATTCTTCTGCCGGAAAAAAAAGAAGACATTAAGGCAGCTCAGCAGAAAGCAGAGCAGGAACGCAAACAGAAGGAAGAAGAACGCAGAAAAAACAGTCCTGAGTATCAGCGCGGTAAAAAAACAGAAATCGTTGATGCTGGTTTAAAACTCCTGGAACGCCTTTTTCCTGATGCAGGATTTTCTAAACTCGACACAATGCCGGATCTGTATCCGTATTTTCAGCCGATTTATCAGTTCCGCGACGGTTACAATCTTTTGAACCCTCAGAACCCGATGCAGGTTGTTGTAACGCTTTTGAGAATTATTGAAGATTTATTCCAGGGATGCCGCAACATTATTTTTAATGATGAAGAAGATGTGCTTCAATTAAAAACAAAGGGACAGAAAGATAAACTTTCGCTTGCCTTAAATGAATGGTCGGTTTACCGCGAGGAACTTTTT
Source organism: uncultured Collinsella sp. (assembly GCA_963613915.1). Taxonomy (GTDB): domain Bacteria; phylum Spirochaetota; class Spirochaetia; order Treponematales; family Treponemataceae; genus Treponema_D. Next base: position 50,058 of record CAVEBK010000008.1, read on the forward strand.
GAAAAAAATTATGCAGGTCAGCTTACGGATTTTGTAAACCAGGAATATTCTCAGAAAGATTTTAAAAATTCACTTTTTGGAAAGAAAATCCTTACAAATATTCTGTGGCAGACAAAGTATAATTTTTTGCCTCATTTTGAATTTGAACAGCTTTTGCTGGAAAAACCTTCTAACGACGGAAAATATATTCCGCTTTGTTTACGCACCGATTTTTTGCGTCATGTTTTTACAGCGCTTTCTAAAGAAATAGACAAACAGTCAGGCACCCAGGGAATTGTCCTTGGAGTTTCGAACCCATGGGCAAAGTACGAATTTGACATTCCAAACCCGGTTTCTAAAAGAATGGACGTTCTTTTGGGCAGAAAAAGTCAGGGCGAAAGTGCCGCAACAAACGCAAATATAATAAAATACGCAATGTGCCTCGTAAGTGTTCTCGACTGGTGGATAAACAACGTAGAAAGCCCGGCATATTCCGTAAGTGGTTCAAGCATTTACAGAATTTCAGAAACAGACGGAGGACCTGCATTCAGCGTGCCAGTGCGCAGCGATCAGAACAAACTCTTTGCCGACAGCATAAAATCAGCCAGTGCAAAGACTAATTAATCGAGCCTCTCTGTAAAGCCCGGTGCCACATTCGTGGCAGGCGCCCAAAGGTTAAAAAATATAGACGAAACCGACTTTTTATCGTTATATTTTTGAATATGGATAAAAATAAATTTGTTTTGTCGCTTATGGTGGCTGTTGTCGGTCTTTTAATGTTGATTTCTCCAAAGGCTTTTATTGCCCTGGCTGTTATTCTATTGGGGCTTGCTTCCATTGTTGATGGAATTTTTATTATGGTTGCAACCAGAAATTTAATTCTTGATCCTGACTACAAACTTATGATGACGATCCGCGGGGTTCTGAGCATTGTGGTTGGCGCAGTTGCAATTCTTTTACCGTTGACCATTGCTACTATTGCCTGGACTATTATGGCTTATGTTCTTGCCGGATATCTGATTGTTTCTGCAGGATTGGAAATTTACGGAATTACAAAGCTGCATCGTAATGGAATTATGATAAAACAGTCGGTTATAGAAACCGTTATTTCGTTGATTCTTGCAATTGCCCTTTTTATTATCCCAGCAGAAAAAGCCGGTGGTATTTTAGTTGGGATTTGCGGCGTAATTCTTTTGATTGCAGGCTGTTTAAATGCATTCCTTCAGTGGAGAAACCGTCCGATTACTGTTGTGCCGGATTCTGTCGTTTCAAATGATTCTGCCGGAGAGGAAACAGAAGAAAATTAGGCTTCTGCCACTTTGTCATGCTGAACCTGTCTTTTTGTCATAAGATTCCGGGTCAAGCCTGGAATGGCAGGCACTGCTATTCCTTTAAAAAATCTGCTGCATATTGAGATGCAAGTGCTGCGGCGTAAACCATAGATTCCGGGGCAATGTCAAAATGCTCGTTGTGGTGCGCCCACGCAGTAGATTCTCCGCTGCACGAACCGACATAAACATAACATCCTTTTGCCTTGCGGTAAAAATCTGCAAAGTTGTCTGACCAGAATAATTTTTCTGTAGAAGTTAATGTGTTTTCTTCTCCGACAATTTTGCGGCAGGACACAGCAGCTTCTAAAGTGGCCTGTTCGTCGTTAAAGCAGGCATCGCAGAGATCTTCTGTTTTTACTTCTGCAGTGCCACCATATTCTTCTGCAATATTTTCAGCAATTTTTGTTACTGCATTGTTCATTTTTTTGCGTGAATCGTCCGAAAAAGCACGGATTGTTCCTTCTATGCTGCAGTTTTCTGGAATTACGTTGTAAGCACTTCCTCCGTTGATTTTGCCGACCCCGATAAGTCCGCCTTCTGCCGGAGAAATTAACCTTGAAACAACAGTCTGCAATTGTGCCGTAATTAACGAAGCAATAAAAATCGGGTCTACGCATTTTTGCGGAGCCGTAATGTGCCCTGATTTTCCATTGATTTTTATATAAAAACGGTCGCAGCTCGAAGACAGGGCTCCGCTCTTTACTGCAATTTTTCCAAGTGGAATCGAAGACAAAAGATGAATTCCAAAAACACGGTCAACCTTATCTAAAATTCCTGAATCGATAATTTCGCGTGCTCCTTTTCCAATTTCTTCTGCTGCCTGGAAAGCGATTATTATTCTGCCGGAAACTTGCGAAAGATTTTCTTTTAAGATTCTGGCGGTTGCAAGCATGTATGCAATGTGTCCGTCGTGTCCGCAGGCATGCATAACGCCTGGAGTCTGGCTTTTGTACGGAACTTCGTTTTTTTCCTGAACTGGAAGTGCGTCTATGTCTGCGCGTAAAAAAAGAGTTTTTCCGGGGCGCAATGTGTCTAATTCTGCAATTACGTTTGTTCCTGCGATTCTGTAATTTTTTATTTTTAAGGAATCAAGTTCTTCCTGAATCTTTTTGCATGTATTGAATTCCTGGAGGGAAAGCTCCGGGTGCGAATGAAAATAATTTCTTAATTCCACCATGTATGATTTTAAATTATGAGCCTGTGTTAAAAAGTCCATTTTATAGCGAGTCCTTTCTGAGTTTTGCAGTTTTTATTCTAGTGAGATTGTAAAAATATTTCGACTGCACGCAAAGTCTTGCAATTTTGCAGCGAAAACTGTTCTGTTTACCCACCGTTGGAGACATTTTTCCGCCCGTAAAAATAACAGAAAATTCTATTTTAATAAAAATTGAAAAAAGTTATATTCATTTTTGGCAGGTAAAAAAAATGTCAAAAAGTTCAGAAATCGATATGCTCCATGGACCGTTGACGTCTAATCTTATCCGTTTTGCACTTCCGGTTGCACTGAGCAGCATGCTTCAGCAGCTTTTTAATTCAATGGATACAGCCGTTGTCGGCCGTTTTGCAGACGCAAATGCACTTGGTGCCGTTGGAACTAACAGCGAAATCGTCGGTTTTTTGGTAAGTCTTTCTTCCGGTCTTGCCGTTGGTGCAAACGTTCTTATTGCAAAGTTTATCGGATCCGGTCAAAAAGAAAAAATCAAATCTGCAATAAATTCCGCACTGGTAATTTCCATTTGTTTTGGAATTTTTGTAGGAATTTTAGGACAGGCACTTGCCATGCCAATAATGCGCGCCATCAATGTTTCGCCAGAAATAATCGAAATGGCAGCACTTTACTTAAAACTGTATTTTATTACATATCCGTTTCTGCTCGTTTATGACTTTTGTTCTGCAATCCTGCGTTCAAAGGGAGACAGCCGCCGCCCTTTTATTGCCCTGGTTATTTCCGGCGGATTAAACGCCGTATTAAATCTTTTTTTTGTAATTGTCTGCAAAATGGGAGTTGCCGGAGTTGGAACAGCAACAATAATTTCTACAGCAGTTTCCTGTCTTTTAACGTTGAATTTTTTAATTCACGAAAAAGATGAATTCAAATTAACACTAAAAACATTCAGGGCGGATAAAACGGACATTTCAAATATTCTAAAAATAGGAATTCCTGCCGCAATTCAGGGAGCCGTTTTCTGTCTGGCAAATATTTTTGTTCAGTCGGCTGTAAATAAATTCGGTGCCCTTGCAACTGCTGGAAATTCAATTGCCGTCACCTTTGAATATTTTGCCTACTATTTTGCAACAGCCTTTGGACAGGCAACGACAACTTTTATCAGCCAGAATTTTGCAGCAAGCCAGCGCGCGCGTTGTAAAGAAATTTTCCACAAATGCCTGCTTTGCGCCGTTATTTTTACGGCAGTTCTTTCTACGCCGCTTTCAATTTTCAGAACCCAGGCAGCTTCAATTTTTACTACAGATCAGACGGCAATTCACTATGCAGGAATCCGTATTTTAATGATTCTTCTTTTGCAGCCGTTTTGTGCATTTGTCGAAATTCCCGGATGTGCAATGCGGGGGCTGGGATTTTCTCTTTTGCCGTCTTTATTAACTTTGATTGGAATCTGTTGTGTCCGCATTTTCTGGACATGCGTTGTTTTTCCTCACATAAACACATATCCGGGACTTTTAGTAATTCATTCAGGGTCGTGGTTTATTACGATTGCAGCAATGTGGATCAGCTGGGCATTTGTAAAAAAGCGGGTGAATCTTTAAGTTTTTTCTGGAGCGCAATTTACATTCTCGTCCCGTCTTCCGCCCTTCACTAGTGTTGATTTTTTTTCTGTGATGTGGCGCCATGGACGGCGCTAAATTCGGTTGACCGCAAGAAACACCGTTTCTTGGCGCGACAGGAGGTCGCACGGCGCCAACCGGGGCTAGATTGAAAGACTCACAAAACAATTTGTATTCTCGATTTTATTAAAGAACCATTACTAAAGTTCCTGCAGCAAGCAGGATAGAGCCAATCAGCGACTTTACAGAAAACTGTTCGTGTAAAAAAACAAATGCAAGAATAAGCGTTAAAACCGTACTCATTTTGTCGATTGGAACAACCTTAGAAGCCTGTCCCATTTGCAAAGCCTTGTAATAACACAGCCAGGAAGCGCCGGTTGCAAGTCCTGACAGAATAAGAAAAATCCAGCTGCGTTTTTCAATGCCTGCTATTCCGCCCTGAGTATGAGTTATAAAAACCATTCCCCAGGCCATTAAAAGCACAACAAAGGTTCTTATAGCAGTTGCCAGATTTGAATTAACACCTTCGATTCCAACCTTTGCAAGAATAGAAGTAAAAGCCGCAAAAAAGGCCGACCCGATAGAAAATAAAAGCCACATAGATAATGGTTTATGCTAAATGCAGGTTTGTCGCAAGTCTTTGACGAGAGGCTATTTGAAGTGTCTGTAAAAAAAATTAATTTTTTTTAAGAATTTTGATTACGAATACTTGACACATACGCGCTAAAAATGTATCTTAATTAAGCATCAACTTTGGAGCGATGGCCGAGCGGTCGAAGGCGGCGGTCTTGAAAACCGTTATACAGCAATGTATCGGGGGTTCGAATCCCTCTCGCTCCGTTCTTTTGATGACGCCTGGAGGTGTGGTAGAGCGGTAATACAACGGATTGCTAATCCGTCAGTTCCTTACGGGCTGGGCAGGTTCAACTCCTGTCGCCTCCGAGAAACGAACGCTTCTAAGTGTTGTTAAACTGTTTGAGATTGTAGCTCAGCTGGATTAGAGCACCACCCTGCGGAGGTGGGGGTCGCACGTTCGAATCGTGTCAGTCTCATGCAAAACCGGTCTTTTACAGACCGGTTTTTTTTATGCTTTTTTTTGTTTGAGGTAGAAAAATGGAAAAACGCGAAGGAATTTTAGTTTTTAACGAATTTGACGGAAAATTTGCAATCGCAGAAGACGAAAAAAGTTTTCCATTTACAAATATTGAATTTGGGGACACTTTTGAAGTTAAATACGAAGACAAATGGATACAGACTTCGTTGCAGATTGTAAATGACGATGCAGGAAATCTCGTATTTAAGCTGAAAGGAATTGATTATTCCGGAGACATAACAGGCTTCGACGCCCGGATTTAATTAGTATGAATGTATAATTTTAATACCCTGAATTTCGAGTTTTGAATAAATAGTTGAATGTCGAGTTTATTT
>CAVEBK010000009.1:0-19492 GCA_963613915.1 uncultured Collinsella sp.
TGCCAGCAAGCCGCACGGTTGCGACAAGCGCAAAGTGCGTTTGTGTCAGAACCTCGACTACGGCTATTTAACATTTTTTTAATAAAATAAACTCGCCATCCAGCTATTTTTAAAACTAAAATTAAACCTATTTGAATTGTTATAAACTCTCGACATTCAAATTTTACTGATTCAATGCCGAAACTACAGCCGCAATACCTGCCCGTCCTACATTGCTTGATTTTCCGACGCCCCAGACCTGTCTGCCGTTATCTTCCGTAATCTGAACATAGGCAATGGCAGAAGTGTCAGAACCTTCTCCAACCGAGTGCTCGTGGAAGGCAGAAATATTAAATGCATTCACCTTTGTTTCCCTTAAAGCTGCAACAAAGGCGTCGAGAGGACCATTTCCTTTTGCACCAATGGAAATCTGTTCACCGTTGTATTTTATTATTCCGCGTACAGAAACAATTTCTTCTGCCCCGGAAGAACCCACCATCGTTGTTGCAAGGTCAATGATTTCGAGGTTTGATTTATTTTCGAGCCACTGTTTTTCAAAAATCTGGCAGATTTCTTCCGGATGCAGTTCACGCTGAGCCCTGTCGCTTTCTGCCTTAATAAGGTTGCCGACAGCCGGCTGCATTGCCTTTGGAATTGCGTAACCAAAATTGTGTTCAAGGATAAAGCTTGCTCCGCCCTTGCCCGACTGCGAATTGATTCTGATGATTCCTTCGTATTTTCTGCCGATGTCTTTAGGGTCAATAAGAAGGTAAGGAACGTCCCAGACAGCGTCTTTAGGCATTTTTTCGCGGGCAGAAAGTCCCTTTGCAATTGCGTCCTGGTGGCCGCCAGAAAGAGCCGTGTAGGCAAGTCCGCCTGCATAAGGAGTGCGCGGAGGAATGTCCATTTTTGTGTATTCCTGGTAAGCATCTGCAATTTCCGGTAAATCAGAAAAATCAAGCTCTGGGTCAACGCCTTCTGCAAACATATTCAGGGCAACTGTAACAATGTCCAGGTTTCCAGTGCGTTCACCGTTTCCAAAAAGACAGCCTTCTACGCGGTCAGCGCCTGCCATGAGGGCAAGTTCACATTCTGCAACGCCGGTTCCGCGGTCATTATGACAATGTGTAGAAATTACAACGTTTTCGCGGTCTGTAATGTGTTCTGCAAAATATTCAATTGAATCTGCATAAACGTTTGCAGTGTAACATTCAACCGTTGTAGGCAGGTTAAAGATGATTTTTTTGTCCGCACTTGTGCCCCATTCAGCTTTTACGGCTTCACAGATTTCAATTGCATAGTCTAATTCTGTCATGGAAAAACTTTCAGGCGAATATTCAAGACGGATTTTATTGCGTTCTTCTTCCGGCAAATCTTTCATGCATTCTTTAATGCATTTTACGCCGTCAACAGCAATCTTAATGATTTCTTCTTTTGATTTGCTGAATGTGTATTTTCTTTGAGCAGGAGAAGTTGAATTATAAATATGAAAAATTACATTTGGAGCACCTTTTATTGCTTCCATTGTTCTGCGGATTAAATGTTCGCGGGCCTGACACAAAACCTGGATCGAAACATCGCCCGGAATGTGTCCTTCATCAATAAGGCGGCGGCAGAATTCAAATTCAGTATCGCTGGCAGAAGGAAAACAGATTTCAATTTCCTTAAAACCAATTTTTACCAGAAGATCAAAGTACGCCAGTTTTGTTTCAACTCCCATCGGATCAATTAAAGCCTGGTTTCCGTCCCTTAAATCAACTGAACACCACACAGGAGCCTTTGTAATGCGGTTATCCGGCCATTTTCTTGCCTTTGGCGCCGGCTGAATAACAGGTTTGTACTTTGATGCGTTCATTTTTCTTCCTCCAACAATGCAACAAAAAAAAAGACCCGATGCCTTTTGCACCAGGTCTATTTTTATACAAAAAATGTATCACACTACCCGATTTGCTTAGGCCTCAACGAGAAAACTAGTCAAAAGTAGAAGTAGTGATAAAGAATTCATATTCAGATTATGCAACTTTGCAGATAATTATGCAAGCATCATTCTTTAACAATATTGAATATATTAAGCAGCATTGAATTAAATCTCTCGGTTTTTTCTTTCATTTCAACTAAGAATTCATTGTCATCAATATTGCCTAAAACAGCTTCCATTTCTTCGTCATTGCGGAAGGTAATCTTTCTGAATGAATCCACATAATCTTTTTCGCGGGAAGAACGTGCTTCGTTAAACATTTCGTTGCTCATGGAAAGAACGTCGCTGATAATGTCTTCAAAAATTTCAGGCGTAAAGTTACGGGTTTTCCGTTCGTACAGGCATTCAAGCAGATAAATTGCGTACGTTGTCTTGTTTATAAGATACTGCTTTTCGCATTTATCGTAAAACTCGTGAACCTGCTGCCAGGTGTTAATCTTATGAGACTTTATCTGTTCAAAAAGTTCCTGAAGATTGTCGCTCGAAATTATCTGACCTCCGACATTCTGCCATTTTGTATAAAGAGGAAAATTCTGCATTAAGATTTTTAATTCTTCGCGGTCAATCTGTGTATTGTACAGACGGCAGTATTCAACCAGAACCGAGCAGGCAAAATATTTTACGATTTTTCGATAAATTCTGTATGCACGCACAGGCTTGTGGATTTCTGCCCCGTATTTTTTCTGGGCTTCTAAGTCGCATAAAGTAAATTCAGCCCCCGGGTTCTGATGCAGATAATCTTTTGCAACATGGTAAAGCTCTTCTTTTGTCTGGGCTTTTACTGCTTTTTCAAAACCTTTTTTAATAAGATAGTCGCCCGTAAGTGCAATTATGCGATCAAGGGCATGTGTTACTTCTTCAATTGAATCCGGAGCAAGCGGATCTGTTTCTATGTGCTGAACCTTTACAACCCGTTTGTCACGCTTCTGGAATTTTGAATTATTGCGGGCAATTGCATACATGTTGTACAAAAACCAGTAACCGGGAATTATCGTAATGCATTTCTGGTCGCCGTTACTTGCAACAAGCGAAAAAGGATATTTAATGTTAAGTTCGTGCTGGTAACTTCCTTTAGAAACAAGGGTAAAACTTGCAAACCGTGAATTATGCTTAAAATCAGAACACAAACCAGGCCAGAATCCTCGGCCGGCAAACATTTCTCCGTCAGGCGAGCGGGAATTATGGTTTGAACCGATCGTAGCCCCGGAAGCAATGTTCGACTGCCCGCATACTGTCGAAGCAATCAGGAACGAAGAATTATGATGCTGTTCGTGGAAAGGGAAAATCAGGTTGTTTAAAATTTCGCAGCAGCTGACAGTAGAATTGTCTCCAAGCACGGAATTCAAAAGCCTTGCCCCGTACTTTAACTGGCAGTTTCTTCCGATAACAAAGCGCACAGCAACAGCCTGGTAAAAAACCTTTGAACCATAACCTAAAATTCCGTTTACAAGTTCAACACCTTCTCCAATCTGGCTGGGCTCGTCCTGGCTCGAAAGCACGCTGATATTCTTTAACTTGAATGCACCTTTTATATAACTGTGAGCACCAATCTTTGCATCTTTTAACAGCGTCGTGTTTTTTATTACAGCGTCGTTTTCAACAATTCCGTAAGTGTCTAAGGTTTTTGTATTTCCTGATTCGGTAAGTTCAACAAAGCGTTTCTGAAGTTCTTTGTCTTCGCGGTAACGGCTCCAGATAAAAGCATCTGCCGCAATCATATCTTCAAAAGGGAGAACCGCCCTCTGGTCATTTTCGTTACCAACGCCAACCCAGACACGAGTTTTTTCGCTTTCGCCTTCCTTTAAAATTCCATTTCCAAACTTTGAATGGTTTGTACACGACATTTCCTGAATATTAAAAAGAATCGAACGTGCACCGATTTTATAATTAGAAAGATAGGCAACGTTGCGGACTGCTACATCGTCTTCAAAAACAACGTTTTCAACATAAGAATTATAAAGCCCGGTTTCCAGAACCAGATCGTGGAACTTTAAGGTTGCCCCGACAAGCCTTGAAAAAACAACAAAACCTTTAATTTCTGATTCGCGGATTAACGAAGGATCAAAACCGCCTTCTTCAGCCGGAACATAAACATTCTGCCAGGTCTCGTCACTGTTTGTATTATGATTGAGTTTTAAAACTTCAATTTCGCGTTCATTAAGATGACGCTTTGTTTCTATGATTTTTTTTGCATACTCTGGAATAAGAGTTTCAACACTTTTTTCTTTTAATTTTAACTGAGGCACAGCACTCTCCACCTTTATTTTTTTGTCTTATCTTAGCTTAAAATGCAATTTAGGACAAATATTCTTTCAGCGGAAAGCTGTCATAGAAACCTGTCATTAATAAAAGTCAGAAAATTCTTTATAATATGGGCGCATGCTCAGTAAACTGAGCACCGGGTCTTTCAGGGTTCCGCTATCGCTCCATTGTACTTTGTTTTTACACGTTAAAATGGTGCCACGGACGGCACTAAAGACGATAGACCCGAACAAATTGCTTTGCAATTTGTTGCACGACAGGATGTCGTACAACGCCTTACGGCGCCCTTACAGCCCCTTGCGCATTTTAAGGATTAACGATGAAACATGTTTTCAATTTAAAAAAGATAGTATTAAGCCTTTTGTTTATTTTTATTTCTCAATTCTGCTTTGCATTCACTCCAGACGACATAAAAATCTTTACCCTCGAAAGCGGACTTACCCTTTATTTTTTAGAAGACACAACAACTGCAACCGTCCGTCTGGAATTAAACATCAATGCTTCTTCGCTCTGCCAGAGCCCGCAGAATGCAGGATTTTTTTCTCTCTATGCAAAACTTTCGGGGCTTGAAATGACAGCTGACTGCGTAAAAACAGAAAAAACAGTAGCTCCGTCGCAGACAGAAAAAACGCTTATAGAGTTTTCAAACTATTACAAACTATTAAATATTTCCGACAAAGAACTTGCAGAACACTTAAAAAAAGAACAGACAGCTTTAACTGAATTTTCTTCTTCAACAGCAGGTTTTATAAACCAGACAATAGACACCTGCATTTTTGACAAAGAACCATGGAAGCAGGAAAGTTCAGTTTATCCGAAAAACTTTAATTCAACTTCCACTGCACAGGCAAGAACCATTTTAAACCAGATAAAAAACATTTATTACACGCCTTCAAATTCAACACTCTACATAAGCGGAAACATTACGGAAGAATCTGCCCTTTTGCTTGCAGAAAAATACTTTGGAAAATCTTCTCAAAATAAAAATTCTTCCGTGCAGACTTCAACTTTAAATCACAGCTTTTCACCTGCATCTGCACAAATTTCAAAAACAAAAAAATACGTACTTACAGACGATTCAATTTCCACAGACCTTACCCAGATTGTTTTACAGTACACCCAGATAAATCAGGACAAGGCAGATTTACTTTCGGCAGTGTTCAACAAAAACAATTCAACTTTTAAGACACTTCTCCTAAAACAGAGAAACCTTGCAATCCGCGCCCCAGACTACATCGACTGTTCAAGCGCACAGCAAAGTAATTCTAGCCGCCTGATTGTCCAGGCAATCTGCGAAAAAACAAAGGTCAGCCCGGCAGTTCAGGCAGAACTTTTTTTAGAAATGTCAAAGGAAAAAGACCGCCTTACAAAACCAGAGCTTGAAACAGCCTTAAATGAAATGAACTCAAATTTTACCCTGGTTACAAATAATTCAACTCTTTTAATGAAAAACCTTGCAATTTTTAACCAGACAAACAAGGACTTTACGGAAACCCTTTTTAACAAAAATGAACGCTTAAAAACCTTTACGGCAGAAGAACTGAATGAAGAATACGAAGACGCAAAGCCTTTTGTCTTTGTTCTCTGTAACAGCGCAGATTATGTAAAATACCAGAAAGAATTTAAAAAATACGGTTACACCCGGCTTACTGCAAAAAACGGTCCCTGGTATCTTCAGTCAAAATACAGGGAGCTTATTCAACCAAAAGCAGATTCAACTCTTAAAGCAAAAACTGACGACACCTTTCTTTCTGCCAGCCGCTTTATCCAGGAAAACGAAAATCAGATTTCTTCATTCAGTCTGAAAAACGAAATTCCCGTAACAATAAAATACACGCCAAAAGCCCAGACTGCTTCCTTAATGCTTGCAATTAACGGCGGCGAGCTTTTATTTGCTCAGAAAAATCCCGGGTTAATGTCTCTGCTTGCAAATTCGCTTGCTTCAATAATTCAATATTCACTTGATTCCCTTTACCAGAATAAGGTTTTAACTTCGCCAGCAAAAGTTACTTCTCAGACAGATGCACAATATTCACTTTTAACCGTAAACTGCCAGAGCCCGGACATTTTTACCTGCCTTAACACAATGTCAGCCTGCGTTATCTTTGGAGACATTACGCCTTCCCTTGCAGACGCAATTACCTACGACCTTAGAACTCAATGGAAAATAAAAAGCGGCAGCGCAGACTTTCAGCTTTTGTGCGAAGCTGCAAGAACAATTTACAAAAACCAGACAGAATCCCTTCTCTTTAACGACACAAAAGACAGACCTTCTGCAATCGACTTTACGCAGATTCAGTCGGTCTATCCTCAGCTTTTAGATTCAACAAGGTTTTCGCTTGTCTTAACCGGAGGAATTCCTCAATCCCAGGAATTAAAAAACGAACTGGACAAAACATTTGGAGAACTAAACACATTTAAGGCAACTCAAAACACGGATAAAAAAATGCGCAGTCTTCCTTTGCCTAAAAAAACAAAAAAATTGCAGCTGCGCCATCAGTTTTTTACGGACATCAGCGCAGACAAGGCAGGTCCGCGCCCGGCAATCTTAGTTCCTACGACAGATTTTTCTGACCCGCTTTTATATGTCCTCGACGGCCCGGACAGCTCAACAACGGACAGTGCACTTTTTAACGCACTTTTGTATTTACTTCAAAACCGCCTGCAAAAAGCCTTAGACGCACAGTCTGAACAGAACAACCAGATTGCAAAAGTTACGCCGGCAGATTGTGACTTTCCTTATGCACAGATCGTAATAACAAAAATAAAGCACACGAGCCGCACAGACAGTCTTTACGCAAAAACAATCCGTTCAATCAGCACAGAACTTAAAGAGCTCATAAACCAGGACACAACAGAAGCAAAAGACACACAAAGGGCAGAACTTTTAACTCAGCTCGAAAATCTCTGGCTCCTGCGTGAACTTGAAAAAACTTCAACTTCGGAAGGAACTGCTTTTTTAATACACAAAGGACAGATGCACGGCAACCCGAAACTTTATCTTGAACAATACAAGGCTGTAAGCACAGCAGTCGCAGAAGATTTTTATCTTGTATTCAGTTCATATTTTACAGAAAGCCCTGCATTAAAAATCTATTCGGCAGATTCAAAACAATAAGGCAGAGCCAAAACGGTAAAGTGCCCACTGCGGAATAAAAACAATTGCAAAGAAGGCAAGGCTTATAACCGTAAAAGTCTTTATAAAAGCCCCCGCCTTCCCCGGAAATTCCCGCAGATAAATGCGCAGGTTTATTACAGAAGCAAGACTTCCGATAATTGAACACAAACCTGCGCTGTCCAGGCCGTACAAAAGCGGCTGCAGGCCTTCAATTCCAGAAAACGGCCACAAAACAATCGAAGCCGGCACGTTGGAAATAACCTGGCTCAAAACAATTGAACAAAGATATTCGTTTCCTCTCACAATTTTCTGCAAAAGCCCCGCAATTACGGGATTTTTACAGACCGACGAAGAAAAAATAAAAAAACAGAAAAAAGTCAGAAGAAGAACATAATCCGTCTTAAACAGAATCTTCCTGTCAAAAATAAAAAGCATAAGAGCCACAAAAACCGTTACAAAAGGCCACAGGCGGCTGCGGCTTACAATCATGGCAATAATCAGAACAAAAAGGCCAGAATACAGAATTCTTTTAAAACGCCTGTCATCTTCCCACTTTTTTTCAAAATTCTTTCCGTCAGATTCAATTTTTTCAAACCTGTCTTTTCTGAACAAAAAAGAAATAAAAACATAAAGCAGAAAAATGCTGAAAATCCACAAAGGCGCCATCATTTTTATAAAACTGAATGCAGAAATTCCACTTTGAGTAAACAAAAACAAATTCTGCGGACTTCCAAAAGGTGTCAAAAGAGAACCGCGGATTGCAGCAATATTTTCAAAAGTCAGCACCGGAAGAATATATTTTTCCTTTTTCCCGGCCCTAAAGCTCATAATTGTCAGCGGAACAAAAATTATCAGGGAAACGTCGTTCGTAACGAACATCGAAGAAAAGAAAACTCCGTAAACAAAAAAAACGGTCAGTCCTTTAATCGTCGAAAGTTTAGAACTCAAATGCAGAAGCGGATTAAAAATTTCTTCCTGCTTAAAACCTTCAAGAACAGACAAAAGCATAAAAAGAGTTGCAAGTGTTTTCCAGTCAATTTCCCGTAAAAGCGAAACAGACGGACTCGTAATAAAAAGAGAAGCAATGGCTACAGCAAGGGCAACAGAAAGCATCATTTCTTTCTTAAAAAAATCAATTATCCGGTTCAAAAAAAATCCTTCTTTTTTTTTATTTTTAAGGACGCAGAACAAGCTGCGCACTAATCATAAAACACGCCGACCGGCCACTACAGCTTCGCTCGCGCTCAGTACGGGGCCATGCCCTGCATGTCCCCGCACCTGAAGGCTTTCGTGTCCGGCGTAAGTCTCGATGAACAATTTAAAAAACAAAAAAGCCTGACACAAAACTGCATCAGGCTTTTCTCGGCTCCTGCTGGGCTTGAACCAGCGACACACGGATTAACAGTCCGTTGCTCTACCGACTGAGCTAAGGAACCATATAACGTTCGTTGAACGTGAATATATACTACAAAAATTACAAACTTGTGTCAATAAACCAACATAGAATTTTCAAAAAAAATTCGACATTTGTTTATTTAATCAGTTCCCAGACAAAAATCCATATAAAAGAAATTACACAGATCATTTTTATGCCTGTTCCAAGCAAAAATCCTGCAAATGAACCAAAAGCAGCTTTTACAGCCTTTTTCCAGTCACCAGGATTTGCAATAAGTTCTCCAATAAAAGCACCGATAAGAGGCGCTAAAAGAATAAAAACCGGGCCTAAAAACATTGCAGCAACAAGCCCGATAGTTGCTCCCCAGACTGCGCTTTTACTTCCGCCGGCCTTTTTTGTAAGCCACGGCTGCAAAACTGTATCAAGAACGCTGACAATTATTGCAATAATTCCCGTAACTATAATCACGGAACGCGGAGTTAACGTAAGTGAACAAAAATAAGAAGCAAAAAGTCCTGCCCAGGCAAGAGTTACTCCAGGCAAAGCCGGAACAACGCAGCCAGCAAGGCCAACAATCAATAAAAATCCTGCAAGAACTGCAAATAAAATACCAGAATCCATGACAGTAATTTTATGCTATAATTCCCGCCATGACAATTTTTGAAGAAAAAAAACTTTTACGCACAAAAATGCGCCGTTTATTAAAAGAAAAATATTCTGACCCAAAAACAAAAAATACAGAAAGCCTTAAAGCCTGCAAAAAAATACAGACCTGCCCGGCATTTATCGACTCTCAGCTCGTTTTTTTCTACATTCCATACGGTTTTGAACTCGACGTTCTTCCGCTTTTAGAACAGACAATAAAAACAAAAACTCTCTGCGTTCCGCGTGTAATAAACGGAACAGCAAACATGGATTTTTATTATTTAGATAAAACAAAAGAACTTAATGAACAGTTAGAAAGCGGTTCCTTTGGAATCCTGGAACCAAAGCAAAATTTAACAAAAGTTGAATTAAACAACTCCCTAAAAGAAAAAAAAATCTTTATGATTGTTCCAGCCCTCGCCTTTACACAAAAAGGGCTGCGCCTTGGCAAAGGAATGGGATTTTACGACCGCTATCTTCCTCTCCTAAAAGAAACCGGAGCCAGCCTTTTTACAGCAGGAGTCGGCTACAAAGAACAGATAATAGAAAAAATTCCTGCTGAACAGACAGATTTTGTCCTGGACACAGTAATTACGCCTTAACAGAAAAACTGCAAGGTCTCTTTCAGGGCAATTTATTCCCTGATTAAAACAGCCTTTGTTGTGTCAAATGCGTATTTTAAGCCAATACTGAACAAAACAGGAAACAATGCTAAAAACATCTTAAGACTGTATTTTCCACCGCGGGCAAACCAGGCCCGCTTTAACTGATTCCAGATTTTAAAAACTGCAGGAATAAAATTTATAAACATGGAAACAACAATTGCAAACCGCGGCTTTTTACTGCACGGTAAGATTTTTCTGATTCTTACTTCTATAGTTTCAATTCCTTCCCGTAATTCCAGCGAAGTAGAAGTTTTAAACATTAAGGCTGCACTTTGATTGCAGGCAAAAAATTTTACAATCGTTGAAAAAGTTTTTTCGTCATGCAGGCATTTTTCAAAAGCAGCCAAAAAGGAATCAATCAGTCCCAGTTCTCCAGAATTAATGTAAGTGCAGGAAATTAAATCTATTAAATACATAAAAATTCCGTACCACAAAACAGGAGTTAAATCTGTAAGCTGCTCTTTTAACGTAAAATGCAGGCACAAAAATACTACAAATTGAATTCCCACAAAAGCAGCACCAAACTTCCAGTCCAGAGAAAAAACAGCAATATTAAACGCAGGAATTAAAAGAATCTTACACCACGCACCCAGCCTGTGAAAAACAGAATGCCCGGCTTTATAACTAAAGGCAGAATAATTATTCATTCAGCTAAAACCTTACCAGACAAGATCTTTTAAACTTGAATAAGCTGTAAGCGGATTCCTGATATTCCACTGCTCAAGATTTTCGTGCAGTGCAAGTTCCGGGGAACCGTCAAAAACCTTGTCTCCACGAAACAGAACAATAAAACGGTCGGCAAGTCCAAGGCACTTTTCAAGTTCGTGGCTCAAAATAATTACAGTCTTTTTATTTTCGTTCAGCTTTTTTATAAGGGAATTCACCTGTTTAACGCCACCGTAATCTAAATTTGCATACGGTTCGTCAAAAATAATTACAGGAAGTTCCATTGCAAGCATGCAGGCAACAGCAAGACGGCGCTTTTCTCCGCCAGACAAAAAACGTGCAGGATAATCAGCCTTTTTTGTAAGTCCGACCTGCTCAAGCGCAAAAGAAGTTGCCTTTAAAATCTGCTCTTTGTTTTTTTTCTGATTTTTCGGGCCAAAGGCAATGTCTTCTCGCGGAGTTTCGCCAAGAATCTGTGTGTCAGCTTCCTGAAAGACAAGACCAGTCTTTGCAAAGGAAGTAACACTGCCACTGTCGGCTTTTTCAAGCCCGGCAATTATGTTCATTAAAACACTCTTGCCGGAACCGTTTTCGCCGCCAATTACAGTAACCGAGCCTTCTTCAATTTCCATGGAAACATTATTCAAAGCCTTTTTTTTACCTTCGCTGGTAGCATAAATTTTAGTTACGTTTTTTATTAGAATTTTATTCATTTGAAGTTATGTCTTGTTCCACAGTTTCTTCCAGTTCATACAAATACATGGCAACAACCGGACGAAGTTTTAAGGAAATCAAGATTACCACAACAGCTTTTATTGAATCAACAAGAAGGAATGGAGCAAAGAATGCTGTTACAAAAAGTTTTACTGCTCCCCCAACACCAAGTTCAGCGTGCTTAAAACCAATTACATAAAAAATTTCAGGAAAATAAAGCAGAAGCATTCCAGCAAAAACTGCAACTGCAAGCCGGATTACGTTTTTTACGCTTATTTTCTTTTCTGTTACAAGCGGGCGGCCTGCAATCAAACCTGCAGCAAGGGCACCAACAACCCAGCCGATCCTAAAACCGCCGTTAATGTTCATTAAAACCTGGAATCCGCCCTGTCCGCCGGAAAAAACAGGAAGTCCAAGAACTCCGACAACAAAGAAAAGTGCAGTCGGTGCAGCTCCCCAAAGCCCGCCAAGTAAAACGGCCGTCATAACGCATAAAGCATTTTGAATAACGATTCCACTTACAATTCCAGGAACTGGAATTCTAAAAAAACTTGAAGCACAGATAATTGCAGCAAAAAAAGCAACGATTGCAGAACGAAGGGCTGTTTTATTCATCTTATTGTAAACCTCTAAAATTAAAATATGGTTTACATTCTACAATTCTAATTATTATTGTCAACCGTTTAAAATCGGTTATATTATCTCTGCCATGAAAAACGAAGAATTAAAAATTTTTGGAAAACTCACAGACCTGCAGGGAAGATGCGTTCATTACAATTCTGTTTTAGATGTAATTGCAAATAAATGCGGAAAGTGCCGGAAATTCTATGCCTGCTTTAAGTGCCACGACGAAACAGAAAATCATAAATTTTCACCGCTTGCGCACGACGAAAAGGCAACTGTAATGTGCGGAGTCTGCAAACGCCTTTTTTCTTATGACGAATACAGTTCAACCTGCGAATGTCCTTCCTGCAAAAGTCAGTTTAATCCGCGCTGCTCGCTTCATAAAAAAATATATGTCTGCTAAGGCTACCGTCTGCGCCTTCTTTGTGTTAAAAGCAGAAGACGGACAAAGTTTCCGATTGCACCAAGAGCACTTGCAACGTAAGTCATTGCAGCAGCCCACAGAACTTCGCGCGCACCGTCAATTTCAGTCTTGTCTGTAAAAACGCCGGCGCCTTTTAAGATTTTTAAAGCGCGGTAAGAAGCGTTAAATTCAACTGGAAGCGTTACAACATAAAAAAGTGTTGCACAGGCAAAAAGCAAAAGTCCAAGATCTGTTATAAACTGAAAAAACGGCAGAGTTCCTTCAGCTCCACTTGAATACCCGAAACCAAGCCCCGCAAGAGCAAGCAAAGGCCCGATTCCAGAACCAATGTTTGCAACAGGAACAAGCAGACGCCTGAAAGTAAGCGGAAAATATCCTGTATGGTGCTGGATTGCATGTCCTGTTTCGTGGGCAGCAACACCAACGGCCGCAATCGAAGCACTCGCATATGTGGATTCGCTCAAACTTAAGATTTTAGTAACGGGATTGTAATTGTCTGTCAGCGAACCGGAAATCCGCGCAATTTTTACGTCTGTAATTCCATTTGCCTTTAATAAAATGGCAGCAGCCTGAGCTCCGGTAATTCTTTTGCCTGTAAGGATTCTGTCGTATTTAGAAAAACGTGCCTTTACGGCAGACTGAGCCCAAAGTCCAAGCAAAAGAGCAGGAACTGCAAAAATCAAATAAGTTAAATCAAATCCGCCGTAGTAAAACATAATTCACCTTTTATTTTAAAATAAAAAAAGCTGTCCGTGCAAACGCATTGACAGCCTTTATTTTACTTTGCCAAAGTCTTAAGAAGTTCGTGGTTTGTACGAATTCTTTTTGCATTTTTCTTGCTATTTGCTCTGATAGTTTTATTCCAGCGGAGCGGTCTGATTCTTCTTGCAAGTCTCATAAATATACCTCGTTGAATTGATTTTAACGTTGTTCGTCTAATATATCAAAAAATCTAAAAAGCGACAAGTAACGGTTAAAGTTTTTTTCTGCACCAGAAATACGTAGGAATTAAGAATAAATCTGCAAAAAGCCAGGCAAGAGGGCTTGCAAAACAGGCAGCAGCAAAACCGACAATCGGAATAAATACAAGTCCGATTACTGCCCTTCCTACAAGTTCAAAAGCCCCGGCAAAAATTGCAACCTTAGAAAATCCCATTCCCTGAATCATAAACCGCACAATGTTTACAAGCGCAAGCAGAACATAGCACGAACTGTTAGAAACAAGGAACATTCTTACATTGGAAGCAACTAAAGCTATGGTAGCTGCATCTTCGTTTTTGTTCATAAAAAGTCCTGTTAACTTTTCGCTTCCAAAGAATAAAATTAAAAAACCGATTCCAGCATAGACAAAACCAATTACACAGGCCCAGAAAACTCCGCTGTTTAAGCGCTCATGCTTTGCTGCACCTACATTCTGTCCGCCGTAGGTTGCCATTGTTGTTCCAAGTGCATCGTACGGAGTCGTAAAAAACATGCTGATTTTAGCTCCGGTAGAAATTGAAGCAACATAAACAGAACCAAGAACATTTACGGCAGCCTGCAAAATTACGGAGCCGATTGCTGTAATTGAATACTGTAACCCCATTGGAATTCCAATTCCGATTAAATCAAAACATTTTTTTGCACTGACAATTTTATCTTCTTTCTGTAAACGTAAAATTTCAAACTTTTTGTGCATAAAAAACAGACAGATTACGCCGGCAACTCCCTGGCTTATTACAGTTGCATACGCTGCTCCGGGAATTCCCCAGTTGAACACGGCAATAAAAAGAAGGTCTAAAACAATGTTCATTCCGGCAGAAAAAATCAAAAAGTAGAGAGGAGTTTTACTGTCTCCAACAGAGCGGATAATTCCAGACAAAATATTGTAAAGAATCGTAACAGGAATTCCTGCAAGAATAATTACAAAATATGCATAGGCACCGTCAAGAACGTCGTTCGGAGTACGCAGAAGAACTAAAAGCGGCTTACAGAAAATAACAGTAACGACAGTTAAAACAACAGAAAAAATTACACACAGAATAGCGCAGTTAAAAACATACTGCCGCATTCCGCCAAAATCCTTTGCTCCGAACCTTTGTGCAACAGGAATCGCAAAACCAGAACAGATTCCCATGCAGAAACCTAAAATCATAAAGTTCAGGGAACCTGTAGAACCGACAGCAGCAAGGGCAGAAACCCCCAGAAAACGACCAACAATAACCGTGTCTACAAGATTATAAAACTGCTGAAAAAGACAGCCAAAAAAGACTGGAACAGCAAAATCAAAAATAATTTTAAATGGATGACCTGTGGTCAAATCTTTTGTCATAATAGCGCCATATTATGAATAAAATTCACGTTTTACAATCTCAAAAAGCTCTTTATCACGGGTCAAAAACGAAAAATTAGCAGCAGGGCAAAAAGACAGTTCAAATGCTTTTTCGTGTTCAATAAAAAACGGAAAATATTCCTGACAGTTTTTTTCAAAATAAAGCCAGCACAAAAGATAAATAAACTGACCGCCATTTGTGTACGAAGCTTTAGAGCAAAGCGGACAGGACAATTCAATTCTTGAAATATAAGAATGCAGACGATTTTCCGCTTGAGTTGAATTTTTATTCAAATCCATTGCATCTTTATAAAGATTGTAGGCTTCCAAAAGAATCTGCTCGTCAGTGTCGATTGAAGCAGCCCTTTCTGACATTTTTCCGAGACTTTCGTACGGAGATTTATAAATTTTATAATTTGCAATTACGTTGAATTTTAAGCGTTCAGAATGTTCAATAATTTTTTTCTGTAAAATCTGATCTTCTGTCGGTTGAATATTCAACTCTTTTTGCTGTGCAGCAGAAAATCTTTTTAATTTTTCAGAAAAAGAACTTATTGCATTCTGAAAATCATTCAACATTTTATTTCCGCCTGAATTTCTGCACCAATTAGTGACTGCTCAAAATCATTCTGTCGTTTAATTCTCCGGCAGCACCAAATTTTGCAAGAAGGTCTTCTGTCTTTAAATTCTTTTTTTCTTCGCCACGGACATCGTAAATGATTTTTCCGTTCATCATCATAATCAAACGGTTTCCGTATTCAATTGCGTGCTTCATGTTGTGAGTAACCATAAAAGCCGTAAGATGATCCTGTTCAACAAACTGTTTTGTAAGTTCAAGAACTCGCGAAGCTGTTTTCGGGTCAAGGGCAGCCGTGTGTTCGTCAAGAAGAAGAATATCAGGCTTTTGCAAAGTTGCCATAAGGAGTGTCAAAGCCTGTCTCTGTCCGCCGGACAAAAGTCCAACCTTGCTTTTCATGCGGTTTTCAAGGCCAAGATCTAAAAGTTCAAGTTTTTCGCGGTAAAGTTCACGCTCAGAATTCTTAATTCCCCAGGCAAGAGAACGGATTTTTCCACGGCGGTATGCCATTGCAAGATTTTCTTCAATTTCCATATTTGCAGCAGTTCCAAGCATTGGATCCTGAAAAACCCTGCCAAGATATTTTGCACGGCGATATTCCGACATATTGGTTAAATCAATTCCATTTAATTCAATTTTTCCGCTGTCGCAGGCATAAACTCCGGCAATCATATTCAGCAGAGTTGACTTTCCGGCACCGTTTCCACCGATTACAGTAACAAAATCTCCGTCTTCGAGTGTTAAATCTATTCCAAGAAGTGCCTTTTTTTCTGTAATTGTTCCCGGATTAAAAGTTTTTGTAAGATTTGAAATTTTAAGCATCGTTGTCTCCAGTTTAGTTATTGCGCTTCTTTTCGATAAACTTTGCACTCTGCTGTTTTATGATTGGAATAGCAAGGGCAACTGTAATGATAATCGAAGTTAAAAGTTTTAAATCGCTCGACTTTAATCCAAGCTGAAGAACAACTGCAATTACAATTCTATAAACAATCGAACCTAAAACTACAGAAATCAACGTAAACCAGAAAGGCATTTTTTTAGCAAACCAGCCGAAAATTGACTCACCAAGTACGATAGAAGCAAGCCCGATTACGAGAGTTCCTGTTCCCATTCCAACGTCACCATATCCCTGAGACTGGGCAACAAGTCCGCCACTCAAGGCAATTAAACCATTGGAAATCATAAGGCCAAGAATTTTCATTTTGTCTGTATCAACGCCCATTGCACGGACCATGTTTCCGTTGTTTCCGGTTGCGCGCAATGAAGAGCCGATTTCTGTTCCGCAGAACCAGTACAAAAGAACGATCAGCACAACGCAGAAAATAACCCCGGCAAGGAGAGAAGCCATATTTGGAGACATTCCGTCAAAAAAAGACTGAAGACGTGTCATTACAGTCTGTGCACCAAGCAGCGGAGTGTTAGATCTTCCCATAATTCTGATATTTACAGAATAAAGGGCTGTCATTGAAAGAATTCCTGCAAGCAGTTCCTGAATTTTTAATTTTGTGTGCAAAAATCCGGTTACTCCACCTGCTAAAAGTCCTGTAAAAAAGGCAAACAAAAGGGCAACATAAGGATTGTAATTTTTCATTACAAGTACAGCGCAGATTGAACCGCCAAGGGCAAACGTTCCATCACAGGTCATATCTGCAATATTCAAAATTCTAAATGTAAGGTAAACCCCCAAAGTCATAACGCCCCATAAAACACCCTGGGCAACGGCGCCGTGCATGGCCATAAAAATACTAACAACATTCATAATAAATAATTATGAACTGTTAAAAAAAACCTTGCAAGGTAAAAAATACACAATCTTTTTATAAAAAACATAGAAAAAAGGATTTTTTAAGGTTACAATTACTGTTATGTTTTTGGCTAAAGACAAAAAACTGTCCTCTTCCGTAAAACTAACATTCGCCGCGTCCCTGCTTTGTGCATTTTCAGTTTTTTTTCTTTCTCAAAAGCAGGATTTAAAACATGCAAGACGTCAATGTGAACTTATAAGCCAGACTGCTTCAAGACTGTTTAAAACCGGCCTTGACCAGACACTTCCGCTGAATGACAACGTCGAAGGCATGATTATGGCCTGTGACGGCAAAATCATGAACTTTGAAAGCCTTGTTTCTTCGCTTATAAATCAGTTTCCGGCAGTTCTTTGCGTTCAGCTTGCTCCAGGCGGAATAAATTCAGTTTCGTATCCAAAAATTCCAGAAGAAGATCTTATACAGGATTTTTTTAGTTTTCCAAAAACAAAGAATACCTCTAAATCTGCTGTAATAAACAGAAAATCATATTTAACAGGGCCGTACACGCTTTCAACAGGCGAAGAAGTTCTCGTTGTCCAGGATCCTGTTTTTTTGAGGAACAGAAAGATTCAGGGAGAATTCTGGGGATTCTGCGTAATTTATTTAAAAATAAGTCATCTTTTTGATCAGGAAATTCTGAATTATCTTGATTGTTCAGAGCCTCCATATAATTTCAGACTCTGCAAGTTGAATTTTGCAGATGACAGGGAATTCCTTCTTGTAGAAAACACTCAAAAGCAATTTAAAGATCCATGTGTAACAACTTTTACAATAAAAGAATCCACAATGGTTTTATACACAGAACCAAAAAACGGCTGGATTGATTCTTCAAGAATATATTTAAAAATTCTTTTTGTATTCTTATTCTGTTTTTTGACAACACTGGTTGCTGGAATAGTTGCGCATTTAAAGGCAAGGGACAAAAATCTTGAAATTCTTTCTTTTAAAGATTCTTTGACAGAACTTTACAATGCCCGGAAATTCAAAAGCGTTCTAAAAAGCCTTCAGAAAAATGAACAGGAATATACAATCGTTTATCTGGATTTAAATGAATTCAAAAAAATAAACGACACCTTAGGTCACGCCGCCGGAGACAAAATTCTTATTATTGCTGCCAGAAAACTTTCAAACTGCATACGCGAAAAAGACCTGGCATTTAGAATCGGCGGAGACGAATTTGCAATAATCCTGCACGGAAACCACGACGAAATGTTTGTTCAGGCATTTATAAAGCGCATAAAAGATTCAATCAGACGCGAAACGATTTTGCAGGAAGGAAGGATGAACGTTACGACAAGTGCCGGCTATGCACGCTGTCCTCAGGACGGAACGGACGCAGAACTTTTAGTAAAACTTGCAGACAAAAAAATGTACGCAGATAAACGCAATTCTCAGGCGTAACCAGACATAAGTTTTGCGGTTTTATTTGAATATCGTAATTTCGACTAAAAAAAAATCTCCAGGAAAAATATTTATGGAAACAGTTTTAATAGTAGAAGATGACGCAGGTATTTCAGACTTTGTAAATGCAGAACTTCAGCACGAAGGTTATTCAACCTGTACGGCATTTGACGGAAGACAGGCCCTCGAACTTTTTGCAAAAAACTCTCCGGACTTAATTCTTCTCGATGTAATGATTCCAGAATTAAGCGGACTTGAAGTTTTGCGCAGGATCAGAAAAACTTCCGGCGTGCCGGTAATAATGGTTACAGCCCGCGGCGAAACTTACGATAAAGTAAACGGACTGAATGCAGGGGCAGACGACTACATTGCAAAACCTTTTGAAATTGAAGAACTCCTTGCAAGAATGAGTGCAGTTCTCAGACGCTCTGGTCAGCAGAATTCAAGATCAATTCAACTGAAAAACGGACAATTAAAGCTTACTCCGGACAGCATGAAGGTAACGTTAAACGACAACGCATTAAATCTTTCAAAAACAGAATACCTTATGCTCAAACTTTTTATGGAAAACCAGGAAAAAGTTTTAAGCCGCTCCCGGATTCTTGATTCAATCTGGGGAACCGGGCATTTTATCGACGAAAACACAGTTGACGTCTACATAGGCTATCTTCGTTCAAAAATTGATCAGGTTGCCGGCACAGAATACATAAAAACAGTCCGTGGTGCCGGTTATATGATGAAAAACATTCAGGACTAAAATGAAAAATTCAATTGTTTTTAAGCTTTCTGTAAAATTTGCAGCAATTTTAACAATAGCATTCCTGGTAATTCTCTTTATTTTTTTTGCAACTCTCAGACGTTCAGCGGAAAAGCAGGAGTATAAAAGATTTTCTAAAAACGGGGAAATGATTGCCCGAACCATTACGT